>CAZOAA010000004.1:38615-68369 GCA_964577715.1 uncultured Candidatus Thioglobus sp. | reverse complement strand
ATCGGTACTGATATCTTTGGCAAGAGAGTGTAAATAGTGCCATTCATAAAATTTCTGATTTTTTTTTAATATAATAGTTGTCATGAATATTCAGTTTTTTATTACTGGCGGTACAATCGATAAAGTTTATAACGAGCTAACAGGTGAGTTAGAATTTGGCAGTACTCATATTGTTGATATGCTTAATCGTGGTCGATCGATGGTTGATACGACATCTGAAGTATTGTTTTTAAAAGACTCTTTGGATATGAGCGATGAAGATCGTCAATTAATATTATCCAAATGTCTTGAGTCAGATAGCGATAAAATTATCATTACTCATGGTACCGATACCATGGTCGATACTGCTAAATTGTTGGGCGAGAAGGTTAAAGACAAAACTATTGTATTATTTGGCTCGATGATTCCTTATTCGATTAATAATTCTGATGCATTGTTTAATTTGGGCGTGGCACTGAGTGCAGCACAAGGTAATCAAAGTGGTGTGTATGTTGCTATGAATGGCCAAGTATTTGATTGGAATAATGTTGAAAAAAATAGAGCTAAAGGTTTGTTTCAACTGCAAAGATAAATCGCTACTTATTTTTAATTCGTCCGACATTATTGGGTGTGTAATGTAGAATTACCCTAGCATGATAAAAAAGACTCTTTCTCACGGCTTAACAGTACTAAAAGTAAGTACTTGGATTAGTGCGATTGTTGCTTTATTAGTTGTATTATCAGTTGCTTTTTTTGTGGCTTTTCCAAGTTTGATCAAAGGGCCGATTGAGCATCAAATTTCTCATCTTAGTGATTTAAATGTTGAGTTGAGAAAAATCACTTTTGATTTTGAAAGAAAAGGCCTTGCTTTAAGGATTCATGATCTTAAAGTATCTTCACCCGAGAAAAAACAACCGATTGCTTCGGTTAATATACTTAAGTGGCGGCTTAATTTAATGAGTTTGTTTGAAGACATTTATCATCCTAGTGATATTTATTTTGACACGCTGAGTCTATATTCTAATCCTGATCCGCAAAATAGAGAGTTTGGTATTGATGAAATTAGGCAGTTGGTTTCTAGTGAAAATTTAGAAACTATGCATTTCTTTAAATCATTAAATATTAATAAAACTTTATTTATAAAAGATAGCGAAACAATACAAATTGCACCAATTGTACTTAGTAGAAACGAATCACAATTGTTATTGAAAATATCTAACCAAGAGCTTGATTTTGGAGATTTGGGCTATGATTTGGGTAAGGTTGATATTGCTAGTACTCTTTCTGTTGTGCAATCTGAACGAGATAAATTCTTAACATTGCCATTGTTAATTAGTAATGATGAATTTTCATTAACAGCGCACTTTAAATTATTTTCTGAACAAGGGAGCGATTTTGTTGAGTTTGAGAGCTATCTAGACAAGATCCAAGTTAATGATATCAGTGATTATTTGCCAGTAAAACTAATAGGCGATACAACACATAATTGGCTAAGAGGTGCATTTGTTGATGGCCAATTGAGCGATGTAAGGCTTAAGCTTAAAAGAAACTTGTCATTGCGGGCGCCAGTTAAAACAGAAATAACAGCACATTTGAGTGATACCGAATTATTGTTTAACAACGATTGGCAGCCTTTAAAGCATCTGGATGCAGACATAAGTACTGACGGTACCAAGCTTTTGGTAATGGTCAATGACACCAAGCTCAATGGTATGGATTTGAGCGATATTACGGTACAGATTCCTAATATGGCTGCAGAAAAATTAGATGTTGAAGTGCTTGGTAAGATTACTACTCAAAGTGAAAGGCTAATGCAGTTTTTGGCAGACGCACCGCTTGGCTCTGATGTTGACGATGTGTTAGATCAATTTAGCCTATCAGGTAGAGTCAATGGTGATATGAAGCTAGTCATTCCTTTGGATGATAGGGAATCAATAATAGATGTTGATCTAACTATTCAAGACAACCGATTGACCACGTTAGAAGGTTCATTAGTGATTGAGGATTTTGACTCAAAGTTGGCTTTTCATAATAATGAAATCACTTCTCAAGGTGTAGGCGATATTCGCGGTATCCCATTTGATATTCGTGTTAATCCTAACAACCGAGGCGATGATGATAAGTCTAACTTTAGAGTTGAATTAATTAATAATAACAGCGGCGCCGAACTTTATATTAGACAGCAGTTGGATAAGTCTTGGATTGCGAGAATTGAATCTGAAATGATTAAGGGCAATGTGGTGATTTTTACCGAAAAAGGTAAGGATCCTAAAGTTGAAGTATTGGGGCTACAGGTATCTACATTGGATGCAATTAAGGGAGAATTTAATATTAGTCCGAGCGATATACCCAGTATGCGACTAAGCTCTAAAGGTATTTATGTTGATGAGTATCAAGTGCCAGATTTAAAGGTGGATTTGATTTCTGAAAATAATATACTGATTATTAATAATTTGGAATTTGAGGGTGTAGGTGTTAGCGATAAGGCACTTAGTTTTAATGGCGCTTGGCTTGATGGAAGGACTCGATTAATCGCCCAAGCAGAGGGTAAGCAACTTTCTGATTTTTTAGATAAATTAAATATTAAAGAAAAGGTTAAGGGCGGTGGGTTTGATTTTGATATTCGCTTGTCTTGTGAATGCGCACCTTGGAATATGAGTATTGAGCAGGTTATTGGTTATGTGGTGATGAATGTAAAGAAAGGTTCATTTACTGACCAAGACCCGAATATTGGTCGAGTTTTGTCATTACTTAATATTAAATCTATCGCTAAGCGTTTAAAGCTAGATGTTGCCGATGTAACAGAAAAAGGGTTTGCTTATGATGATATCGAAATCAAACTGCATATTGGGCAATCACTAGCAAGGATTGAAAAGTTTGAGCTAGATGCAAGCTCAGGCATTATTAGATTAACTGGTCAAAGTGACCTTATCAAAGAGGAGTATGATCTAAACGCTAGAGTAAGCCCGGCAGTGGGCGATGCTGTACCTGTAGCCACGGCACTTGCAGGTGGTGGCTTGATTGGTCTTGGGGTTTGGGCGGTTGATGAGGTAGTATTTAAAGGGAAATTGATTGATAAGATTGTAGATAAGGTGGTTGATCTTGAGTATAAAATCACTGGCCCATGGGATAATCCTGTTATTGAGTAGCCAATAAGCTAAATTATGATCGAACAATTATTAGATGATCATCATCTAAATCAAGAAAAAATCACATCACTATTATCTTCTTTAGCTGTTAAAGGCGTTAATTATGCAGACTTATATTTCCAACATTCTGTGGCTGAATCTTGGTTTTTAGAAGAAAGTATTGTTAAGTCTGGCACTTATCATATTAGCCACGGCGTAGGAACTCGGGCAGTTAAAGGTGAGCAAACTGGTTTTGCTTATTCTGACGATTTAAATATTAAGGCCATTGAAAAAGCCGCTGAATTTGCAAGGGGAATTTCTAAACACCAGTCACCACAACCTATCCAGGCTTTTCATTCGGTACCACAAGTGGCGAAATATAATGGTTTAAGCCCATTGGGAAGTTTGACTTCTGAAGAGAAAGTAGATTTATTAAAAAAAATTGATTTAATTGCCAGGAAAGAGCCTAAAGTTAAGCAAGTGAGCGCATCACTCTCAGGTGCTTATACAGAAGTTTTAATTGTTTCTACTGATGGCGTTTATCAGAAAGATTATCGCCCAATGGTGCGCGTTAGTGTCAGTGTGATTGTTGAGCATGATGGCAGAGTTGAACACGCCTCTAGTGGCGGCGGTGGTCGATATGATTATCGATATTTTATTGATCATAACTTAGCTGAAATATATACCAATGAGGCTATTCGACAAGCATTAGTAGCATTAGAGGCTAAAGGTGCGCCAGCGGGTAATATGCCAGTGATACTTGGCCCAGGATGGCCAGGAGTTTTATTGCATGAGGCGATTGGACACGGATTGGAAGGGGACTTTAATCGTAAAGGCTCTTCCGTATTTACAGATAGAATTGGTGAGCAGGTAGCGAGTGATAAATGTACGATTGTAGATAATGGTACTTTGGCTAACCGACGTGGCAGTTTGACGATTGATGATGAGGGCACACCAACACAAAATACCACGCTAATTGAGAATGGCATCTTAAAAGGCTATCTGTTTGATAAGCTTAATGCTGGGTTAATGGGTAAAAAATCAACCGGTAATGCGAGGCGTGAGTCGTATGCACATATTCCTATGCCAAGAATGACTAATACTTACATGCTTAACGGATCGGATAATTTGAATGAAATGATTACTTCAGTGGAAGATGGACTTTATGCAGTGAATTTTGATGGTGGCCAGGTGGATATTACTTCAGGTAAATTTGTATTCTCGGCAAATGAAGCTTATTTAATTAAAAATGGAAAAATCACCACGCCAGTAAAAGGTGCCACTCTAATTGGCTCTGGCGATGAGGTGCTTAAAAAAATATCAATGGTAGCGAATGATCTTAAGCTAGATAGCGGTATTGGTGTGTGTGGCAAAGATGGACAATCTGTACCAGTCGGTGTGGGACAGCCAAGTTTAAAAATAGATCAACTAACAGTAGGTGGCACGGAAGTTAAGCAATAAATTAGCAATATTTATGCTTAAATTATTTCTTTGTTATTTTGTAAATTAGATATAATATTTGACTTCTATCAAGAGGTAAAGGGAGATTGATTAGGTGTTAGAAAATTACTTACCTATCATGGTTTTTATTTTTCTAGGCGTTGCTTTTGGCGTAGGACCAATGTTGATTGGTTATTTGCTGGGCCCAAGCAAACCAGACGAAGAAAAAAATTCTCAATTCGAATGTGGCTTCCCTGCTTTTGATGATTCACGTATGTATTTCAATGTACGCTACTATTTAGTTGCAATCCTTTTTATTTTGTTTGATTTAGAAGTTGCTTTTGTATTTCCTTGGGCAGTTGTTCAGTCACAATTAGGTTGGTTTGGCTTTGTTGGCATGAGTGTCTTTTTATTTTTACTGGTGGTGGGCTTCATATTTGAATGGAAGAACGGCGCACTGGAGTGGGAGTAATTTTTGGCTATTGAAGGTTTAATGAAAGAAGGCTTTGTCACCACGTCACTTGACAAAGTTATCAACTGGGCAAGAACAGGTTCACTATGGCCAATGACCTTTGGCTTGGCTTGTTGTGCGGTAGAAATGATGGAGGCAGGTTCCTCGCGTTATGATTTAGACCGTTTTGGTATTGTATTCCGCCCAACCCCTCGCCAATCTGATTTAATGATTGTGGCAGGTACATTAACTAATAAAATGGCACCAGCACTTAGAAAGGTTTATGACCAAATGCCTGAGCCAAGATGGGTAATCTCAATGGGTTCTTGCGCAAACGGTGGCGGATATTATCATTATTCCTATGCGGTTGTGCGTGGTTGTGATCGTATTGTTCCAGTTGATATTTATGTGCCAGGTTGCCCACCAACAGCAGAGGCACTGCTTTATGGTATTTTGCAATTACAAGATAAAATTCGTCGTACCAATACCATTGCGAGAACATAATGGAAGAATTGAAAGAATTATTAATTGAAGAATTTGGCGATGATGCCTTAGTCGAAGCATTTGGAGAGTTGACTTTAACAGTTGATTCTAATGACATTATTAAAGTCTGTTTAAAGCTTAGAGATTTTTTCTCTTTTGATACTTTGATTGACTTATGTGGTGTTGATTATCTAACTTATGGCCAATCAGATTGGAACGCTGATGCTAGCTCTTCTGGTTTTGGTAGAGGAAGAGAGACCCAAGGTAGTGAAAATGAAAGTGACAAACGTTTTGCTGTAGTTTATCACCTATTATCGGTTAGTAAAAATCAAAGGATTCGTGTTAAGGCTTATGTTGATGGGGTAGAGCCAATTATTAAATCTGTGACTGGTATTTGGGCATCGGCCGACTGGTATGAGCGTGAGGCGTTTGACTTGATGGGCATTTTGTTTGAGAACCATACTGATTTACGCCGTATTTTGACAGACTATGGTTTTGTAGGGCATCCACTGCGTAAAGACTTTCCAATGATTGGCGAAGTGGAGATGCGTTATGACGAAGAATTAGGTCGTGTGGTTTATGAACCTGTAAGCATTGAGCCTAACGTAAACGTGCCGAGAGTAATTAGAAAATAAGATGGCTGAGATTCGTAACTACACCCTTAATTTTGGCCCGCAACATCCTGCAGCGCACGGTGTATTGCGCCTGATTTTAGAAATTGATGGTGAAGTCATTGAACGCGCAGATCCACATATTGGACTGCTTCATCGAGGTACTGAAAAATTAGCAGAGTCTAAGCCGTACAATCAATCTATTGGTTATATGGATCGCTTAGACTACGTTTCAATGATGTGTAATGAGCATGCTTATGTTATGGCGATTGAAACCATGCTTGAGCTCGAAGTACCAGAGCGTGCTAAATATATTCGAGTTATGTTTGATGAGATTACTCGCCTGTTAAATCACTTGATGTGGCTAGGTACACATGGCCTTGATGTGGGTGCGATGAGTATTTTTCTTTATGCCTTCCGTGAACGTGAGAAATTAATTGATTGTTACGAGGCAGTATCAGGCTCTCGTATGCATGCAACTTATTATCGTCCGGGTGGCGTTTATCGTGACCTTCCTGATAGTATGCCTCAGTATTTAGAGTCAGATTTTCGAACTGAAAAAGAATTAAAAGTCATGAATGAAAATCGACAAGGTTCATTATTGGACTTTATCGATGATTTTGCAAAAGAATTCCCTAAGAGTATTAAGCAATATGATGACTTGTTAACTGACAACCGTATTTGGAAACAACGTTTGGTTAATATCGGCATTGTTTCTGCTAATCGCGCCAAACAAATGGGTTTTACTGGCCCAATGCTTCGTGGTTCTGGCGTGGCTTGGGATCTTAGAAAAAATCAGCCGTATTCGGTATATGACCAGTTAGAGTTTGATATTCCGGTTGGCGTTACTGGTGATAGTTACGATCGTTATTTAGTGCGCATGGAAGAAATGCGCCAATCAAATCGAATTATTAAACAATGTGTTGATTGGTTGCGTCAAAATCCTGGCCCAGTCATGAGTGATGATCATAAAGTATCACCGCCAAAACGTGTTGATATGAAAGATGATATGGAGTCGTTAATTCATCACTTTAAACTATTTACTGAGGGTTATTCTTTGCCAGAAGGTGAGGTTTATTCTGCAGTTGAGCACCCGAAAGGCGAGTTTGGTGTGTATTTAGTATCTGATGGTGCAAACAAACCTTATCGAGTCAAGATGAGAGCACCGGGTTTTGCACATTTAGCTTCGATGGATGAGATGGCAAGAGGCCATATGCTATCTGACGTAGTTACCATTATTGGTACGCAGGATATTGTATTTGGTGAGATAGACAGATGATTTCAAGTAAAGCAAAAAAACAAATTGACGCTTGGATAGCAAAATATCCAGAAGGACGACAGAGTTCTGCTGTGATGGAGGCGCTAAAAATTGTTCAAACAGAAAATGAAAATAGCCTAACGCCTGAGGCTATTCAAGCTGTTGCTGATTATTTAGATATGCCAGGCATTGCTGCACAAGAAGTGGCAACCTTTTATGAAAATTATAATCACAAGCCGGTTGGTAAGCACACCATTCGAATCTGCCATAATATTTCTTGCATGCTGAATGGCGCCGACGATTTGGTTTCACACCTAGAGAAAAAATTAGGTGTAAAAACTGGTGAAGTCACTAAAGATGGGCTGATTAACGTTAAAAAAGTTGAGTGCTTAGGCGCTTGTGTAGGTGCGCCAATGTTTCAAATTGGTGATCAATACTATGAAAACTTAACAGCCGATAAGATTGATGAAATTGTGGATGGTCTAAAATGAATGAAGTTTGTTTTAAAACCTTAGATCAAAAGAAATCATGGTCTCTCAAAACCTATGAGGCAAATGGTGGTTATTCAGTTTGGCGAAAAATCCTTAAAGGAGAGTTTACTCCTGAACAAATTATTGATGAATTAAAAACTTCTGGTTTGCGTGGTCGCGGCGGTGCAGGTTTTCCAACTGGACTTAAGTGGAGCTTTATGCCACGTAATGCTAATGTGCAAAAATATGTAGTTTGTAATTCAGACGAAGGCGAGCCAGGCACTTGTAAAGACAGAGATATTTTAAGATTCAACCCCCACGCAGTGATTGAAGGCATGGCGATTGGTAGTTTTGTGATGAATGCAACGGTTGGCTATAACTATATCCGTGGTGAGTTTATGGAGCCATTCTATCGTTTTGAAGGTGCGCTAAAAGAAGCTTACGCTGCGGGTTTACTAGGTAAAAACTTAGATGGCAGTGAAATTAGTTTTGACTTGTATGCACACTTAGGTGCAGGCGCTTATATTTGCGGCGAAGAAACTGCACTTTTAGAATCAATTGAAGGCAAAAAGGGTCAGCCAAGATTTAAGCCGCCATTCCCAGCTAATATTGGCTTGTTTGGCAAACCGACCACGATTAACAATACCGAAAGCTTTGCATCAGTACCTGAAATATTAGCCCAAGGCGGACAATGGTTTGCCGATATTGGTGTTGAAAATTCTGGCGGTTGTAAGTTGTTTTCAGTTTCTGGTCATGTTAATAAACCATCTAATTTTGAAGTGCCAATGGGCACGCCTTTTAAAGATTTGCTTGAAATGGCAGGCGGTGTTCGTGATGGCGGTAAATTAAAGGCAGTGATTCCAGGTGGATCTTCAACACCGGTATTAACGGCAGAAGTTGCCATGGGTATGACCATGGATTACGACGGTATTGATAAGGCAGGCTCTATGTTAGGCGCAGGATCAGTTATTGTAATGGATGATTCAACGTGTATGGTTGAAGCATTGACGCGATTAGCACACTTTTATTACGATGAGTCATGCGGTCAATGTACACCATGTCGTGAAGGCACAGGTTGGCTGTATCGTGTGTTAAAACGTATTATGGATGGCAATGGAAAAGCCGATGACATTGATTTGCTTTTAGGGGTTCAAGATAAGATTATTGGCAATACAATTTGTGCACTTGGCGATGCTGCAGCGATGCCAGTTGAAAGTTTCTTGAGAAATTTCCGCGAAGAGTTCGAATATTACATCGAGCATGGCAAGAGTATGGTGAAAGGATAATGGCTGATATTGAAATTGAAATTGACGGTAATGTAGTTAACGCCAAAGCAGGTGAAATGCTAATCGCTGTTACTGATAGAGAAGGTATCAGTGTGCCAAGATTTTGCTATCACAAAAAATTATCAATAGCCGCTAGCTGTCGTATGTGTTTGGTTGATGTTGAAGGTGCTCCTAAGCCTCAACCAGCTTGTTCTACGCCAATTGCCGACGGTATGAAAATTCACACTCAAAATGAAAAAGCTAAGGCTTCTCAAAAAGCAGTGATGGAATTTTTGCTCATTAACCATCCGCTAGATTGCCCAATTTGTGATCAAGGTGGTGAGTGTGAGCTGCAAGACGTGGCCATGGACTATGGCTCAGATGTTTCGCGCTTTAGCGAAGGTAAGCGTATTGTCGCTGATAGTGATATTGGCGCACTGATTCAAACAGATATGACACGCTGTATTCATTGTACGCGTTGTGTGCGCTTTGGCGCCGAAGTAGCTGGTATTATGGAAATGGGGGGTACTGGTCGTGGTGAAGATTTAAAGATTGAGCCGTTTTTAGAAGAAGGTATCCAGTCAGAGCTTTCAGGCAATATGATTGATGTTTGTCCAGTGGGCGCACTAACTTCAAAGCCTTTCCGTTATGAATTAAGATCTTGGCAAATGAATGCGGTTTCAAACATTGCAAGACATGATTTGGTAGGTTCAAATATCTATGTGCAAACTTATAAAGGCAAGGTTAAGCGCGTTGTTGCCAAAGATAATGATAGCTTTAATGAAACTTGGATTTCAGACAGAGATCGTTTTTCTTATGAGGGTTTATCTCATGAGGATAGATTGCTCGCACCACAAATTAAAGTAGAAGGCAAGTGGCAAGAGGTTGAATGGAATGTTGCGCTTGATTTTGCTATTCGAGGTTTGGCTAATAATGTGTTTAACGCTCGTCAAGCAGATAAATTAGGTGCATTGGCTTCAAATACAGCAACGCTAGAAGAGTTTCACTTATTACAAAAGATTCTAAGAGAAGTTGGCTCTGAGAATATTGACTATCGTCTTAATATTAAAGATTCGAACAATACAATTGCTCTTGAATCTAATATTAAGTTAGCTGGTTTAGAAGGTGTTGATCATGCACTTGTTATTGGATCTAACCTACGATTAGAACAACCAATGATTAATCATCGTCTGCGCAAAGCTAACCTTTCTGGCGCTAGTATTGATGTAATGAATGCAACGGCGTTTGATTTTAATTACAAACTTAATAGTGAAAATATTATTCCACCAAGTCAAATGGCGGCAACTTTGGCAGGTGTATTAAAATCAATTTTACAAGATGCACATGCTGAGATTCCAGAGTATTTAGAGAGTGTTGAAGTTTCTGATTCAGCACAGCAATTAGCTAATCAATTATCAGATTCAGATAATTCTGTGATTATTTTAGGTGAGCACGTTATTAACAATCCGCAAGCATTAAGTATTTCAAATTTAATTCATGAAATTGCACAGCAAACAAATTCAACAACACTTAATGTGAGTGCAACTGCGAATTCAAATGCAGCTAATTTAACTGGCTTTGTTCCAGGTAAAAATGGCTTGGATGCAAACGCCATGTTGGCGGACGATTTAAAAGCATATATTTTGTTAGATGTTTATCCACAATATGATTTTCATAATTCTATACAAGCTATTGAAGCGTTGAGTAGTAACGATACATTTGTTATTTCTTTAAATAGCTTTAAAGATGAGTCGGTATCACAGTATTCAGATGTCTTATTGCCAATGGCAGGTTTTTATGAAACATCAGGGTCTCATGTTAATATTGATGGCGAAGTGCAAACATTCCCAGCAGCAGTCAGTGCGCCAGGTGAGGCAAAGCCAGCTTGGAAGATATTAAAAGTGTTGGCAGATTTGTTAGAGCTTCCAGGTTTTCATTATGCAGATTCTTCACAAGCCGCTAGTGAGGTTGTGCACCAAAGTCATAAGCAGCATGTGCATGATGAAAATATTGATATTAAAGTCAAGCGTGGTATTAACGTTATTTGGCAAAAGTCTCCTTACTCAATAGATGCTTTATCAAGGCATTCTGCTTCATTACAAGCAACAAAGATCGGAAAAATAAATACAGCATCAATGAATAAAGCAACTGCCAAAAAATTGGAAGTAACTCAAGATGGTGAATACCTAGGCGTACCAGTTGTTGTTAGTGAATCAGTTGCAAATAATTGTGTATTTGTTAATGCAAATCATGCAACAGGAGGAGGTTCATGATGGCGTTGTGGCAATCATTTGTTGAACTGATACATGAGTTGATTCCATGGTTTGATGGCTCTATTGCAGCTATTTTAATTATTTTAATTAAGGCAATTGCTTTAGTAATGCCACTCATGTTAGTGGTGGCTTATTTCACCTATGCTGAGCGAAAAGTGATTGGTTATATGCAGTTGCGTATCGGTCCTAACCGTGTTGGTCCTAAGGGTTGGTTACAGCCAATTGCAGATGCATTGAAATTAATGACTAAGGAAATAATTTTTCCGACCAAGGCTAATATTTACTTATTCCTTTTAGCACCAGTATTAGCTATTGCTCCTGCAATTGCAGTTTGGGCCGTTGTTCCTTTTGATGAAGGGATTTATGTAACTAATTTAGACGTTAGTTTGCTCTACGTTTTGGCAATTGGCTCTATTGGTGTTTATGGCATTATCTTGGCAGGCTGGGCTTCTAATTCTAAGTACCCACTTTTAGGCGCACTTCGTAGTGCTTCGCTTTTAGTGTCTTATGAGATTGTGATTGGTTTCGCGCTAGTAACAGTTGTGATGATTGCTGGTAGTGTTAATTTAAACGATATTGTCATGGCTCAAAAAGGAAGTATCATGCATTGGTATTGGATTCCGTTATTTCCAATGATGATTGTATTTTTTATTTCTGCCTTAGTAGAAACTAACCGTGCACCATTTGATGTAGTAGAAGGAGAATCAGAGATTGTAGGCGGTACACATGTCGAGTATTCAGGTATGACATTTGCCGTATTTTTCCTAGCAGAATATGCCAATATGATTTTAATGGCGGTGCTGGCTGTTATTATGTTTTTTGGTGGTTGGCATTCGCCATTTGAAGGAACGTTTTTGGAAGGCTTCTTTGCATGGGTACCAGGCATTATTTGGCTATTAGCAAAAGCAACTTTCTTTATGTTTTTGTACTTATGGGTGCGTGCAACTTTTCCACGTTTTAGATATGATCAGATCATGCGTCTATCTTGGAAAGTATTTTTACCATTTACAATTGTTTGGATTTTTGTTGTTGCTTTAATGACACAACTTCACATAGGACCATGGTTCTAAAGGTGTTTAATTTATGATTAAAAATATCAAAAAATTAGCAAAAGACTTTAGTTTGGGTGAATTGCGTGGCGGTATGAAAATAACCGCTAAAGAAATGGTTAATAAAAAAATTACCGTTCAGTTCCCAGAAGAAAGAACGCCGATTTCACCAAGGTTTAGAGGTTTGCATGCACTACGTCGATACCCTAACGGTGAAGAGCGTTGTATTGCTTGTAAATTGTGTGAGGCAGTTTGCCCAGCTAATGCAATTACCATTGAGTCAGAAATGAGAGAGGACGGAACACGACGTACTACACAATATGACATTGATTTATTTAAGTGTATTTTTTGTGGATTTTGTGAAGAGGCTTGCCCAGTTGATGCAATTGTTGAAACGCAGATTTTTGATTATGTATTTGATTCTAGAGAGGGCAGTGTTATTACCAAAGAACGCCTTTTAGAAGTCGGCAAAAAAAATGAAGAGATGATCAATAAAACCAAGCTGGAAGATTCAAAGTATAGGTAATAATTATGGAATTCGAGCAAATATTATTTTATGTTTTTTCATTTTGGTTTGTGGTCAGTTCACTTGCGATGATTTTTTCGCGTAATGCAGCTAAAGCAGTATTATTTTTGATACTATCATTTTTCTCTGCAGCCAGTATTTGGATATTGCTTGAGGCAGAATTTTTGGCCATTACCTTGATTTTGGTTTACGTTGGTGCAGTAATGGTACTGTTCCTATTTGTGATCAAAATGCTCAATATTGACAAATCAACCTTACGAGCAAAATTTGCCGGTTATTTACCTCTTGGTTTAATTGTAGCGGCAGTTATTATTGCTGAGATGACATTGGTACTTGGCGGCACACAGTTTGGTTTAGATGTTGTTGCAGCGCCAACAAGGCATGGGGCTGATTATAGTAATATTACTGTATTAGCTTTACAACTTTATACTACTTACGTTTATCCGTTTGAACTAGCGGCAGTGTTGCTTTTAATTGCTATTATTGCAGCCATTACTTTGGTTCATCGTAATGAGATCAATCGTAAGAAACAATCAATTTCTGAGCAAGTTAATGTTCAAGCTAAAGATAGAGTGCGTTTGGTTTCAATTGCAACACCAAATAAGGAGGATGACTAATGATTAGTTTGAGTGATTATCTAATTTTAAGTGCTATTATCTTTTGTATTGGTCTGGTAGGTATTTTTGTCAATCGCACCAATATTATTACTTTGTTAATGTGTGTTGAGTTAATTTTAGTAGCGGTTAATACTAATTTTATTGCGTTTTCTCATTTTTTAGGTAATGAGGCTGGGCAAATTTTTGTATTTTTTATCCTAACAGTGGCAGCAGCTGAAGTGGCAATTGGATTAGCAATTCTAACTTTATTATTTAGAAATAAAGGCAGTATTAATGTTGATGTTACCAACAGTCTAAAGGGTTAATTATTATGGAAAATATTTATTTAACAATTGCTCTTTCCCCATTATTAGGCGCTATTATTGCTGGTTTTTTTGGCGGCATGTTGGGTCGAAAAGCAACACATACTATCACTATTTTGGGCGTGTTAGTTTCAACTGTATTGGCCCTATATGTGTTTAACCATCATGTTTTAGATAAAGGCGATATTTTTAACCAGAACATCTATACTTGGATGCAAATTGGCAGTCTTAATGTCAGCGTTGGATTTTTGGTTGACAATCTAACTTCAGTTATGTTGGTAGTTGTTTCGTTTGTCTCACTCATGGTACATATTTACACCATTGGCTATATGGACGATGATGATGGCTATACTAAGTTCTTTAGCTATATATCTTTATTTACTTTCTCAATGTTTATGTTGGTTATGTCGAATAACTTCATGCAGCTGTTCTTTGGTTGGGAAGCGGTTGGCTTGGTTTCATACTTATTAATTGGTTTTTGGCATCATAAAGAATCAGCGGTTGAGGCAAATTTAAAAGCATTCTTGGTTAATCGTGTTGGCGATTTTGGATTTTTATTAGGCATAGGTTTGGTTTTGAGCTTTAGTGGCTCACTTGATTATGCGCAAGTATTTTCCAGCCTTGAAAAAACAGCCGGAATGCAGTTATGGGGCTTGGATTTAATTACTGTTACTTGCTTACTTTTATTTGTTGGTGCAATGGGCAAATCAGCGCAAGTACCACTTCACGTATGGTTGCCTGGTTCAATGGAAGGCCCTACGCCAATCTCGGCACTTATCCATGCTGCTACCATGGTAACTGCAGGTATCTTTATGGTGTCTCGTATGTCGCCAATGTTTGAGCTTAGCGATGTTGCTTTGACAGTCGTTATGGTTATTGGTGCAATCACAGCATTATTTATGGGGCTGCTAGGCATTGTGCAAAATGATATTAAGCGTGTAGTGGCTTATTCAACGTTGTCACAACTTGGCTATATGACAGTTGCGTTAGGTGTTAGTGCTTATTCAGTGGCAATTTTCCACTTGATGACACATGCTTTCTTTAAAGCATTATTATTTTTAGGTGCAGGCTCTGTGATTGTTGCCATGCATCATGAGCAAGATATCCGTAAGATGGGCGGCTTACGCAAACAAATGCCAATTACTTATTGGACCGGTTTAATTGGGACACTGGCTTTGATTGGATTCCCAGGTTTTGCTGGTTTTTATTCAAAAGATATGATTATTGAGGCTGTACATTTTTCTCAATTACCGTACGCTGATTGGGTTTATTATGCGGTTGTTGCCGGTGTATTTATTACAGCGTTTTATTCACTTAGAATGTTCTTTATTGTTTTTCATGGTGAGTCGCGTGTGGACCATCATACGGCAGAGCACTTGCACGAATCCGCCCCATCCATCACATTTCCGTTAGTGGCACTAGCTATTCCTTCGGCGATTATTGGGTATCTGACAATTGAACCAATGTTGTTTACAGGCTGGTTAGATAATGCTATTACAGTTGACGCTGTTCATAGGTCAATGTCAGAAATAACACAAGTATTTAATCATCATGGTGGCGCACTAGGTATGATTAGCTATGCAGTATTTACAGTACCATTCTGGATGATGGTTGGCGGCATTGCAACTGCTTGGTTGTTCTCGTTGTATAAAACACAATGGGCAGATGCGGTAATGAAAAAATGTCACCGCACCTATTATGTGCTTGACTCACTTTATGGTTTTGACCGTTTTAACGAAATTGTTTTTGTAAATGGCGTTAAAAAACTTGGCAACTTATTGTGGAAAGTATCAGATATGGGCGTTATCGATAAAATGGCTGTTAATGGTAGCGCTAGACTCGTCGGCTTTATTGGGTCAGTCGTTCGTCCAATACAAACAGGCTATGTTTATCATTATGCATTTTTCATGATTTTCAGTTTATTAATTATTTTAACTTGGGCGCTATTTTCAGGCGATAACCCACTACTACAGATCGAGTTTTAATTATGGAATTATTGAGCTTATTAATTTGGCTACCAATTTTAGGCGGGGCATTTGTTGTCTTGATTGGCAATAACCGCGCCGATACTGCTCGCTGGGTAAGTGTTGCGATTTCTATTGTTGTATTTGTTTTATCGTTAAATCTTTATACTGAATTTGATAATACAACTCATCTAATGCAATTTGTTGAGAAGTCCTCATGGATTTCACAGTTCAATATTAATTATCATATTGGTGTTGATGGTATTTCTATGCCACTGATTATCTTAACAACGTTTTCAACTATTTTAGTGATTGTTGCTGGTTGGGAAGTTATTCAACGTAGAACCGCACACTATATGGCAGCTTTTCTAATGATGGAGGGTCTGATTATTGGTGTGTTTTCAGCACTGGATGCAATTTTATTTTACGCATTCTGGGAAGCGTCACTTATTCCAATGCTATTGATTATTGGTATTTGGGGTGGTGATAATCGTGTCTATGCGGCTATTAAGTTTTTCCTGTATACCTTCTTAGGGTCGGTAATGTTGTTGGTATCACTTATTTATATGTACAACAAAGGTGGCTCGTTTAGCATTCTTGATATGCACAATCTTAATTTAACCTTGGCTGAGCAGAGCTATATTTTCTGGGCATTTTTTGTGGCCTTTGCGGTTAAAGTGCCGATGTTCCCAGTACATACTTGGTTGCCCGATGCGCACGTACAAGCACCAACAGGTGGTTCGGTTATTCTAGCTGCCATTATGTTAAAAATGGGCGGTTATGGTTTCTTCCGTTTTTCACTGCCAATTACGCCTGATGCGTCATTTGAGTTTGCAGATGTTGTTATTGTTTTATCACTTATTGCGATTGTTTATATTGGTTTTGTCGCTTTGGTTCAGAGAGATATGAAAAAACTCATTGCTTATTCTTCAATCTCACATATGGGTTTTGTTACTTTAGGTGTATTTGCACTTTTCTCTATTTTGAAGATGGGCGCAGACGGCAGCCTGATTTCATTAAATGGTGGCAGCGTCGATGGCGCCTTATTGGGCCTTGAAGGTGCAATGGTACAAATGATTTCCCACGGTTTTATTTCAGCCGCAATGTTCTTGGTAGTAGGCGTATTGTACGACCGCTTACACTCAAGAGAGATCTCTACTTATGGCGGTGTTATTAATTCAATGCCTAAGTTTACTGGTTTTGCAGTGCTGTTTGCTATGGCTAATGCGGGCTTGCCAGGTACCTCTGGTTTTGTTGGTGAGTTTATGGTTATTTTAGGTGCAGTACAGGCAAATATTTGGTACGCCGTATTAGCAGCAACTACACTTATTGTTGGCGCAGCTTATACTTTGTGGATGGTAAAACGTGTATTTTGGGGTGGTATTACTAATGATGCAGTTAAAACCTTAAAAGATATTAATGGCCGTGAGTTTGCTATTCTTGCTATATTGGCAGCAGCAGTACTTATTGTAGGTTTGTATCCACAACCAATCATTGAAGTAATGCATACTTCGATTGATCATCTTCTACATCAAGCTCTAACTTCTAAATTATGATGAATACTTTCCAATTTGATAACTCATCACTGCTGGTAGCTTTGCCAGAGATATTTTTATTAAGTGCTGTTGTTGTAGTGCTATTACTTGATTTGTTTTTAACCAAACAATTCAAACAAGTTACTTATTACCTGACTCAATTTAGTTTACTAGTAACAGGTGTTTTAGCTTTTAATCTAATTGGCCATCCTGAAACTATTGTTTTTGGTAACGCATTTGTACTAGATGATATGGCCTCAGTATTTAAAGTATTTATGATGGGCGCCACTATGGTTGCTATGGTTTACTCGCGCCATTATTTAACTCAGCATTCCCTCTTTAGAGGAGAGTACTTTATTCTAGTTATGCTCTCTGTATTGGGCATGATGGTCATGGTATCTGGTTATAGTTTATTAACGCTTTATCTTGGTTTGGAAATCCTTTCACTTTCACTTTATACACTGATTGCTATTGCACGTGAAAGGTCAGGTGCCATTGAAGCAGCACTTAAGTATTTTGTATTGGGTGCAATCGCTTCAGGTTTGTTGCTTTATGGCATGAGCATGATTTACGGTATTAGCGGTAGTCTTAATATTAGTGAAATCTCTGCATTTGCATCAGATGCTAATCTTGGCTCAAGAGAAACACTTATTATTAATTTTGGCCTAGTATTTTTGGTGATTGGTATTGCTTTCAAACTTGGTGCAGTGCCATTTCATATGTGGGTGCCAGATGTTTATCAAGGCTCTCCTACAGCGGTAACAATGTTTTTATCTACAGTGCCTAAAATCGCCGCAGTAGCAATGCTAGTACGTATCTTAATCGATGGTCTTGGCGCAATGCACCCTTATTGGTCGGATCTATTTATGGCATTGGCACTCTTATCCATTGCACTAGGTTCAGTAGTAGCGCTTATGCAAACCAACATCAAGCGTATGTTAGCGTATTCAACAATTTCACACATTGGCTTTATCATGCTGGGTTTTGTTACTGGTGTAATTACCGGTTATGGCGCTGCAGTATTCTATGTACTTGTGTATGTGCTAATGAGTTTGGCCGCTTTCGGGGTGATCATTCTTTTAAACAAAAAAGGCTTTGAGGCAGAGGAAATTTCTGATTATAAAGGCCTAAGTAAGCACTCACCTTGGTTTGCTTTAATGATGCTTGTGATCATGCTGTCGATGGCAGGTGTACCGCCAATGATAGGGTTTTATTCCAAATTTTTTATCCTACAGCAAGTTGTATCTGCCGGCTTTGTAACCATTGCTATTATTGCTGTTATCTTTGCCGTGATTAGTGCTTACTACTATTTACAAATTATCAAGTCTATGTACTTTAATGATGCTGAACAAGATATTGCTATCACTGCGCCAGTGGATATGAAGTTAGTTTTATCAATTAACGCTATATTGATCTTAGTGGTTGGTCTGTTCCCAGATTTCTGGATGAAATTGGCACTTTCGTTGTTCTAGAAGTCCTGCTTATACTGAGTTTTATCAATACTAGAGATCTAACTTAACTGGTATTTTTTCTTTACTTATTTATTAGATTTTAAAAAATGTGCATAACTACATTTAATGCATGTACAATGTATATATAAAAATATTAATATTGCAAGATGGAACTTGACTGGAGTGAGGACAAAAATAAGCTTTTGATTGAACACAGAAATGTATGTTTTGAAGATGTAGTTACCAGTATTAACAATGGAAACCTGCTTGAAATAGCAAAAAATCCAAGTCAAAATTTTGATAATCAATATTGTTTAGTTGTTAATATTAGTAATTATGCTTATGTTGTACCTTTTGTGAAAAATGAAGAAGTGTATTTTTTGAAAACCATATTTCCAAGTAGAAAACAAACTAAAAAACACCTTAGGAGTAAATAATGAAAAATTCAATCATTGAAACACAAGAAGAATTGGAATCTATTCAAAGTTATGAAGAAGGTAAATTTATTAAACTTGCTCAAGGCGAGTTCGATGAACTAAGTGCATCATTACAAGAGGCTGCAAAAAATACCATTAAAAAATTATCTAAAAAGAAATCTATTAGTATTCGTCTCTTAGAAGATGATATTGATCGATTAAAAGCCATTGCCATGAATGAAGGCATGCCTTACCAGACCTATATTGGCCATATATTGCATAAAGTTACAACTGGTAGAATCGACATTCACTAATTTTTAGAAGAAAGTTTTGCTCTTGTACCAGCTTGATGGTATTTCTCTAGGCGAGTTTAAAAGTATTACTTTTTAAGTTTGTCATGATGGATTACGTTTGATTGATGAACGAGGACTTTACACAATCTGGTTTACAGGACCTATTAAAGGCGTGACTTAAGAAATCCAAACACCTTATTCCAAGAATCATTTTCTGCTGATGTAGAAAGTGTGTGATTATCACCTGAATACAGTTCAAGTGTAATTGGCGCACCATTGGCGATGTTCCTATCAAGAATTGCTTTGCATGCTGAGCAAGATATTGCTATCACTGCGCCAGTGGATATGAAGTTAGTTTTATCAATTAACGCTATATTGATCTTAGTGGTTGTCCTATTCCCAGATTTTTGGATGAAACTCGCACTTTCGTTGTTCTAAAACATTCATTTACAAAATTTCATAAATTTTTAAGTTGTGTTATGTGCAGGGCATATAGCACAATGTTAGCCAGTCTAAATTAACGTTTTTCTCTTAAAAAAAGTCGTTTTTAGACATCAAAAGATTGTCTTTTAATAGTAAATTGGCGCTATTTCAATAATTTTCAAATTTTTTATTGTTTTTTTTGCCTGCCAAGAGATATCCTTATATATAATTCAAAGTTGGATCGTAAATTCATTCGGGGAACGCATGAACAAAAAAATCAAAATTACAGCACTCAGTACTGCAATGGCAGTTGTATTAGGTTTGTCGTTTAATGTTGCGGCAGGTGGTGAAACAGAGCCAGTTCTTACAGATCTTATCAATAAAACGATTAGTGCAGGAAAAACTTCACTTTATGAAAATGCACCAGATTGGCTAAGCAGAACTTCAATCGAGCTTCAAATTGAAGAAAACTACAAACCAACAATTGAGCTGGAGACTGTTCAGCCAATAATGCAGCACAACTCTAAAAACGATATGGTGTTTTATCAGTTAAACGCCAGAACTAGAAATTCTAAAAAAAGCTATAACATGGGTCTAGGTTATAGAAATATATTTTCTGAAGATATGATGTATGGAGTAAATATATTTTATGATTATTCTGCAGAGAATGAGCATAAGAGGTCAGGATTTGGTCTAGAGGCTATTTCTAATGATTATGAAGCAAGGGCAAATTCTTATAACACTCTCTCTAATAGAAAGGAGATAAGAACAGATGAGTTTGAAGAAGCACTTGATGGGTGGGATGTTGAAGTTGGCGGGTCAATTATTCCATTTGATAAAAATTTAAAGATCTACCTTTCTCATTCTGAGTTTGATACTGTTACTGATGGCGTGAATGATTATAAGGATAATCGGATTCGTGCTATCTATCCTGTAACTAGTAATATCATATTAGAAGTTGGCCGTACAATGGAAAAGGAAAAATATGGTAAAAACGATAAAGAAAGAAGTTTTGCTAAACTTAAATATACATTTGGTAATCAGGAAGGCGCTTGGCACAAACCAAAAAACTTGAGAACAAGATTGTTGCAACCTGTTGAAAGGAGACATGAAATTGTCTTGGAAAAGACTATTAATGCTACTGTATCAGTAGGCAGAGGAACTTAATTATGAAATTTATTAAAAATTTATTAATAGTAGTCGTAACTTTTTTTACAATAGTAAACACTGCGCTTGCAGGTAATATTGCACACGCAAATGTCAGTAAATATGAGATGACTATTAATAAAATTGAAATCTATAATAGTACTACCGATGAATGGATTACAATATCTAGCACAGCAAAAACCATCGATATAGCCCCTGCTGATGCAGGTGCTACTATTGGATCTATGGTTAACGATGATGTAACATTATCTTTTGGCAGTTATACCAAGGTGAGAGCGACAGTATCTGATACATTTATAATTAAGGCTTGCAGTGATAGTGGGGGGTCCACCTGTACAACTGCTGATATACAATCTGGCAGTAGTAATTCAGCTCTAGTTTCTACCGCTACTTCAGCAGCTTCAGCCGAAGGTAGTGTTACTGTAAATGGCGGCACTGCTGTAACCAAAACTGTCACACTGACGACCCCATTTGAAATGACTGTTGCCACAACTAGCATGTCATCATCCGTTTCTTTTAATCTTGATAATGTATTTACTTATACTGCTACTGGTGGTGGCGGCTACATTTCGCCTGGAGAACCTGTAGTTACAATAAGTCTGCAGTAGATTTATAATTACTTAACAGGGAAAGGATAGAGACTTTGCTCGCTATTTTTTTTTAACTATTATTTATATTAATCCTGCCTAGTTTGCTTTGACTCTTCCAAGCATGCCCATAAATCACTTCATAAGTAGCAGGTAGCTTTTTATCTTGTCGATAAGATTCGTATATTTGAATCATTAGTTGAAACTTGTCTTTACCCGTTAATGATTTTGAACGGGCATTTACCGTCTGTGCTCCAATGACCTTAAGATCTCTTAATAGGTCAGTAACAGTTTGATAGGTAAGCGTTAAGGTTTCCATTTCCATTACCGGTGATTGAAAGCCATTTTGTAATAGTTGGTCGCCAATATCATGCATATCAGTAAAGGTATTTACATGGGTTTCGTCATCTACTACTGACCAGCTCTTTTTAAGCTCTTTAAGGGTATCTGGGCCAAAGGTAGAGAATAAGAGCAATCCGTCATTTTTAAGTACTCTATGGATTTCTGAGAATAGTTGTTTAAGGTCTGGGCACCACTGCATCATTAAATTGGAAACAACGATGTCAGTACTGTTGTCAGCTAGTGGCAGTTGATAGGCATCTGCGCATAATTTATAGTTTGAAGGGTTATGCTTTAAGGCGGATTGGGCGAAGTCTAAACAAATGAGTTGTGAGTCTAGGAAGCGTTTTGATAGTTGGTTGCTAAGTAGTCCTGTGCCTGCACCTAAATCAAGAATGGTTTCTGCATTACTTGAGATAACTTCTAGTTTTTGATCTAGGCGAGTGGCAATTTCTTTTTGTAAAAAGGCATGATCGTTATAATTGTTTGAAGCTTTGTTAAAAGCGGATCTTACTTGAGACATTGTTCTACTTTGTTGGCAATGTTGTGTATTAGATTTGCATATAAACTGGTGCCTTTATTTTCATCAAACCCAATAATATCAATACTTGAATTGTTAATTGTTAAATCCTCTGTAATGGAATTGATGCGTTTTTCTGGAATTTCTATTGATGACAATAGGCAACCTACATTTGTATTTTTGATTATTTTTCTAGCATTTATTATGCTTTTAATACTTAATCTTTGATGATGGTATACAACAACCATGCCTACAGAATTTAACTCGTTAGAGTTTACAAAATGCTCTAGCGCATTTGCATACATGATTAAAGGTTTGTTTTTGTACTTTTCTAGTTGGTGTTTTATATCTGTATTAATATTTTCCAAACTTTGATTTAGTTTTGCAAGGTTCTTTACAAAAATATCTTTATGCTTCGGATAAATACTAGACAGTTTCAAGGTAAGTTTTTTAGCAAATTTTTGCATTTTATTGATATCTATCCACGTGTGATAATTTTGATTAAGTTTATTATCTTTAACCATGTAAACAATCTTGTCTTTGTCTAGGTTCTTTAATGCTTTATTTAGGCCTTGCTCCATTTTAGGGTTGATAGCAATAACTAGATCTGCATTATTTATTAAAGTCATTTGTGATGGTTTAAGGTGAAAATAATGTGCTGATTGTCTAGAATCTAGAAGCAAATCAACCTTACCTACACCTTGAGTTATAGAGCTTGCAATAGAGTGAATCGGCTTGATACTTGCAACGATTTTTATATCTGCAAATATATTTGACGAGAGAAAAAATAAGAAGGGCAATACTATGCGTAACATCGAGACAATTATACCTTTAAACTTTGCAGATGAAGGTTGCACGTAGGGGTGCTGGCAAACCTTCAATGGTTAAATTGTCGTCGTTAGGATTAAGGAAGTTTTGCAGAGATTGAGTATTATCGCCAATCCAATGTGTTGCTCGCTGTTCTTCTGGTGTGGTTTTTGTAACATCAATAAGTTTGATATTATTAAATCCAGATTCTTCTAACCAACTGTGTAGTGTTTCTGTTGAAGGCAAACACCAAACATTGCGCATTCTAGCGTAACGGTCTTCCGGAATTATTTGATCACCATGTTTTTTGTCAATAACCAGTGTTTCTAAAATTAGTTCACCATTGTTTGCCAGTGCATTTTTTAGCTGTTGTAAATGCAACATATGGTCTTTTTGATGATACAAAACCCCCATTGAAAATACCGTATCAAATACTGCTTGACTGGGCACATCTTCCAAGCGAAGTGGCAATATAAAGGCATTAGGTGAGTTATTAATTAGCGTTCGTATTGCTTGGAACTGATAATTAAACAATAAGAATGGCTCAATACCAAGTGCAACTTTAGCACCAGCCATTGCCATTAAATAAGTAAAGTAGCCGTTACCAGCGCCAACATCTAGCACTATTTTTCCTTTTAGTGGCTGAATGTGCGGCAGAACTCTATCCCATTTCATATCACCACGCCATTCACTATCAACAGATAAATTGCCGATTTTATACGGGCCTTTTCTCCAGGGCATTAGTTGTTTTAGAGAGTGTTCTAGTTGGTCTTTACCAATGCCATTTGAATTAATTTTTAAATAGGGTGCTTGGTAATTCAACTCACCTTTTGGTTGAGATTTAATATCCTCTATGGCTTTTTCCCATTTAGGAATGTTGCCGTTATTAACTAAAAATGATTGTTTCGATAAGTCAATTAATTGATGGCATGAGTTTGATAATTTTGTTGATAGGCAGTAATTGTAAAAATCGTTCAACATAAATATCAATGGTAAAAAATAAGTAGTATAAAATATAGAATCAAATGGGGAACAAGTCAACTTTTAACTTTTTTGGAGATGTAAAAAAATGATGAAAAAAACCTTAAGTTTTGTAGCAACATTTGCGCTAGCAACGAGTGTAATGGCAGGCGGTGATGACCGTGATTTAGGACCAGTTGAATCTTTTGATTCAATGGCGCCGGTGACAGAAAAAGTAGTAGTAGGTAATCAAGATCCTAATACAATGACACTATCAGTTGGTGGAAAAACAGTATCTGCTGCAGCTCACAATGCATGTAAAGACAAGCTTGGTTTGAGTGATGATAACATCGCTAGATTTAAAGATGGTGTTTCAGCTGGTAACCTTTATAACACTGGGCCTCTTGATGCGATGGGCACTTTGTTCTCTCCGGATAGATGGGCAGATTATTTTGCTTGTGTTGAAGGATACGGCGGTTAATCGAATCGTGCAGCACTGAATAATAAAAAAGCCTGCACTGCGGGCTTTTTTTAATGTTGTGAATTATTGGTTAAATTTCTAATAAAGAATTTTCTTTATGGGTTAGTTTGTCTTCAACTGATTTGACGTGATCATCAGTTATTTTTTGGATGTTGTCTTCCGCTTTTCTGGCTTCGTCTTCTGAAATTTCTTTTTCTTTTAATAAGTCTTTAAAGTCAGAATTTGCATCTCGACGAATATTTCGAATAGCCACTTTGGCTTGTTCAGCTTCATCTTTAACAACTCTAACCAGTTCACGACGACGCTCTTCAGTGAGTGGTGGTAGTGGGATACGCATTACTTGCCCCATTGTTTGAGGGTTAAGCCCTAAATCAGAAGTAATAATGGCTTTTTCAATGACAGCGACCATGTCTTTCTCCCATGGGCTAACCTTAAGTGTACGAGAATCTTCTGCACTGATATTAGCTACTTGGGAAATTGGCACCATAGAACCGTAATAATCCACATGGATTTGCTCAAGTAGAGATGGATGCGCGCGTCCTGCTCTGATTTTACTAAAAGCATTTTCTAGTGATACTAGTGTTTTATTCATGCGCTCACTGGCGTCTTGTTGTATTTCATTTAACATATTTACTTCCTTAACTAACAATGGTGCCTAACGGCGCACCTTTTAAAATATCAGACAGTGTGTTGGTATCTTCAAGCATACTAAAGACACAAATATCTAAATTATGTTCGCGACAAAGCGCAAAGGCTGCAGTATCCATAATTTGTAGATTTTTTTCAATCGCTTCGTCAAAACCAAGGGTTTCATACCGAGTTGCACTAGGGTTTTTCATTGGGTCATCAGTATAAACGCCATCTACTTTTGTGGCTTTAAAAACGATATCAGCTTCAATTTCAATAGCACGTAGTACAGCGCCTGTATCAGTTGTAAAACATGGGCTACCTGTACCTGCAGAGAAAACAACAACTTTTCCTTCGCTGAGCGCCTTTTTTGCTTTGTTATGATCAACCGGGTCACACACGCCACCACCAATTGGAAAGCCAGACATAACTAATGCATCAATATTATTTCTTTTGCAAGTATCAGCAATGGCCAGAGCATTGATTACAGTAGCTAACATGCCCATATGGTCTCCAGTGACACGATTCATGCCATCTTGTGCAAGGGCTGCGCCTCTAAAAATATTACCACCACCAACAACAATACCTACTTCAGTGCCCTGATCAAGGGCAGATTGAATAATGTTGATGACTTTTTTTAGCGTATCTGGATCAAGTGTATTTTCAGTGTTGGCCAGTGCTTCGCCACTGAGTTTTAACAAGATGCGTTTATATTTGCCCATTACTTAACAGAGTCATTAAATTATTGATGATTTTACATTGCATGAGCGTTATAATGAACCCTTTGCCTGATATATTTTCAAGTCTTATTATGGATCAAATTAGTATTCGCGGTGCCAGAGTTCATAATCTAAAAAATATCGATATTGATATTCCTAGAAATAAGCTAGTAGTTATTACTG
Organism: uncultured Candidatus Thioglobus sp.; assembly: GCA_964577715.1. Classification (GTDB taxonomy): domain Bacteria; phylum Pseudomonadota; class Gammaproteobacteria; order PS1; family Pseudothioglobaceae; genus SUP05. Next base: position 42,045 of record CAZOAA010000004.1, on the reverse strand, counting down.
GCCTGTCAGGTTCAGGTAAATCATCGTTGGCATTTGACACTATTTATGCAGAAGGGCAACGCCGTTATGTTGAGTCTTTGTCTGCCTATGCTAGGCAGTTTTTGTCACTCATGGAAAAACCAGATGTTGATCATATTGAAGGGTTGTCTCCAGCAATTTCTATTGAGCAAAAAGCCACCTCACATAATCCACGATCCACCGTTGGCACCATTACCGAGATTTATGATTATCTGAGATTGTTATTTGCACGTGCAGGTGTACCAAAGTGTCCAGAGCATCAAATTGACCTCGTTTCACAAACTATTTCACAAATGGTTGATAGTATTATGACCCTGCCTGAAGGCGGGAAAATTATGATTCTAGCACCTATTGTGCAAAATCGTAAAGGTAGTCATAAAAAACTTTTAGAGGAGCTTTCTCACCAAGGATTTTTGCGCGCTAGAGTAGATGGGAGTGTCGTCTATTTAGATGATATGACAGAATTAGACGGCAAGGTTCACCATACGATTGAGATTGTGGTTGACCGACTTAAGGTTAGGCAAGACATTACCTCTCGTTTGTCTGAATCATTAGAAACAGCATTAAATTTATCATCTGGTTTGGTCAGAGTTGCTTCAATGGAAGATGAGTCAACAATGCAAGAAATGGTTTTTTCTGCAAAGTTTTCTTGTGTTGAGTGCGGTTATTCGTTAGAAGAACTAGAGCCACGACTATTTTCATTTAATAACCCAGTAGGCGCTTGCCAAAGTTGTGATGGCCTAGGCGTTAAAGATATGTTTGATGAAGACAAGGTGGTGGCTAATCCTGAGATGAGTTTGGCTGATGGCGCTATTTACGGCTGGGGCAGGTCTAATGCTTATTTTTATCAAATTTTAATGTTAGTCAGTCAGTATTATGGTTTTAGTATAGATACGCCTTATGAAGAGCTGAGCGATAAACATAAGAAAATAGTACTTTATGGAAGTGGCGAGAATGAGATTGATTTTTCTAAGATAAAAGGTCGTAAAGGTTGGTCAAATAAGAAAAAACCGTTTGAGGGTGTCATCCCAAGAATGATGCGTCGCTATGAAGAAAGTGAAATTCGATCAGTACGGGAAGAGTTATCCCGTTATGTTGTTAGTAAGGATTGTGTGAGCTGTGAAGGTGACAGACTGAATGAATCTGCCAGAAATGTATTTATCGAAAGTTATAACTTGTCGAACATCACTAAGCTTTCAATTGCCAATATCCATAGTTTCTTTGAAAATTTAAAGTTAGAAGGTGCACGTGGTGAGATAGCAGATAAAATTTTAAAGGAAATTATTCAGCGGCTACAGTTTTTGATTAATGTTGGTTTGGAATATTTAAGCCTTGATCGAAGAGCTAGTACGCTTTCTGGCGGTGAAGCGCAGCGTATTCGTTTGGCCAGTCAAATTGGTGCAGGTTTGATGGGCGTATTATATGTATTAGATGAGCCTTCAATTGGTCTGCATCAAAGAGACAATCAAAAATTGCTAAATACATTAACCTACTTAAGAGATATTGGTAATACTGTTATTGTGGTTGAGCATGATGAAGATGCTATTAATCAAGCAGACCATGTGATTGATATTGGCCCAGGTGCCGGTGTGCATGGTGGCGAAATTATTGCTTATGGTTCGCCTGATGACATTAAAAACAATACTCAGTCATTAACGGGTGATTATATTAGTGGCAGGCAAAGTATTGAAGTACCAGCTAAGCGCAAAGTGGGTACAAATTGGATTAATATCAAAGGTGCGCACGGAAACAACCTTAATCATGTTGATTTATCAATTCCAGTTGGTGTGCTTACTTGTGTTACAGGTGTGTCTGGTTCGGGCAAATCAACACTCATTAATGATACGTTGTATTCGTTAGCTGCTAGAGATCTCAATCGAGCACAAATAACACCCGCACCTTACGAGTCAATTGAAGGGCTAAATTATTTCGATAAAGTGGTTAATATTGATCAAAGCCCCATTGGAAGGACGCCACGTTCTAATCCTGCCACTTATACAGGTGCTTTTTCTTTAATTAGAGACTTATTTTCACAAACTTTAGAAGCACGTTCTCGAGGCTACAAAGCGGGTCGATTTAGCTTTAATGTCAAAGGTGGGCGCTGTGAAGCTTGTAAAGGTGATGGGCTTATTAAGGTCGAGATGCATTTCTTGCCTGATATTTATGTTCCCTGTGATGTGTGTCATGGACATAGATACAATCGAGAAACACTGGAGATTTTTTATAAAGGAAAAACCATTTCTCAAGTTTTAGATATGACAATTGAAGATGCAGTTGTATTTTTTGAGCCAATACCAAAAATCAAACAAAAGTTACAAACCTTGATGGATGTGGGGCTTTCGTATATTACCTTAGGGCAAAATGCTACCACTTTATCTGGCGGTGAGGCACAACGCATCAAACTGGCCAAGGAACTATCTAAAACCGATACAGGAAATACGCTTTATATTCTTGACGAGCCAACAACAGGATTACACTTTCATGATATTAAACAATTATTAGCAGTTATTAATCGCTTGCGTGCCCGTGATAATACCATTGTGATTATTGAACATAATTTAGATGTGATTAAAACTGCAGATTGGATTGTAGATTTAGGTCCTGAAGGTGGCGATAAAGGTGGAGAAATTATTGCCTCGGGCACACCTGAACAAGTAGCCAAAGAAGAGGCATCTTATACAGGGCAGTATTTAAAAACTTATTTGTAGTTTTTCTACTTCTAAAATTTCGAAGTTGATTATCTCATAAAGATATTTTTTAGAGCCTTTAGTTTGTTTGATGATTACTGGAAGGTAGCGATATTCAGTTAAATAATAGATTTGACTTTTATTATTGGAACTATTCATTCGATCAACTCTAACCGCTTTAAAAGTTTGGTTATTGATCTTAATGTCTGTATTTTGGGTTTTTTGATAGTGATGCTGTTTGACAGACTTTCCATTGGCAACTTGGTAATAAAAATCTTTCTGATTGGGCTTGTCTGCTAGATCGTATGATATTGCTAGAAATACACTAAGGGGGTCAACAATATTGCCTTGTTCGGCTTTCCAAGTAAGTACTTTAGGTTGTGTCTTGGTTAGGATAGATGTTACGGTATTATTTTTTGAAGAAATATCGATCGCACGATTTTTAGAGACCTTTCCATTTTCTTGTTCCATAACTTGATAGTTGACACCATCAACGCCTTTTTTATTAATTGAAAATATAGAGCTTGCAGCGATAGAATAATCTTTTATTAGTGATATTAGCTTGGAAGTTTTAGCGTTGGCAGTATAGAAATATTGATCCTCTAACTCATGTAGTGTTCTAACTTCTTTAGCAACATTGATTCCATTGATAGAGAGTTGGTAGTTTGCTGTATGTGGCTGAAATGCAAATGCATTATTCAGGTAAAAAAATAATGCTAGAAGTA
>CAZOAA010000004.1:0-38515 GCA_964577715.1 uncultured Candidatus Thioglobus sp. | reverse complement strand
GTATGTGGCTGAAATGCAAATGCATTATTCAGGTAAAAAAATAATGCTAGAAGTAGTAACTTCATAGTTTTTTTCCGTCTAAAACAGCATTATTGCCTTTAAGCTTTAGCCTGCCTTGGGTAAACCAATTGATAACTTTTGGATAGAGCTTGTGCTCTTCAATTAATACTCGTTCTGCCAAAGATTTGGCATCATCGTTAGGCAAAACTGGAACACTGCTTTGTGCAATAATTGGGCCACCATCAAGCTGAGCAGTAACAAAATGAATACTAACGCCGTGTTCGTTTTCATCTGCATTAATAACGCGTTGATGTGTGTCTAGGCCTTGATATTTAGGCAATAATGATGGGTGGATGTTAAGCATTTTGCCACAATATTTTTGTGTAAATTCAGCACTAAGAATGCGCATAAACCCGGCTAATATAATGATTTCCGGATTGTATTTATCAATTATCTGGCTGAGGTTTTTATCAAATTCTTCTCTAGAATAAAATTGATTGTGCTCAATGGTATGAGTAGTAATGTTTGCTTGTTCGGCACGTTTGAGTCCGTATGCATCAGCCTTGTTGCTAATAACACAATCAATAGACAAGTTGATATCACCAGCATTATCGATGATTGATTGAAGGTTTGAGCCATTGCCAGAGATTAAAATAACTCCGTTCATACCCATCTACTTGCCCTTGTTAAATAATAACTTGTTCGCCCTTAGCTTGTGTGATTTCACCAATAAGCCAAGCATTTTCACCAAGCTCGTTAAGGTGTCTAATCGCATCTTTACTTTGTTCTTTTGGTAAAACGATTACCATACCGACACCACAGTTAAAAACACGATACATTTCCATTATGTCAATATTGCCGTTGTTTTGTAAAAACTGGAAAATTTCAGGTAATGCCCAAGAGTTATCGTCTAATTTTGCGGCTAAATCAGCAGGCAAGACACGTGGAATATTTTCTAATAGCCCGCCACCAGTAATGTGTGATATGGCGTGTACTGAGTATTTTTCAATTAGTGACAGTACAGATTTAACATATATTTTAGTAGGTTCAATTAGTGCATTGAGTTGATCCTCAGTTGGGTTCGATTGCTCTAATACTTTGCGAATGAGTGAATAGCCATTTGAATGCGGACCTGATGACCCTAAGGCGATAATATGATCACCACTAGAGACTTGTGAGCCATCAATGACTTTATCTTTATCAGCAATACCTACACAAAAACCGGCTAAGTCATAATCCTCGCCACTATACATACCTGGCATTTCAGCTGTTTCTCCACCAATAAGCGCACAACCAGATTGCCTACAACCTTCTCCAATACCAGAAATCACAGATACCGCAACTTCTGTATTGAGTTTTCCAGTAGCGTAGTAATCTAGAAAGAATAAAGGTTCTGCACCTTGCACAATTAAGTCGTTAACACACATTGCCACTAAATCAATACCAATAGTGTCGTGCTTATTGAGCATTTCAGCCACTTTAAGTTTGGTGCCAACACCATCAGTGCCTGATATTAAAACTGGGTTTTTGTATTTATTAATTGGCAATTCAAACATTGCGCCAAATCCACCTAGACCAGCTAAAACACCCTCTCTAGCGGTAGATTTTGCAATGGGTTTAATGTGCTCAATGAGTTCGTTACCTTTGGTAATATCAACGCCTGAGTCTTGGTAAGTCAATGACGACATCTTGGTTTTTTCCGTATAATCAATAATTTTTTTCTAGCAAAAAATGAATTTTAGTCTTTCTTCTTTGCCAAATGCACTGTCAATTTTACGCATTATTTTAACAGTGCCAGTTGTAATGACTTTGCTAAATCATAATTATTCTTTAGCACTTGCTTTATTTTTTATTGCCGGTGTGACTGATGCACTAGATGGTTGGATTGCAAAGCGCTTTTCTTGCCAAACCAGGCTAGGTTCCATCATAGATCCAATGGCCGATAAATTATTGTTGGTAGGCAGTTTTATCGCACTTTTTTGGATTGGTCTATTGCCTTTATGGCTACTAATTTTAGTTTTTTTGCGTGATGTGATGATTGTGGCAGGTACCGTAGGTTATTTTCTTGGATCAGATGCCTCGCAGGATGTTTTATTAACTCCGTCGAATTTATCTAAATTTAATACAGCATTGCAAATTGCTTTAGTATTGTTTTTGGTAATTATGCAAATTTATCCTGTTATGCACCAATGGGAAACTATGTTTTTTGTTATTGTTGCTACTTCTACTGTGTTGAGTGGCGCTGATTATGTGTGGATATGGACCAAACAAGTAATTTTGCAAGAGAAGCGTAAATGAATCAATTGGGCTTGCCATTTTCACTTAATTCTAAAATGTTGCTTGAAAATTTTGTTGGTGAAAAAAACCAGCAAATACTCGATTTTATTTTCCAATTATTTACCCATCAAGTTCCCTCTGTAGTTTATATTTATGGTACTAAATCAAGTGGAAAAACGCACTTATTGCAAGGTTGTGCATTTGCAGCACTTGAAAAGAAAATGGAAGTCGCCTATGTTGATTTTGATCAAAATCTGCCAGATGGCGTGTTAAGCGACCTTGAATTATTGGATTGGGTGTGTCTGGACAATGTAGGTCATTCAAACGAAAAACAACAACAGGACTTATTTGATCTTTACAATCGTTCTGTCCAAACTCAAGTAAAGTTAATTATTAGTGGGGACGCACTGCCAAGTAAGTTAAATCTATTGAAAGACTTAAAAACTAGATTGTCTTTAGCAACAATATTTTGCCTTGAGCCTTTGAGTGATGAAAATAAGAAGTTAGTTATTCAATCCAAAATGGAAAGTCAGAATATATCGATAGAAAGTAAAGTTTATGATTATTTGTTTAAGTATTATTCACGTGATTTGACAGAATTATTAGGGGCAATTAATCATCTAGATAAAGCTTCATTGCAACAAAAAAATGATATTACTATTCCTTTTATTAAACAAGTGTTAAACGTATAACAGATTGTTTTTCTAAGGTTTTTGACGAAATTTAAATTGTGCTATTTTAGGCATAAGCTGTGAAAAAGGTATTTTTGCAAATTCCTTGTATTTTTTCTTAACTCTTTGTACTAATTCAAAAATATCATTAATTTTTTCATTTGATGCATGTTTAAGAATCTCCTGTAGTGCTAATAATCCGCCCATTTTTATTTTAGATTGCTGACCTACTGACAAATTGGTTTGTTGGTGTGAGTTAAGTACAAAGTCGCTGTTATCGCGTAAATTGCAATAAAGTGTTTGACAGTCTACTGATGCTTTTTTGTTAAGACATGCGCCAAATTCTTTTTCAGCCAGGCAGTCTTTAGCGCTAAATTGACAAGCACACCTACCACTGAGTATTAGGTGTGAAAAAGGGCAAGTGTAATGTTCATTATGCATAAGAGCTCATTGCACATTATAATAGTATCTTTATATTTTAGAGTTAAACGCTTTATGAATTACCTGCCTATTTTTATTGATATTAAGCATAAACCTTGCTTGGTTGTGGGTGGTGGCGATATTGCTCTGCGTAAAATCAATCTATTGTTAAAGGCTGATGCAGTAGTCACGTGTGTGTCAAAAGAGTACTGTGATGGCATTACAGCACTAGTTAAAAACAAACAAATAACTTATATTGAGAAAGCATTTGAGCCAACTGATATTGATAGACAGGCTTTAATTGTTTCCGCAACTGACGATTCGGTTTTAAATGCACAGGTATCAACATTGGCTAAAGAAGCCAATATTCCAGTGAATGTTGTAGATTCTCCAGAGCTATGCTCATTTGTTATGCCATCAATTGTGGATCGATCACCGATTGTCATTGCAATTTCATCGGCGGGAAAAGCGCCTGTATTGGCACGCTTGATTCGTGCAAAACTAGAAAGCACAATCCCTCATGCGTATGGAAAACTTGCAGAGCTTGCAGGTGATTTTAGAGATCAAGTTAAGGCGAAGTTTAATAAGATTGAGGATCGACGTTATTTTTGGGAAAGAGCTTTTTCCGGTGTTGCGGCAGAAAAAGTATTTTCTGGAAAAATTGATGAGGCAAAAGAAGACATGCAATCTCAACTTGATAAAAGTAGTGATAGCGATATAGGGGAAGTTTACTTAGTAGGCGGTGGTCCGGGTGACCCTGATTTGCTAACTTTTAAAGCATTGCGCCTAATGCAACAAGCTGATGTTATTTTGTACGATCGTTTGGTATCAGATGGGGTGATGGAATTGGTTAGGCGTGATGCAGAACTCATTTATGTAGGCAAGGAAAGAGATAACCACGCTGTACCGCAAGGCGACATTAACCAACTACTGGTTGATCTGGCTAAACAAGGCCGACGTGTTTGTCGCCTTAAAGGCGGAGATCCGTTTATTTTTGGTCGTGGTGGCGAAGAGATTGAAACCTTGGCTGAAAATGGTATTCCATTCCAAGTGGTTCCAGGCATTACAGCTGCATCGGGTTGTTCTACCTATTCCGGTATTCCGTTAACACATCGAGATTATTCACAGTCTTGTCGATTTGTTACTGGGCATTTAAAAGATGGCAGTATGAATCTGCCGTGGGACGAATTAGCAGTTGAGCAGCAAACCATTGTTTTTTATATGGCACTCAAAGGCGCTAGACATTTGTCAGAGCAGTTGATTGCACACGGTATGCGTGGCGATATGCCGGTCGCATTAGTTGAAAAAGGCACTACTCCAGATCATCAAGTGTATGTTACTCATTTAGCTGAGTTGCCTAATTTAGTTGAGAGCACCACTATCCATGCACCAACATTAATTATTATTGGTGAAGTGGTTAAGCTTAGGGAAAAACTAAACTGGTTTAATCTTGATTAGTTTTTTAGTCCCATTGACTTAAAGATCATAGCTGCTGGACAAAACCCTGTAAAAGCTGATTGTAATAAGTTAAATCCGACAAAAAAAGTTAACCACAACCAGCTTGGTTCAGACAGGTTAACATCTGCTAAAAGTAAAGACCCCATTGTAAATACACCAGCCATAGCCGAGACAGCGTTATTGATCGTCATATTCCTCTCCTCTAGGTTTGAAAGTTCTCACTGTAACATTAATTAGGTATAATTTCAAATCTTTGCTCTCAAGGGGTAGTGAGTAGAATGCGGGAGTGGTGGAATTGGTAGACACGCTGGATTTAGGTTCCAGTGTCGTAAGACGTGAGAGTTCGAGTCTCTCCTTCCGCACCATAATCCTATTTAGGTTATGAAAACAATCATTCAACACAGTTTAAACACAGAAGTCGCTCAAAAAATTTCTAGCGATTTTAAAGTGCTTACAACGCACATCAGGCATCGGACTTCTGTTGATTTAGAAAAATTAAGAAATCAGCATTCAACTGATTTTAACTATCTTCCTGATATTAATTTCTCGAAAATAAAATTATTTGTAAGTGATATGGATTCAACCCTGATTAACATTGAGTGTATTGATGAGATTGCAGATTTTGCCAATATTAAACCACAAGTAGCATCCATAACCGAGCGCGCTATGCAAGGCGAACTAGACTTTAAAGCATCCTTAATTGAGCGTGTCGCCTTATTAAAAGGACTGAAAGTTGATGTATTGAACAAGGTTTATAACGAGCGTTTACAAGTTAATAAAGGCGGTAGAGAACTAATTAAATTTTTAAAAAATAAATTAATAAAAACTTCAGTTGTATCTGGCGGGTTTACTTTTTTTACTAATCGATTGGCCAAAGATTTAGGATTGGATCATTCTCGTGGCTGTGTATTGAATATTGAAGATAACCAGCTAACAGGAACAACGCAAGGGGATATTATCGACGCTGATGCTAAAGCTGAATTTGTTAAAGAGCTATGCGCTCAACATGCAATTAAACCAAACCAAGTTATTGTTGTTGGTGATGGCGCCAATGATTTGAAAATGATGGAAATTGCAGGCTTGTCAGTTGCTTTTCACGCTAAACCTGCGGTACTTAAGCAGGCAAATATTGTAATTAGTTTTGGTGGTTTAGATAAAATAATAGATTTATTTGATGAATAAGATTTTTATTTACTTGATATGTTAGTTGAGATTGGACATTTTGCATTAATTCTATCTTTAGTCTTTGTACTGATGCAAGTTGTTTTGCCAAGTATTGGTCTGATTAAAAACAACACTGCGCTCATCAGTAGTTCCAAGCCAATTTTATGGATGCAATTTTTTTGGATTGTTGTGGCATTTGCCGTGCTCATGAATGCCTTTATAGTTGATGATTTTTCAGTTAAATATGTGGCTAATAATTCCAATACAGAGTTGCCCAATATTTTTAAAGTATCTGCTGTTTGGGGCGCACATGAAGGGTCGTTGTTATTATGGGCACTAATCTTATCTGCTTGGAGTGTTGCAGTATCTGTTTTTTCTAAACGTCTACCTGCAGATGTATTAACACATATTTTGATTGTATTAGGTTTAGTTAGTATTGGGTTTTTATTGTTCTTATTATTAACTTCTAACCCTTTTGAGCGTTTGGCAGTCGCCCCGTTACAAGGCAGAGAACTTAATCCATTATTGCAAGATATTGGTTTGGCTATTCATCCGCCTATGTTGTATATGGGATATGTAGGTTTAGCAGTGCCTTTTGCGTTTGTTTTATCTTCACTTATTCGCGGACAGTTAGACTCAACATGGTTAAGGTGGTCGCGCCCTTGGACACTTGTTGCTTGGGCATTTTTAACTTTTGGTATTGTGCTTGGATCTTGGTGGGCATATTACGAGCTTGGCTGGGGTGGCTGGTGGTTTTGGGATCCAGTAGAAAACGCCTCCTTTATGCCATGGTTGGTAGCAACGGCTTTGGTGCATTCTCTCAGTGTTAGTGAAAAGCGTGGCGCCTTTAAACATTGGACTGTTCTATTGGCAATTTCTGGGTTTTCCTTAAGTTTATTGGGTACTTTTTTAGTGAGATCTGGAATTTTAACTTCCGTTCATTCGTTTGCAGCAGATCCTGCTAGAGGCCTGTTTATTTTGATATTTTTAGTGATTGTGATTGGTGGATCACTAGCGTTATATGCTTGGCGCGCTGCATTGATGCGTGGTAGTAATGTTTTTTCACCGCTATCACGAGAAAGCGGATTGCTGATTAATAATATTTTGTTGGTTGGGGCAATGTTAAGTGTTTTTTTAGGAACGCTTTATCCATTATTACTAGATTCACTTGGTTTAGGGAAGATTTCAGTAGGCGCCCCTTATTTTGATGCTGTATTTGTACCTATCATGATACCAGCTGTTGTTGTAATGGCATTCGGCCCTTTTCTAAGATGGAAGAAGGACAATCTAAAAAGAACGGGTAGTTTACTAAGGTCTGTTTGGATTGGTATTTTCTTGTTGTTTGTTATAAGCCTATTATTAACTGATAATGTTTTTGTCTTATTGGCAACTTTTTTATTTATTTGGATTATGTTGCATTCATTACTTTTACTGGTTCAGAGATTTAATCAAAAGGGCGCAATGGGTAAGGCATTTATTGGCATGATTATGGCCCATATTGGCATTGCAGTGTTTTTATTGGGTGCAACAGTAACAACACAATATGGCGTGGAAAAAGACATTAAGATGGAGCTGAATGAATCTGTTGAAATTGAAGGATATCAGTTTATCTTTAAAGGCGTTGATAGTTTTACTGAGCGTAATTATCAAGGACATAAAGGGCGTGTTGAAGTTTTTTATGAAGGAAGCAAAATTACTACTTTAATGCCTGAAAAACGCCAGTATGTGACAGGCATGCCAATGACTGAAGCTGCTATTGATCCATCGTTTTATCGTGATATTTATGTGGCTTTAGGAGAGTCTTTAAAAGACGGTGCCTGGAGTCTGAGAATTTATTACAAACCGTTAATTCGCTGGATTTGGCTTGGTGGAATCTTAATTTCATTGGGCGCTTTGTTGGCTGCTTTTGATAGACGATATAAATTAAAGGTTAAGTCATGAGTATGTACGTTTGGTTTTCTTTAATGATTATTGCTTCAGTGGTTTGGCTGATTTGGTTTTTAAAATATCCGCTAAAAAGCTCAACGTTTAATCTTCAAAAGTCTAATATTGAACTAGGTAAACAAAAACAAGCTGAACTAAAACAAGATTTAGCTCAGGGCTTAATAGATGAAAAATCATTCGATCAAGCGCAAGAAGAAATTACTCAAACATTAGCGATTGAATTAAATCAGCAAGGTAGTACTAAAGTATCTGAGCACAACCTCTCTTTTTGGATAATTGGATTTGTGTTGATTGCATTGCCGGTTTTATCTTTAGGCATGTATCAGTTTTTAAAACCACAAGTGGATACGCTTGTTACTCAAAAACAACCACTCAGCTTAGCACAGAGTGCACTTGAAATTAAAAAGCATCTCCAAGACAATACTAATGATTTTGAAGCGTGGCAAATGCTTGGTTTGACATATTTTGAGCTTGGTAAATTGGATGAGTCTATTAAGGCTTACGAAAAATCTTATCAATTAAATCGAGATAACGCCCCAATGTTAGTTGAGTATGCATCTGCACTTGCTACTTCTCAAGGCAATAAATTCTCTGGTCGCCCAACGGCTCTGGTCAAGGAGGCGTTAGAAATTAACCCTAATATGCCTGATGCACTGTATTTGGCGGGATTGATTGCAGCTAGTGCTGGGCAGTTTGATCTTGCAAAACAGGTTTGGCAGCGTGCATTGTCAATTTTGCCCCAAGGTCATCCTGATCGCTCAATATTAGAGAATATTTTGAGTGAATTATCTACTATGCAAGGCGAAGAGGATAAAGCGGCTGGGCGCAAGGTTGTTGTTAATATTAAGCTATCTGAACGACTTAAAAGTTCTAAATTCTCAGATTATTTTATTATGGTTTATGCTAAATCTACTAAAGGTAGGCCCATGCCAATTGCCATACAAAAGGTAAAATTAAAAGATTTTTCAGGCAGGGTGGAGCTGACTGATAAAAACTCCGTAATGCCAAGTCAAAAATTATCCCAGTCTAATTCTATCATTATTGTTGTGCGCATTAGTCAAACAGGCTCAGCAATGAAACAAGTAGGAGATATACAGGTATTAAGTAAAGTGGTTGATGTTAGGGATAACCCAGTTGTTAATTTACAGGTAGAATAAGTACACATATGAGTAGCACTCTACAATTAAGTAAAGATTTAATTGTCAAAACCTCTGTCACACCTAATGATAAAGGCTGTCAGTTAATAATGACAAAGCGTCTTGAGAATATTGGCTTTAGCATAAATAACTTAAAGTTTGGACAAGTTGATAATTTTTGGGCAGTGCGTGACCATGGTGGGCCGGTATTTGCTTTTGCTGGTCATACGGATGTTGTACCAGTAGGCGACAAGTCACAATGGAAAACAGACGCTTTTAACCCGACAGTCAAAGATGGCATGTTGTACGGTCGAGGTGCGGCAGATATGAAAGGCTCGCTGGCTGCAATGGTAGTGGCGACCGAACGTTTTGTTGCAGACTTTCCAGATCACAAAGGCACTATAGGGTTTTTAATTACCTCAGATGAAGAAGGGCCAGCAGTAGATGGTACCGTTAAAGTTTGCGAGCACTTAAAGAGCTCAAATCAAGCACTTGATTATTGCTTGGTGGGTGAGCCGTCCTCAAACAATCAATTGGGTGATGTAATTAAAAATGGTCGTCGAGGCTCACTTAATGGTAGATTGAGTATTGTTGGTAAACAGGGCCATATCGCTTATCCGCATTTGGCTAATAATCCAATTCACTTGGCTGTGCCAGCGTTAAATGACCTGTGCAGTGAGTTATGGGATAAGGGTAATGAATATTTCCCTGCGACTAGTTTTCAAATTTCTAATATTAATTCTGGTACAGGTGTGACTAACGTGATTCCAGGTGAAATAGAGGTCATGTTTAATTTTAGATATTCAACTGAGTCTACACAAGAAGATTTACAGCAAAGAGTGATAGATATACTAGATCGACACAATCTTGAATATGATATTGACTGGGAGCATTCTGGATATCCTTTCTTGACGCCTAAAGGTGAGCTAGTCAGTAGCTGTGTTGATGCGATTAAAAGCATTAAAGGCATTGATGCAGAATTATCCACATCAGGCGGCACTTCAGATGGACGTTTTATTGCGCCAATATTGGGTGCGCAGGTGGTTGAACTAGGTCCTTTGAATGCAACTATTCACCAAGTTGATGAATGCGTGAGTGTGCAAGATTTGGAAGATCTAACCGATATTTATTATCAAGTTTTAAAAAATATACTTGCATAATTCTAATGCGTTTTGATGTTATCACTTTATTTCCTGAAATGTTCTCAGCGATTAAAGATGAGGGCGTGATTGCGCGTGGCATTAAAAAATCTTTATTGTCTATTAATATGTGGCAACTTCGAGATTTTAGCGATAATAAGCACCGAAATATTGATGATGCGCCCTATGGTGGCGGGGCCGGTATGGTGATGCAGGTTAAACCAATTCGAAATTGTATTACTAAAATCAAACAAGCTAAACCACAAACCAAAGTGATTTATCTGTCTCCACAAGGTGAGCGACTCACTCACAATTTGGCTAAAGAGTTGTCAGAATTAAACTCTATAACGCTATTATGTGGGCGTTATGAGGGCGTAGACGAGCGCGTTATTGAACATGATGTTGATATGGAAATATCGATTGGCGATTATGTAATTAGTGGTGGAGAACTGGCCTCTATGGTTTTGATTGATGCTGTGAGTCGACAAATACCTGGTGTATTAGGTAACCAAGATTCATTGGATGATTCATTTTCAAAAGGTTTATTAGACTATTCGCATTACACACGTCCAGAAGAGATTGATGGCCAGGCAGTGCCTAAGGTTTTACTCAGTGGCCATCAAGCCAATATTGATGCTTGGCGTCAATCTAAAGCAATAAAAAACACTCAAAAGAAGCGTAAAGATTTATTTAAAAATCAATAATTTGCTTTTTCGTTATTTTTTTCTATAATAAAGTGAATTATTTTGCAACGGCGCAGAATATTTAATCAAGCATTGCTGCTTTACAAGTTGCCCACGTTGGGTTTTTTATTATGTGAACTTATGAAAGTTTACTATTATCGGAGGAGATAAGTATGAAATTTGTAACGGCAATTCTTAGACCACACAAATTAGATGACGTCAGAGAAGCTTTGTCTGAAGTTGGCGTATCTGGAATTACAGTGACTGAAGTAAAAGGCTTTGGTCGTCAAAAAGGACACACTGAGCTATATCGAGGCGCAGAGTATCAAATTGATTTTTTACCAAAAATTAAATTAGAAATTGCAATTTCTGCATCTAAATTAGATGAAGTTATTGAAGCAATTAGTAATGTTGCCAATTCTGGCAAGGTTGGCGATGGCAAGATTTTCGTCTCTAATTTAGATAAAGTGGTTCGTATTCGTACGGGCGAAACTGATCAAGACGCACTTTAAGGAGTAAAAAATGAAAAAATTATTAACATTATTGGCTTTAGTGCCAATGAGTGTGTTTGCTGAAGATTTAGACGGTGCAAACACTTCTTGGATTCTAACATCAACTGCATTGGTGTTATTTATGACGCTACCAGGTTTGGCGTTGTTCTATGGTGGCTTAGTGCGCACTAAGAACATTTTGTCAGTGCTCATGCAATGTTTTGCAATTGCAGGTATTGTGTCGGTTTTATGGCTAGTAGCTGGATATAGTATTGCTTTTGCAGAAGGTAATGCTTATTTTGGTAGTCTGTCTAACTTTATGCTTGCAGGTATTACAGAGGATTCATTAAGTGGCGATATTCCTGAGAGTTTATTTGCATTATTTCAGATGACTTTTGCAATCATTACTCCAGCGCTTATCATTGGCGGTTTTGCTGAACGCATGAAGTTTTCAGCGGTATTGTTGTTTAGTGCTATTTGGTTAATTGTTGTTTATGCACCGGTTACTCACTGGGTGTGGGGCGGCGGCTGGTTAGGCGAAATGGGTTTGCTAGACTTTGCTGGTGGTACTGTAGTACACATTACTGCAGGTGTTGCAGCATTGGTGTCAGCTATTGTATTAGGCCCTCGCAATGGTTTTCCTACTAAACCAATGCCACCACACAACATGACCATGACTATTACCGGTGCAGCAATGCTATGGGTAGGTTGGTTTGGTTTTAATGGTGGATCGGCACTTGCAGCAAATGGTGATGCAGCAATGGCTATGCTAGTTACCCACATTTCAGCAGCAGCCGGTGCGATGACTTGGATGTTTTACGAGTGGATTAAGTTTGGTAAACCAACAGCATTAGGCGCGGTGACTGGTCTGATTGCAGGTTTAGGCACAATTACGCCAGCATCTGGTTTTGTCGGTCCTGCTGGCGCATTAGTAATTGGTATTGTTGCTGGTGTTGTTTGTTTTAATGCGGTAATTCTTATTAAACAAAAATGGAAAATTGATGACTCATTAGATGTATTTCCTGTTCACGGCGTAGGTGGTATTATCGGCACACTAATGGCGGCAGTTTTTGCTTCAAGTGAGTTGGGTGTTTTTTCTGGTCAAGGTTTGGCAGAAGGTATGACGATTGCTTCACAGTTTGAAGTTCAAATGATTGGTGTTGTGGCAACATTTGCCTATACAGCTGTTGCAACTTATATTATTCTTAAAGTGGTTGGCATGATTACCGGTTTAAGAGTAAGTGCAGAAGAAGAGCAACAAGGTTTGGACATTATCTCGCACGAGGAGAAAGGCTACGATTTGTAAGTTAAATATAGCCCAATTAAACCCGTTAACAGTCTGACTATTAACGGGTTTTTTTACGCTTATCAAAATTGATTCGTATATAATTATGAAATGCATATTAATCACCCTTTAACTGGCTCTATGGTAGCCCTAATTACACCAATGTTTGACGATGGATCGGTGGATTTTGACGCGCTTAAGTCATTAGTTGATTTCCATATTGAATCTGGTACTAACGCTATTGTTTCTGTTGGCACGACAGGAGAGTCGGCAACGCTTAACCATCAAGAACATGTGAAAGTAATGCAAAAAACTATTGATTTTGCACAAGGACGTATTGCTATTATTGCAGGAACAGGTGCTAATTCTACCACTGAGGCAATTGAATTAACTAAGGACGCCAAAAGTATTGGCGCAGATGCTTGTCTTTTGGTCACCCCTTATTACAATAAACCAACTCAAGAGGGGCTTTATCGGCATTATAAGGCTATTGCTGAGGCAGTTGATATTGATCAAATTCTGTACAATGTGCCAGGTAGAACAGCGGTAGACTTATTGCCAGAAACCGTTGTGCGCTTGTCTAGTATTAGCAATATTATCGGCGTTAAAGATGCAACCGGAGATTTATCAGTTGCACAACAATTGATTGATACCTGTCCTCAAGATTTCCTACTTTATAGTGGTGATGATGCCACAGCAGTTGAGTTTATTCTAATGGGCGGTCATGGTGGTATTTCTGTGAGTGCAAATGTTGCCCCTAAGGTGGTCTCAGATGCTTATAATGCTGCTATGGATGACAATCGAGACTTAGCAGAAACAATCAATACAACATTGATCGACCTGCATCAACATTTGTTTGTTGAGTCTAATCCAATTCCTGTCAAGTGGGCATTACATAAAATGGGTAAGTGCGGTAGTGGTATTCGTTTACCACTTACAACGCTCTCAGAAGAAGCGCAAGCTGTATTAGAACAAGATTTATTATCATTGGGAGTTATATAAAAATGTTAGCTAAATTATCAATTATTTTTTTATCAATATCTTTAGCAGGTTGTTTTTCATTGGGTGGCGATGATGAAAAAGAAAAACAAGTAGGACTTGGAGAAAGAGATATAGCATATTATTCGGATAAGACGGTTACTTCATTAGAGATTCCACCAGATTTAACCAAGCCTAGTTCTCAAAATGCATTTAAGCTTAGTGAATATGTGTCTAATGTTCAGGAGGATACTATTAGTTTTTCTGAGAAAGATAGTGCAATTAAAGAGGCGTCAAGCATTTTAAGAACACCATCTAATGTTGAAGTTAAGCGCCTAGGTGAGAGGCGTTGGCTTGTGGTCGATAAAAAGCCTGATTCGGTTTGGGGTTTGGCTAAGAGTTTCTTTAAATCTCATGGTTTTACCATTAAAAAAACCAATAAAAAAATTGGCTTAATGGAAACTGATTTTTTAGAGAATCATCCTGAGATTCCTGATCAATCTTTAGGTGTTATTCGATCTATGTTAAAAAAAGCATTAAAAGCTAGATATGCTCTACCAATCGTTGATAAATATCGTATTCGTATTGAGCCAGCTGATAATGGCAATAAGTCTGAAGTTTATTTAACTCTTACTTCTATGGAAGAGGTTATAACTAAGGCAGGTGCCGATGATGAAAATACTATTTGGCAATCTCGCGCTAAAGATCAAGCTCTAGAAACAGAAATGCTGTATCGACTTATGACATTTTTGGGCAGTGATCACGCCGTTGCAAGAGAAAAAATTATTGCCGCTAAAGAAGAGCAGAAGTTAACTGTTAAATTGACCAAAGGTGTGGGCGGTTATGCAAAATTAATTTTCTCTTTAAATCAGTATGACACTTGGGATAACGTAGGTTGGGCGCTTGACCAGCTTGAAACTGAAATTGAAGACAAGGATGTTAAAGAGGGTAGCTTTTATATCAATGTTGCCAGAACAGAGGATTTAGGAGTGTTCTCACGCATGTTTGGCGATGATGCAGTCAAAAAATCATTTCAGATTCTTGTTAAGCAAATAGGCCAAAATACAACTGAAGTTTATTTTAACGATCTATCTGAAGAAAATGAGCAAGCAACCATTGACTTTAGTCATGAATTCTTAGGAAATATTGCCAAGCAGTTTTAATAGCCTAAATGGCATTATCACAGAGCATCATTAATCGAATCATCCAGCAAGAGGTTTTACTGGATGATTTATCAGATGATGACTTGGCACAGTTTTGCCAAACTGCTAATTTAGCATATCGAGCCGGCAAACCACTTGTTAGTGATCAAGATTATGATTTTATTTATCTATCTGCATTAAAAGCAAGACTACCAGGGCATCCTTTATTACAATCTATTGAGCCAGAAGGTCAGGCCTTTTCTGAGGAAAAGGTATTATTGCCTGAGATTATGCTTTCTACTGATAAAGCCTATTCTTGGGATGAGGTGAGTAAGTGGATAGAGCGATTAGAAAAATCTGCTACTGAAATTGAATTAGATCTATCTTTGATTCAAATAAAAGCCACACCCAAGTTAGATGGTTTTGCTGGGTTTGATGATGGTAGTCGGCTATATACGCGAGGAGACGGCAAAAAAGGTAGTGATATTACTCGTGTTTTTGACCGAGGCTTGCAGGTTTATAACGATTCTGAGCGTGGTCAAGGCGCAGGCGAGATTGTAGTTAAGAAAAGTTATTTTGAATCACACCTATCACAGGATTTTGAGTATCCACGTAATTTTCAAGCTAGCTTAATTAAAGAAAAGGCCCTAGATAAGAAAGCTGAACAAGCGATTAAAGATAAAGCAGCATTGTTTGTACCTTTTGTTCAATTGCCTACTTGGGTGGGTAGTGTTAATGAGTTAACAAATCGGTTTGCTGAAGTTGTTAGCGATATACTTCAAAGAGTAGATTTTGATGTGGATGGCGTGGTATTTGAGGTTGTTAACGATAATCTAAAAAACCATATGGGCGCAAATCGAAAGTTTCATCGCTGGCAAATTGCATTTAAAGAAAACAAAGATAAAGCGCAAGTTAAGGTGTTATCTATTACGCCACAGGTTGGTCGAACTGGAAAGATTACACCTGTAGCAGAGCTAGAGCCAACATTACTCAGTGGTGCAACAATCATGCGAGCAACAGGCCATCATTACGGCTTAGTTAAAGAACAAGGCCTAGGCGCAGGTAGCGTGATTGAGCTGACGCGATCAGGGTTAGTCATCCCTAAAATTAATAAAGTATTGAAATCAGCACCTGTTGAAATTCCTGATCAATGCCCAAGTTGTGGTGAAAATTTAGAATGGGAGTCTGATTTTTTAATGTGTGTTAATCACATTTTGTGTCCAGCACAAGTGATTGGAAAGATGGAATATTTTTTCAAAATACTAGCTAATAATGATGGATTTGGCATTGCTACCATTGAAAAACTTTATGAGCACGGTATTCGTAAAATTTCCCAAATTTATACGCTGGGTATTGATGATTTTTCTGCCATGGGTTTTGGCGATAAAACTAGTGTAAATTTAGTTAACCAATTAAAGCGGTCAATTAATGAGCAGGTTGAAGATTGGCGTTTTTTGGCAGCATTTGGTGTGGTGAGATTAGGCATGGGAAACTGTGAGAATCTGCTTAGATCTTATTCAATTAATGAGATTTTTAATCTAGACTTAGAACAAATATCAGCCATTGATGGCTTTGCAGAGTTAACAGCCCAAATGATTGTTACGGGGCTTAAGTCTATCAAATCAGAGTTTGATTTGTTGGGCCAATATCACTTTAATTTAGAGTTAACCCCTTTGCAAAAATATTTAGAAGAATTTACTCACGACCTTTTCGGTAAAAAAATAATTTTCACGGGCAAAATGAGTAGCTCTAGAGATGAAATGAAAAAATACGCCAAATCAATTGGAATACAAGTCGTTAGCAGTGTTAGTGCTAAAACTGATTATTTAGTAATTGGGGAAAAAGTAGGGCAAAAGAAGATTGAAAGTGCTAAAAAATTCGGTGTCGAGGTACTTAGTGAGGCAGTGTATTTAGGCATGATTAAATGATAATTTTAAAAAATAGCGCGCAATAAAATGCAAATCTCTAAATTAATCACCAGGCAAAAAGAATTCCTAATGTATCAATTAGGTGGTGGTTTAAAGCAGCTCGCACAAGAATGTGATAGCTATATGGATACAACAATTGGCACTGCAATGTTGGATGACTTATTAAAATCCTATATGCAAAAATGTGAGTATGTAAATCTTGCTTATGTAGTTGACCATAGTGGAATACAGTTAAGTTCAAATGTAACAAAAGATAAAATTTTAAGTGATTATCAAGGTCAAGATTTATCGTCTAGGCCTTTTTTTGATATTGTTAGTTTTGATAAACCTTTTTATTTATCTGACGCTTATATTTCGGTAGCAACACTTAAGCCTTGTATTAGTGCGGTTCATGCAATATGCAACAAAGGGGAAATGGTGGGAATGCTAGTATCAGATCTTGATTTAGAACAATTGCCAATTCCGAAACAAGATTTTGGTCTAGATGATTGGCGTCAGATTAAAGGCGATCCTGAAATTAGATCTAATTTGTTCAATCAGACTAGAGTTGAATCTGCAATGGATAAGTCGGTAGATATGGTGCATAATATTGCCATTGAATTGCTTTGTGAATTAGGTGTGTTTCATTTAAAACTGCACTATGCATCATCTAGAGCAACAATATGGACTTATGATGAGCCGTATAATTATCGAGTGCATGTGCTTGATGAGATAATTAGCCCTAATATTTTTCTTTTGTATCCCAAAAAACCATATCCAGAGAATGCTAAAGTTACGCAAAACCAGATTAAACAAGTATTTGAAAAGTTTCAATATATGCGTTTTATGGATGACAATCTTTATTTAAAAACCGCTAGTTTGAATATTATGAATGGTACAGTCGGACTTAGTTTTTCGTGTGATGGTAATCATTATTTGTCGGTAGATGATTTTTTAGAAAATTTTGAAAAAATTTACACTTAATAAAAAACAGTTGCATAATTTGATTTTATATATATAATTTGTCTTAGTTGATTCCCAAAGGCGGGTAATTAACACAGAACATTGACGTTTATTTAGGTCTTTTTAATAAAGGGTTAAATAAGCGTTTTTTTTCGCCAGTTTCAAGATGGAACTAAAATAATGGTATAGAGGCCAGTAGTTAAGTTTGTAATTTTTACAAGCACAACTACTGGCCTTTTTAGTTTTTAAATAAGGAGAAATGAAAATGAAAATGGTAACAGCAGTTATTAAGCCTTTTAAGCTTGATGATGTGAGAGAAGCCCTTTCTGAAATTGGCGTTTCAGGAATTACGGCAACAGAGGTAAAAGGTTTTGGTCGCCAAAAAGGCCATACAGAGCTTTATCGTGGCGCAGAGTACACGGTAGATTTTTTACCTAAAGTTAAATTAGAAATTGCTATAGAGGCAGATAAAGTAGATGGCGTGATTACAGCAATCAGTTCATCAGCTAAATCTGATGATGGAAAAATTGGTGACGGAAAAATCTTCGTTTCAAGTTTAGAGCAGGTAGTTCGTATTCGTACGGGCGAAACTGGCTCAGTAGCACTATAAGGAGGAAACATGGAAAATACGATTATTGAAATGCAGTTTGCCATAGATACCTTTTACTTTTTAGTAATGGGCGCTTTGGTAATGTGGATGGCGGCAGGCTTCTCAATGTTAGAAGCTGGCCTTGTTAGAAGTAAAAATACAGCGGAGATTCTAACTAAGAATATTGGTTTGTTTGCAATTGCTTGTACGATGTATATGGTTTATGGCTATGAGCTAATGTATGGTGGTGGAATCATGTTAGATGGTATTAGTGGTGCTGGAGACAAATATTCAAGCGCAGCTGATTTTTACTTTCAAGTAGTATTTGTTGCAACAGCAATGAGTATTGTTTCTGGTGCAGTGGCTGAACGCATGAAGCTATTTGCATTCTTCGCATTTGCCATTGTCTTTACCGGCATCATCTATCCGATGGAAGGTGCATGGACATGGAATGGCGAATCAGTATTCGGTCTATTTGTACTCGGCGACTTAGGTTTTTCTGACTTTGCTGGTTCAGGTATTGTGCATATGGCTGGTGCAGCGGCGGCTTTAGCAGGCGTGATTGTACTAGGTGCTCGTAAGGGTAAGTATAATAAAGATGGTACGTCTAATGCGATTCCAGGTGCAAACATGCCGTTAGCAACCCTAGGTACTTTTATCCTGTGGATGGGTTGGTTTGGTTTTAATGGCGGTTCAGTATTAGCAATGGCTAGTAAAGAAAGTGCAAATGCAGTAGCGATGGTATTCTTGAATACCAATGCAGCAGCAGCAGGTGGTGTGATTGCCGCACTTATCTTAGTGAAGTTACTATGGGGTAAAGCAGACTTAACAATGGCACTCAATGGTGCATTAGCAGGTCTAGTTGCAATTACCGCAGGACCAGATACACCAACTGCGTTAGAGGCAACATTGATTGGTGCTGTTGGTGGTGCGTTAGTTGTGTTCTCTATTGATATCTTAGATAAGGTATTTAAGATTGATGATCCGGTTGGTGCAATTTCAGTACATGGTGTGGTTGGCTTATGGGGTTTATTAGCAGTTCCATTAACAAATTCAGGCGTATCGTTCTCTGGTCAATTAGCGGGCGCAGCAACGATTTTCGTTTGGGTATTTGGCACATCATTAGTGTTATGGTTAGTGCTGAAATCCGTAATGGGTATAAGAGTTTCTGCCGAAGAAGAGGCTGAAGGCGTTGATATTGCAGAATGTGGTCTAGAAGCCTATCCTGAGTTTACAAGATAACTTTCAACAAAACTCCCTCTTGAGTTTTAAAAGCCCCCTTTTGGGGGCTTTTTTTGCATCAATAACCCTAAAGTGACACTAGGAAAATATGCAATATGACATCATAGCCATTTCAGGGTAAAATGTCGCTCATGAATACAGCACTTAAGATCATCTTAGTTGATGAAAACACCGGTCGATCAGCAATGTTACGTCGCGCACTGCAAGACAAAGGCCATGAGGTTATTTGTCGTATGGACAACAGTACTAACCTGCAAGATAGTAACGAGATGACACATGCAGACGTGGTTATTGTGAACGCAGATATTCCAGATAGTGAAGTGTTTGCTAATTTAACTGATGTCAATAAAACCAAGCCCAAGCCAATTGTGATGTTTACCGAAGAGTCCAACTCTGAAATGGCAAGCTCAGCAATCAAGTCAGGCGTTAATGCTTATATTGTTGATGGTCTTGAAGAAAACCGAGTTCAACCTATTATTGATGTGGCAATGGCACGTTTTCGTGAGTTTCAGGCGCTTAAAGATGAATTAGATGCAACTAGAAATCAGCTGTCAGAAAGAAAAGCTGTAGAAAAGGCTAAGGGCTTGTTAATGAAGCATAAAGAAATTAATGAAGATGAAGCTTATCAGTCGTTACGCAAGATGGCTATGGATAAAAACAAACGCATTGTTGATGTGGCTGAAAGTGTAATTAATGCCTTTGAGTTGTTAGAATAAGTAATTATTCCTTATCGAGTTTTTTAAACTCAGCATCAATTTTATCTAGTTCAGCGTCCGCTTCATCATCATCCCAATCTTGTTCATCATCTGATGATTTGTTCTTCTTATGAGTGTCATCTGGTGAAGGATCGGTAGGGTTGTTGTCTTCTATTGGTCGCTCTTGACGTTTAAACATAGGCGCAAAAATAAGACCAGCTTCGAATAACAACCACATTGGAATAGCGATTAGAGTTTGAGAAATAATATCAGGTGGCGTGAGCAACATACCTAATACAAAAGCACCAATAATCACATAAGGGCGATTCTTCTTAAGATTTTCAACTGTAGTTGCACCAAACATAATAAGTAAAATAGTGGCAATTGGTACTTCAAATGCTACGCCAAAGGCAAAAGACACCTTAAGTGCAAAATCCCAATAATTTTGCATATCAGGGGCGAATGTAACAATATCGGGGCCAACGCTAGATAAAAATCCAAAGATAACTGGAAAAACAATATAGAACGAAAATACCAATCCAGCATAAAACAAGATGCTTGACGATATCACCAAAGGTGCGATCATTTGTTTTTCATGCTTGTAGAGTGCAGGCGCAATAAATGACCAGATCTGATAGAGCAAATATGGCATAACAATATAAACAGAAAGAATAAGCGACATTTTTAGTGGTGTTAAAAAAGGAGATATAACACCAGTAGCAATAAGATTAGATCCAGTGGGCAATGTATTAATAATAGGTGCAGCTACAAAAGAATAAACTTCGTTAGCAAAAGGAAATAATCCTAAAAAAATCACAAATATGGCGATGACCGAGCGCAATAAAATATCACGCAGTTCAATCATATGTTGAACAAAAGTCATTTCTTTTTGAGTTTGCTGATTAGTCATGAATCTTTAGCATCAGCACCTTGTTTGATTTCATTTAGAGATTGTTTTGTCTCTTCAAAAATCTCAACAACATTGGAATCTTCGTCTTCTAGGTTTAGATGTTCTTTGAGTTTATCTGCTTCAAGTTCGCCACCAACATCTTCTTGAATTTTGGCAATAAGTTTTTTAGCTTTACCTACGTATTGTCCTGTTTTTCGAGCAATCGCAGGCATTCTTTCGGGCCCTACCACAATTAGGGTGATGACACCAATTAAGGCGAATTCCCAAAAACCAACATCAAACATGATTTATTTTGTTTGCTTTTCTTCTTCTTTAACGACTTTGGCTTCGATTACATCATCCTTGTTATCGATTTTATCGCTTTCACCTTCTTTCATTGATTTTTTAAAACCTTTAATGGCACCACCAAGGTCACCACCAATGTTTTTTAAGCGTTTCCCGCCAAATACTAGCAATACAATTACCAGTATTATGAGTAATTCAGGTATTCCAAATCCCATGTTTATCTCCTATTATTTAATTAGTTCTATTGGCTTTTTCTTCTAATCCCGACAAGCCAAATCGTTTTGATAATTCATCTTGTATTTTATCGATTTCAATGTCTTTGTGTCGCAGTAATACGAGCGTGTGAAACCACAGATCGGCAACCTCATAAATAATCTTATCTTGATCGCCATCTTTAGCTGCCATAATGACTTCTGCAGACTCTTCACCAATCTTTTTTAAAATCTCGTCTAAACCTTTGGCGTACAAAGAAGACACGTAAGACTCATCTGCCTTGGCAGACTTTCGATCTTCAAGAACTTGTTCTAATTGTTTTAAAATATCATCCATAAATGTCTTTTGGGTCTTTTAATACGTCTGCAACACTTTGCCAATCATCGTTATCTAGTTTTTGAAAAAAACAAGATTTTCTACCGGTGTGACAAGCGATACCACCTATCTGTTCTACTTTGAGCAGGATAACATCATTGTCACAATCTGTATAGATTTCTTTAATGAGTTGCGTGTGTCCTGATTCCTCGCCCTTGAACCACAGTTTTTTGCGAGAGCGAGAATAATAAACTGCTTGCTGCTTTTCAATGGTTAATGACAAAGATTCTTGATTCATCCAAGCAAACATCAGGATTTCCCCCGTTTCAAAATCTTGGGCGATTGCCGGAATTAACCCATTATCATCAAATTGTATTTGCTCTAAAGCGCTCACGTTATATGTTAGTCTTATAAAATCATTGATTTTACCGCTAGTATTTAACAACATGAAATTATTTGTCTTGTGCTTTTTAGTAACAACGAATGTGATTGCTAATCTGGAAAATTTCACATTAGACAGTGAAAAAACACTTTATATTGTTGATGGCGATAGCATTAGTATGCAAATGCGTATTGCAGGTATTGACACACCTGAGATCAGGCAAAAATGCCGACAAAAAATAAATAAAGTGATTGATTGTGGTCGATTGGCTAAAGATTACTTAAAACAAGTATTACGAGATTTACCAGGAAAGCTATCAATAGAGCCGGTAGGCATTGATCATTACAATAGAATTTTAGTTAAAGTTTTTAAAGGAGATACAAATATAGGCAGATTGCTGGTAGAAGCAGGTATGGCGTATTCTTATAAAGATACTTATAAGGTAGAAGAAGAAAAGGCTAGATTAGGAGAAGTAGGATTTTGGAGTTTTTATACTCCACCGATTGAACCGTACAAATGGCGCAAGCTAAATCGACATTAATTATCTTAAGGTTACTAATTCTTCAGCACTAGATGGATGTATCGCTACCGTATCGTCAAATTGCTTTTTAGTGGCACCCATAGTAATAGCAACTGCGAACCCTTGAAGCATTTCATCAGCACCATGGCCCATAATATGACAGCCCACTATTTTTTCATCGTCACCTTCGCAAACTAATTTAAGGGCTGTCGTGGTTTTATGATCAAGCAGAGC
Source organism: uncultured Candidatus Thioglobus sp. (assembly GCA_964577715.1). GTDB lineage: Bacteria > Pseudomonadota > Gammaproteobacteria > PS1 > Pseudothioglobaceae > SUP05. The sequence continues at coordinate 15,472 of CAZOAA010000004.1, read as the reverse complement.
ATCAGCCATTGGTGTGAATTCTGATTTGTAAACTTTAATATTGTCAAATTTTTCATTGGCTTCATCTTCAGTAAGTCCAATGGTGCCAATAGGCGGGTGAGAAAATACCACAGTGGCAATATTTTTATATTCTAGGTGTCTGTCAGTCATATTATTATATAGACGATCAGACAGTCTTCTGCCGGCAGCAATTGCAACTGGTGTTAGTGGCTCTCTACCGGTTGCATCACCCAGTGCAAAAATATTATCGATATTAGTAACTTGAAACTTGTCTGTTGGAATAAAACCACGTTGATCGCATTCAACTCCAGCATTTTCTAAACCAAGATGCTGAGTCATTGGATTTCTGCCAACCGCCCAAATGATGGTATCAAATCCAGAAAACTCTCCTTGATTGGTTATCAAGGTTTTGTCTTTGGTAACTTCATTAATTTGCGAGTTGTGATGAATTTTAATGCCGTGAGCAGTGTAGTCTTTATCTAGTGCTACTTGAATCATCGAGTCAAATCCTCTAAGTAACGTATCTGCACGACCAAAAATTTCGACTTCTGATCCGAGTGCATTAAGCACACCTGCGAGCTCCACACCAATATAACCACCGCCAACAACAGCGACTTTTTTAGGTAAATCTTCTAATTCGAAAAAACCATCTGAAGTAATGCCGTGCTGTGCACCTTCAACATGAGGTATGGCAGGTTCACCACCAGGGGAAAGCACAATATGATCTGCAGTGTAGTGTTTTCCATTAACAGAAATTGTATTTTTATCAATTAATTTGCCAAAGCCATGTACATAGTCGATACCTAATTTTTCAAGATATCCGTGCCACCAATTGGTGATATTATTGATATAGTCATCTCTGCCTTTGGTTAAGGTTTTCCATGAAAAGTTTTTTTGCTCAATATCAAAGCCAAAACCCTTTGCGCTATTAATTTGTGTGGCAGTATTAGCGGCAAACCACATAACTTTCTTAGGTACGCAACCAACATTGACACAAGTACCACCTACGGTTTTTACTTCAACAACAGCGCATTTTTTACCATATTCACTAGCACGCTCAACCGCTGATAAGCCGCCTGATCCTGCACCAATTGCAATCATGTCGTAATGTGTTGTCATGTTTTCTCCTTTTAATAACCAGCTTTTAAGCTTGCCTCAATAAATTTGTCTAAATTGCCATCTAACACATCTTGAGTATTGGATGATTCTACGCCAGTGCGTAAGTCTTTAATACGAGATTGATCTAGCACATAAGAGCGAATCTGATGCCCCCAGCCAATGTCAGATTTTGCATCTTCTAGCTCTTGACTTTCACTGTTGCGCTTTTGCATCTCGAGCTCGTAAAGTTTAGATTTTAACTGCTTCATTGCTTGATCTTTATTGGCATGCTGAGAGCGACCATCTTGACACTGCACTACAGTGCTAGTGGGTAAGTGAGTAATGCGTACCGCTGAATCAGTTTTATTGACATGCTGTCCGCCAGCGCCGGACGCTCGATAGGTATCAATACGAATATCAGCTTTGTTAATATCGATATCAATATTATCATCTACTTCAGGGGAGACAAACACGGATGAGAAAGAAGTGTGGCGTTTGCCATTAGCATTAAAAGGTGATTTTCTAACCAAGCGATGAATGCCTATTTCACTACGGAGCCAGCCAAAAGCATATTCGCCATCAAAATGAATGGTGGCAGATTTAATGCCCGCAACTTCTCCGGCGGATACTTCCATGAGTTTGACTTTGAAGTTGTGTTTTTCACCCCAACGTAAGTACATTCTTAGAATCATTTCAGCCCAGTCTTGCGCTTCTGTGCCACCTGAGCCTGATTGAATATCTAAATAAGCAGAATTAGCATCTAATTCGCCATTAAACATACGCTCAAACTCTAGTCTTGCAATTGAAGATTCGATTTTGTTTAAATCTTCAATAACACTATTGGCAGTATCTTCGTCATCTTCTGATTGCGCCATGTCTAAGAGTTCTTTGGCATCATCCAAAACAGCGCCTGCTTCAATAAAAGTTTGGCAAACGAATTCCAGTTTTGATTTTTCTTGCCCGAGTGCTTGCGCTTGTTCAGGGTTAGTCCAAATATCTGGATTTTCCATCTCTAGCAAAACCTCTTCAAGCCGACCTTGCTTTTCCTCAAGATTAAGATGTGCTGACAGTGCAGATAAGCGCTGGTCTAAATCATCAATTTTTTGATAAGAGGGTGATAATTCCATAAGTGAGTATTTTAGCTAAAGCATTGCCGTAGAAACAAAAAAAGCCCCAAATAGGGGCTTTTTTATCAAAATAATAAAGTTACTTTCTAAGGCCTAAGCGAGAAATTAAATCAGAATAAGCAGTTACGTTAGTATTTTTAAGATAAGTCAGTAATTTTTTACGTTGAGAAACTAGATGCAAAAGACCTCTTCTTGAGTGATGATCTTTTTTATGAGTTTTAAAATGCTCAGTTAAGTGTTTAATACGAGCAGTTAATAATGCAACTTGTACATTGGTAGAGCCTGTATCGTTAGCATCTTGTTGGTATTCTTTAATAATGGCTTGTGTATCGATTGACATAGTTTAAGTATAAAGCGAAATCAAAATAGTAAAAAAAGAATAATTATACGCTAATTTGCTTTTGTAATCTAGCAGTTAAATTAAAAACCTTCATAAAAAGATTGCTCACCTTTTGGTCTAGTTTTAAAGCGTTTATGAATCCAGAGATATTGTTCAGGTGCTTTTAAAATTTGATCTTGTAATATTTTATTGGTTTTAGAAGCATCAGCAATCGCATCATCACTTGGATAGTTTTTAATGGGAGGCTCAAAGCTCATTTCATATCCTGTAGTGGTCCTGATAAAGAAATAAGGAATTACCACTGTATTTTTGTCTTTGGCTAAGCGTGCAGTAGCTGCAACAGTGGCAGTTTGAATATCAAAAAAAGGTGCAAAGACAGAATTTTTTTCACCCAAGTCTTGATCAGGTGCATACCAAATTGGTAAGCCGTTTTTAACTGCTTTCATCATGGAGCGCGTATCTAGAGTTTTAATCATAACTGCACCGTTATCAACAAAACCTTTGCGCATTACTTCATCAAACAATTGATTATCTTGTGGGCGATAAATATTAGCAATGGTATGTTTTAATAAAAGCGCTCTAGAGCCTAGCATTAAAGGCATGAAATGGGCGGCTAGTAAAATAACCCCTTGTTTCTTTTCCAGGGCATCAGTCAAGTGATGTTCATTATGAATAGTGATGAGTTTTTGAATTTTGTCATCTTTTCCGAAGTAAGCATTGGCAGTTTCAAAAATAGAAATTCCAATGGCCTCAAAGTTTTGCTTAACTAGACTTTCGACTTGCTCAATGTTTTTATCAGGAAAGCAACGTGCCACATTAATAAGGGCAATTTTTCTGAATCGAGAAAGTAAAGGGTAAAGTAATTTGCCAATTCCCTTTCCTAAAAATACCTGCAAGGTAAAGGGAAGTTTAGCACCCAACTTCATGAAAAAAATTAATATCCATGTTGGGAAAAATTTAGGATGATAAAAATTTGTTTTTGTCATTAAAATAAGATTTTAGTTTTTATTTTTTTGTTCTCAGCATGCCTTTTATTAATAACGATTTTATCAATGATTTATCTAGTCAAGTAGATATTGTTGATCTAATTAATAGGCGCGTACCACTCAAAAAAGCAGGCAAAGATTATAAAGCGTGTTGCCCTTTTCATGAGGAAAAAACTCCTTCATTTACCGTTGTTCCAAGTAAACAGTATTATCATTGTTTTGGTTGTCGTGAAAATGGCAGTGCTATTGATTTTGTAATGAAATTTGACCATTTAAATTTTACAGAGGCGGTAGAGGCAGTAGCTAGGGAATCCGGTATTAGTGTGGTGTATGATCAAAACTCTAAGCCTGCTGATCCTAGAATTAAGCGTTATCGTGATTTGATGCAAAAAGTAAATGAGTTTTATCAGTATCAATTAAGAAACTCTCCTGCAAAAGACAAAATAGTAGCCTATGCCCACAAAAGGGGCATTACAGGGGTAATAGCTAAACGTTTTGATTTAGGTTTTGCGCCTCCAGGTTGGAGTAATTTGTTTGAGTATTTTAATAAGGATTTAGAGGTTGTTCAGGATTTGGTAGAGATGGGGCTGTTAGTTGCCAAGAAAGATAAACAAGGTGAGTATTACGATCGTTTTCGTGATCGCCTTATGTTTCCTATTCATAATACAAAGGGGGATGTGATTGCTTTTGGTGGCCGTGTTTTGTCTAAAGAAGATAAACCTAAGTATTTAAATTCACCAGAAACCCCTATATTTCACAAATCTAGAGAGCTTTATGGGTTGTATCATGCGCGTAAATATTCACGCACAATTGACTACATATTGGTAGTTGAAGGCTATATGGATGTGGTGGCACTACATCAGGGCGGTATCACGTCTACGGTTGCTACATTAGGTACAGCTACTACATCTGAGCATCTACAAACATTGTCACGGACAACGGATAATATTGTTTTTTGTTTTGATGGGGATAGGGCGGGTCGTTCTGCTGCATGGAAAGCACTTCAAATTGCACTACCTGTGATTGAGGCTGATCTGGTTGTCAAATTCTTATTTTTGCCCGATGGAGAAGACCCAGATACTGTTATAAAAAAAGAATCATCAAAAGCTTTTGAGGGTCGCATTGAAAAAGCACACACTTTATCCAAATTTTTGTTTGATCATATAAAGAATCAGCTTGATTTTGACACCATTGAAGGAAAAACTTTATTTATAGAAAAAGCAAAAGTATTGATTAATCAAGTGGGTTATGATCTTTATCGACAACAGTTGATTGAAGGTGTTGCTCAAGAAGTGGAGCAAAGTGTTGGGCAGGTCCAGCAAGTGTTTGACCAGCGAGATTTGTCAGAAGATACACAGACACCTGATGCCCCAATGCCTAATGACGAGAGTCATTTTCAGGATTTTTCTGATTTTAAAGAAATATCAGAGTCGAGGCCAGTAGTCGTGCAGAGCGTTAGTTTAAAAGCGCTTATGTCTAAAATGATTACTTTATTGCTTAATTATCCGATATTAGCAGATGGTACAGTTGAAGTTAGGATACGAAACCTTAAAAAAACAGATATCAAATTTGCAGTTCTATTAGAGTTAGTTCATTCCGCCCAAGTATTTGAAGATGAGAGTGCATCTCAAGAAAAATTATTAGACCCTTTTAAAAATAAAACACCTACTTATAATCGTCTTAAACAACTTTGCATCATGGAGCCACATTTGAGTGAAGTGCAAGCAAAGGATGAGTTTTTGTCTGCCTTAAAAGCCTGCGAAGATCAACAAAAAACCTCTCAAAATAAAGCCTCTATTAATACTGCAAATACGCTTGAAGAACAAAAAAAGCTAATGGAGGATATCCAAAAATCTAAACTTAAAAAGTAGAGAGTTATTTTTTTGCCAATAATTTGATTGACTTATCTGTGGTTAGGATATTTGTCATTGCTTCTCTAAATATCATAGCTGCAGAGTTTGAACCCTGACATTTAATTTTTATACTTGGGTCCCAACTAGCATAACATTTTTTAGGGTGATCAAGGCGAACAGCCATGATATATTTTGGATTTTTAACAGGCACAAAACCTGTAAAGAATGTACGTTTTGCGCCTTTCTTGCTATATGATCCGTTAATTACCATTTCAGCCGTACCTGTTTTTCCGGCAACATGATAGCCTTTTATTTGTGCACGATATCCAGAGCCATCTTTAGATGCAACTGAATCTAGTAATTGCGCAATCTTATCTGTAGATTTTGGGTTAAACACTTGTACTGTATTATCAATAGTATTTGCTTCTTTTAGTAATTTTAATGGAGGTACAGCTCCTTTGTTGGCGAACACTAAATAAGCCCTAGCTAATTGTGCTAAATTGGTTTCCATTGGTCCATAACCAAAGGAAAGCGCTCGTTTATCAACCACTGCCCATGAGTCAAAATGTCTAAGTGAGCCAAGACTTTCAATACTAGGTACTAAGCCTAGGGAACGGCCAAACCCAAGTTTGTTCCAAGTGTCGAACATATCTTCTTTGTTAAGACGTTCGGAAACATTGACAGTGCCTAAATTATGTGATTTTTGTAAAATTTTTTTAACTGTAATTGCGTCTCCATGTCTTCTAGCTTCAGCATCTGACTTTATATGTCCAATGCGTTTTGAAACGTCTATAAGTTCATCATCAGTAGCACTTATTTTATTTTTATCAAGTGCCAATAGCATTGTGAAAGGTTTCATGGTTGATCCTGGCTCAACTTTATCTGACAATACGCGATTGCGATAGTTTTCTGCGTTATATATGCTTCTATCATTCGGGTCATCTGCCGGATAATTAGCCATTGCCAGTACTTCCCCATTAGGGGCTAATATAATGGCTGAACCTGAATCTGCCCTATGTTTTTCAACAGCATTTTTGACTGCTGTGTAAGTATGAAATTGAATATTGGAATCAATCGTTAGTTTAATATCTTGGCCATGTGTTAGCGTGCTAACAACTTTAGGATTGAAATAAGAGCCTTGTGATTTTTCATCATATTTAAGCTCTTTTTTTCCGTTTTTCCCAGCAAGTATGTGGTCAAATTCTGTTTCAATGCCAGAATCACGATTACTCCGGCCTAATAGTGGTGCAAGTGAGGCGCCTTTTGGATAAGACCTGTAAGTATCTTGCTGTAATGCTAGGCCATTAATTCTTTCTTTTCTACAATCAGAAATTTTGCTATAGGTAATTTTTATTTCTTTTATTTTTAAGAATGATAAAGCTTTATCTAATAGCTTAACCTTGTCTTTTTTTCTTTTAACCCTACAAACTTCTATTCTTTCTTTTTGAAGTTCTTTAATATTGTTAATAATTGGATCTGTTAATGTTAAATTCTTTTTAATAATTAAATAACGAGAACCAATTTTTCTTTTTTTTGCCAAAATTCTACTTAGCTTCTTTCTTGGCATATCTAATGCCTTTGCCAGTTTTGGAATATATTCAACTTGAAGGTTTGTTGGATCTAAATTAACTTTTTTTAAGATTAGACTACTGGCAAGCACTTCACCATTCCTGTCTAAAATATCCCCACGACGAGCTTTTTCTTGTAGCTTTGTAATGGTTTGTTTTGTCGCTTTTTCTTGTATGGATATATCACCAGCATTTAGTTGATTAACGTTGATAATTCTAAATGCAAAACCAAAAAACAAAAATACAAAGATGTACTTAATTAAACCTTGTCTTTGCCAATAGTTCTGTACTTTAAATACCCTGAATAGTCGTTTTTTAGTCATAAAAGAACCTGTTTGGAAGATTTTGGAGCTTTCATTTTTAAAACTTTAATAGCCTTATCTTTAATTCGATTACCACTAATAATTTGTGAGTGTTTGGTCAGTAGCTGTTTATGCATAGCCATGGTTTTGTTGTATTGAACCTCGTGTTTATCTTGTTCTAGATAGAGTGTTCGCATATCAAAATTCCAAATAATGCTCAATATTGATAGAATGACAATTGAAATGCTGAGCACTGCATTAACTTTAGTTTTGATAGATAACTTACTTAGCATTTTTACACCTTGACCTCAGTGCGTTGCGCAATTCTTAAAATTGCACTTCTTGAGCGTTTGTTAAGTGCTATTTCATCCTTACTGGCGAATGCTTTTCCTAGGTCTTTAAGTACAGTTTCTTTGAGGTTGGCATCCATAACTGGTAAACCCTTTGGCAATGCTTTTTGTTGGGAATATTTCTTGATAAATTGTTTAACAATTCGATCTTCAATCGAATGAAAACTGATTACAACAAGCCTGCCACCTGTTGCTAGTAAATCAATAACTTGCTCTAAAGTTTCTGATAGTTGCTTAAGTTCTTGATTAATAAAAATCCGTATTGCCTGAAATGAACGAGTAGCAGGGTGTTTGTTTTTCTTTGTTTTAATAACGGAGGCAATAATATTTGCTAGTTGCAAGGTTGTGTCAATACTTTTATTTTGTTGATATCTTTTAATAGCATTAGCAATTTTTCGACTTTTTCTTTCTTCACCGTATTGATATAACACATCAGCAATTTCTACTTCATCGGCTGTTGATAGCCACTGTGCCGCACTAACGCCTTGAGTTTGATCCATGCGCATGTCTAAGGGTCCATCATGGTTAAAACTAAAGCCTCGCTGAGCATTATCCAGTTGTGGAGAAGACACACCTAAGTCCATCAAGATACCATCAATTTTTCCGATTAGTCCACGTTTATTGAGCAGTGTTGAGATATTGGAAAAAGCACTATGAATAACCTCTAATCGGCTATCGTCAAAATTTTCTTTAGCATAATTAACGGCGCTAATATCTTGATCAAAGGCAATGACTTTTCCAGAGTCATTTAGCCGATTTAAGATGCCATGTGTGTGCCCACCACGACCAAAAGTTGCATCAATATAAGTGCCATTATCTTTTATGTTCAACCCTTCAATTGACTCGTTAAACATCACTGATTGGTGATGATTGCTAATCATAATGATAGTTGGGCAATCTCTTGTGGAATGGTTTCTTTTTTACTTAGGGAATCAAGATTTTGAATTTGTTTATTCCAAGTGTTTTCATCCCATAATTCAAAATTATGTCCTTGACCACTCATGATAATCTTTTTGTTTAAATCTGCATAACTCCTAAGTGTGGCAGGAATCAGAATGCGTGATGCTTTATCTAGCTCACAATCAGTAGCATGGCCAATGAGTTTTCGTTTAATTCGCTTGGTATGGATATTTAGTGAAGGAAGTTCACTAACTTTTTGCTCAAGTTTTTTCCAATCACCTAAAGGATATAACAGGAGGCAAGCATCGTCAGGATGGATACTAATTACCATCTTTCCAGCACAACTTTTATCAATTTGTGCTTGATGGCGCGTAGGAATCTTTAATCGTCCCTTAGCGTCAATGGTTAAATTATGTACCCCCCTAAACATATACCCCCCAAGGCTTGATGCATTACGTTATGCGATTGCAGCGTAGCTTAAAGACAGAATGATTACTGATGCTGTATATATAAAAGTATGTAGTGTTGCTTCCATGTTTCCCCCTAATGGCGATGTAAAAATATTAACTCCTCAAGTTAATAAAGTACATTTTATACCACTTATACCCACTTGCAACCACTTTTATTTAAAAAAATCAGAAATAATTAAAACAACTCTAAACACCTTGTAAAACAAGGGTTTTACTTGTTATAAAACTATAAAAACAATCGATTTAGGCTTTAAAACAGTATTTTTTTAAAAAAAGTTATTTTTATTAAACAAGTTTTGTTCATAATTTTAAAAATTGATGAATTTTCGAATAAGTTAACCGTGTAAAGCGTTATTTGATATGATGTGCAGAATTAAAGCTTGATATTGACAAAGGGGAGTATGGAATATCATTTAATTCATAAAGATACTATTGATACTGTGCTTGATAAAGCGCGACAGTATCGAACTTTGAATGAGCCAGATCTGGCGATTAGTATATGTATCGATGTATTTGCGGTAGATCCTGATAATCAAGAAGCCTTAGTGGTATATATTTTGGCATTAACTGATCAATGCTCACATGGAACCACTAAAGTCCAGCATAACAAAATTCTTGATACTATTGCTAGATTCTCTTCTGAATTTCATCGGACTTATTACACAGGGATTTATTTTGAGCGCAAGGCTAGAGCATTACTCAAAAATCCAATGTCGCAATCATTTGCTTATGAGGGGCTGATGGAGGCAATTTCTAAATATGAGATTGCGGAAAAGATGGCGCCAAAACATTGTTCAGACCCAATTCTGCGTTACAACAGTTGTTTAAGAACAATTGAAAAAGAAAATTTACAACCCCGTGCGGAGTTTGATGAGCTTTACTAATTCAGTTATTCAAAAAAAATGGATGGCTTTTGCAGGGCTAACCTGGTTTTCTTATGTGATTTTTCACATGCTGAGTTTGCTGAGTTTTCATACTGGCAAAGATGCTTTTAATAATTTTTATACTGAGTTTAATCAGTCACCCATTTATTATTTAATGATATTGGCTTTGATTGCAACTTTAGGGTTTCATGTTTTTACAGCTGTATCTCGTCAGATCTCTAACAATAAAAGCAAAGGGACTACCTATAAAAAAAGCTACCCCAAAGCTATCTCTAGATTTGTTGCCTGGGGCGGAGCAAGTGCTTTATTAGTGTTTATTGTATTTCATTTTTTACAAATGAAATTTTTAGATAAAACAGATTTGTATCAACAAATTTTGAATATTTTTACTCAGCCTATTATGTTGTTGATTTATGTTTTAGGCGTATTAACATTGAGTGCACATTTGTATCATTCGCTCGGTAATGTAGGGCAAACTTTAGGAGTGTCGAGTAAGCAATATCATTTGTTAATTGCACTGATTGTCTTGGGAATATTTTTTGGCTTTGTATCTATTCCATTGGGTGTGACTTTATGAGTATATTTAATGCAAAAGAGCCGACTGGTTCATTAGAGAATCGTTGGAAGAAGCATTTGTTTGATTTGGCCTTAGTGGCGCCACAAAACCGAGATAAGCACAAAATTATTGTTATTGGTACTGGGCTTGCTGGTGCCTCGCTTTGTGCAACACTGGGTGAAGCGGGTTATCAGGTAAGTTCATTTTGTTTTCAAGATTCACCTCGTCGTGCGCATTCTATTGCTGCACAAGGCGGAATTAATGCGACCAAGAATTATCAAAATGATGGCGATAGTGTTTGGCGTTTATTTTACGACACCATTAAAGGCGGCGATTTTAGGGCGAGAGAGTCGAATGTATACCGTTTGGCAGAGCTTAGCAATAATATTATCGATCAAGCAGTGGCACAAGGTGTGCCTTTTGCACGTGAGTATAGTGGCTATTTAGCCAATCGATCATTCGGTGGTACACAAGTATCTCGTACTTTTTATGCCAAAGGGCAAACAGGCCAACAGTTGCTCTTAGGTGCTTATAGCGCCATGAGTCGTCAAATTGAAGCTGGGCGAATAACGCACCATTCTCGCTGTGAGATGCTAGAAGTTGTTAGTATTGATGGTAAGGCAAGAGGTGTTATTGTGCGTGATTTGGTGACTGGCAAGTTATCAGCACATACAGCAGATTGCGTGGTTCTGTGTACGGGCGGATACTCTAATGCTTATTATTTATCTACCAATGCTAAAGGTTGTAATACATCTGCTATTTGGCGTGCTTTTAAGCAAGGTGCTTATTTTGCTAACCCAAGTTTTACTCAAATTCATCCAACTTGCATCCCACCTACAGGTGAAAACCAATCAAAGCTAACTTTAATGAGTGAGTCACTCAGAAATGATGGGCGTATTTGGGCGCCAAAAAACATTGAGGATTACGAGAAAAACCCTGCTGATATTAAAGAAGAAGATCGAGATTATTTCCTTGAACGTATGTATCCGGCCTTTGCCAACTTGGTCCCTCGTGATGTTGCATCACGTGCAGTAAAACATATTTGTGACGAAGGGCGTGGTGTAGGTAGTAAGATCCATGGTAAACGACTTGGCGTATATTTAGATTTTTCTGATGCAATTAAAAAACTAGGTTTAGACGAGGTTGAAGAAAAATATGGCAATTTATTTGAAATGTATGAGCGTATTACTGATGATGATCCACGTGCAACGCCAATGAAAATATATCCAGCACCACATTATTCAATGGGCGGTTTGTGGGTAGATTACAATTTAATGACTACTTTGGATGGTTTGTTTGCTGGTGGCGAGGCTAATTTTTCAGATCATGGTGCCAACAGATTAGGTGCATCAGCACTTATGCAGGGTTTAGCAGATGGATACTTTATTTTGCCACAGACTATTGCAAATTATTTAGGTAGAAACACTTTTGAACAAATTAGTGAAAATCATGAGCAAGTTCAGCAGGCATTGGATTTAGCTAAAGATAGGATTAATCAGCTAATGAATGCACCTGATGCTCAGCATTCCCCAGAGTATTTTCATCAAAAATTAGGGAAAATTCTATGGGATTCTTGCGGCATGTCTAGAGAAAAAAATAGACTCAAACAAGCGATTGATGAGATTAAAGAATTAAAAAAAGAATTTTGGCAAAAAATCAAAGTAACGGGTGCTGATCAAGATCTGAATCAAACCTTGGAGCGTGCTGGACGGGTGGCAGATTTTATTGAACTAGGTGTTTTAATGTGCAAGGATGCAATGAGTCGTGAGGAGTCTTGTGGTGCACATGCTCGAGTGGAGTATTTATCCCCTGCTGGAGAAGCTAAACGGGATGATGAAAATTTTTCTTTTGTTTCGGCCTGGGAATATCTAAAAGATGATTTTAAGCTGCATGAAGAGCATTTGCATTTTGATTTTATTAAGCCAACTGTGAGAAATTACAAATGACCTTTACCTTGCACATTTGGCGACAAAAAACCACAGATGCCATCGGTGATTTTGTAACCTATACGATTGATAATATTGACAACGATACTTCGTTTTTAGAAATGCTAGACCAGCTTAATGAGCAGTTGATCAACAAAGGCGAAGACGCCATTGTATTTGACTATGATTGTCGTGAAGGTATTTGTGGCGCTTGCTCACTGGTAATTAATGGCTATCCACATGGTGAGAAATCAGCAACCACAACTTGTCAGTTGTATATGCGAGAGTATGTTAATCAAGCTGAGCTCTGGGTAGAGCCATGGCGTGCAAATAGCTTTCCAGTGATTAAAGATTTAACTGTTAATCGTACATCTTTTGATCGATTGATTCAAGCAGGTGGCTATGTTTCAGTACATACAGGATCGGCGCCTGAGGCAAATTCAATGTTAGTGGAAAAACATGCATCTGATGAGGCTTTTAATTCAGCCACTTGTATTGGTTGCGGTGCTTGTGTGGCTGTTTGTCCCAATGCAAGTGCATCGCTCTTTATTTCTGCAAAAATATCGCATTTAGCTCTCTTGCCCCAGGGTGAGATTGAAACAAATGATCGCACGCAAGCGTTGATAAAAAAAATGGAAGACGAAGGTTTTGGTAGCTGTTCAAATCACAGACATTGTGAACGCGTTTGCCCAAAAGATATTTCTATTGAGAATATCTCCCGAATGAACAGAATTTCAGACTAAAGAACTTGTTTAATTTCTTCTATTAAGCCCTTAATAACCTTGGCAGAAATATCGAAATCACGCTGCTCTTGTTGATTAAGGTCTAGTTCAATAATTTTTTCTATGCCGTTTTCTCCTAGCACCACTGGTACACCGATGGCAATATCATTCTGGCCGTATTCACCTTCAAGCATGCTAATGCAAGGCAGTAGTCGATTTTTATTATGTACAATAGCCTCAACCATAATGCTAACGGCTGCACCTGGCGCATCGTAAGCGCTGGATTTTTGTTTAAGATTAAGAATCTCTGCACCGCCATCACGAGTACGCTGAATAAGTCGATTGATTGTTTTTTGATCCAGTAAATGTTCGATAGAAACACCACTAACGGTAGTAAATCTTGGTAGGGGCACCATGGTGTCACCATGCCCGCCAAGCACCATAGCTTGAATATCATTAATTGAGTAGTCTGTTTCTATAGCAATAAAGCTTGATAGTCGCATAGAGTCCAAGATGCCTGCTTGCCCCATAATTCGATTACGCGGCCAGTTGGATTTTTGATTGGCGTAGTAGGTTAGTACGTCAACTGGATTTGATACAACAATTACATAGGCATCAGGCGCATGTTGAATAACACCATCCATAATTTGGTCAATAATTTTAAGGTTGATTGCTAAAACATCTGCTCTATCCATGCCTGGTTTACGTGGCATGCCAGCGGTAATAATGACAATGTTGGAATCTTTAATAGCAGTAATATCGCTTGCACCGATAAGATCAGCATCAAAATGATAAACACTAGAGGTCTCTTGAATATCAAGCGCCACACCTTTAGCGTATTGTTTGTCTAGATCAATCAAAACAATTTGCTCAGCTAATTTTTGAATTGCCAGCATTTGGGCACTACTTTCGCCCACTCTACCAGCACCAATAATACTGATTTTATTAACCATACTAATTCCTTGCTTAATGCTTATATAATAAGCGTTCTTATCTATAGTCATAATATTAACTCAAAATGAGTAAAGAATTTCACAAATTAGCACTTGATTATCATCAGGGGAAAAGACCTGGTAAGACTTTTGTTTCTTCACATAAAGCGTTAGAAACACATGAAGACTTATCGTTGGCCTACACACCTGGTGTAGCGGCTCCAGTAAGAGAGATATCTAAAGATGAAAATAAGGTTTATGATTACACGATTAAGGGTAATTTAGTTGCAGTTATCACAGATGGTTCGGCTGTTTTGGGGCTGGGTAATGTTGGTCCATTAGCAGCCAAACCGGTGATGGAAGGTAAAGGTGTTTTGTTTAAACAATTTGCTGATATTGATGTTTTTAATATTGAAGTCGATACTCAAGATGTGGATGAATTTGTGCAAACTGTTAAAAATATTGCACCAACTTTTGGTGGTATTAATTTAGAAGATATTTCCGCACCTCGCTGTTTTGAAATTGAACAACGTTTAATTGATGAGCTTGATATTCCGGTTTTTCATGATGATCAGCATGGTACAGCTATCATTATTGCAGCAGGGCTTTTGAATGCCTTGGAGATTCAAGGAAAAACACCTAATGATGCAACATTAACTTGTTTAGGTGCAGGTGCTGCTGGTATCGCTACACTGGATCTTTTGTGTGAGTTAGGCTTTAAAAAAGATAATATATTGTTGGTAGATTCGAAAGGCGTTGTAAGTAATAATCGAGAAAATTTAAGTAAGGAAAAAACGCGTTATGCATCTAATACTGAACAGCAAACATTGGCGGATGCGATGGATGGTTGTGATGTTTTTGTGGGTGTTGCTTCGGCTAATCTAGTTTCAAAAGAAATGGTGAAATCAATGGCAGATAATCCAATTGTATTTGCTTTGTCAAATCCCGATCCGGAAATTTCACCTCAAGATGCAAATTCAGTGCGCGATGATTTAATCATGGCAACGGGACGAAGTGATTATCCAAACCAGGTGAATAATGTACTGGGTTTTCCATTTATCTTTAGAGGCGCACTTGACGCTAAAGCTAGTGAAATTAATATAGCAATGAAAATTGCAGCTGTTAATGCACTTAAAGACTTGGCAAAACTTGAAGTACCAGAAGCTGTTTTAAAAGCTTATGGTATTGATTCACTGGCTTTTGGAAAGGATTATATCATTCCTAAGCCATTTGATTCGCGCCTTATTACAACAGTTCCAAAAGCAGTTTTTGATGCAGCAAAAACTAGCGGTGTTTCGAGGTTGTAACATCATTTAATCTTGATACGAAAAAAACCTAAAAAAACACACTTAGACCCCTTGTTAATAAAAAATAGTTATGGGATAATACCTGATTGCTTTTTTGGGAGGGGTTCCCGAGCGGCCAAAGGGAACAGACTGTAAATCTGTCGGCTCTGCCT
>CAZOAA010000003.1:17777-81924 GCA_964577715.1 uncultured Candidatus Thioglobus sp. | reverse complement strand
TCACATAGTGAAAATGACGTATTGTCAATTCTTCGTTCTTATGATTTAGTATTTTCAAAAATATCTGAAGAGCTTTCTACTGGCATGTTAATAAAAAATCTTCCGGTTCCTGCTATTGAACCAATATTTCAAGTTCGTAATTGAAAGGCGTAGGCTCTGAATGTTATTTTTAGAATCAAGTTTTAATAATAATTTAGGATCTAGACAACTTTAGAGGCATAAAAACATGATAATATTTTGCTATGCCAATGAAAAACAAGTATGTGATTCGTTCACGTATTTCTGAGGCTAAATTTAGACAAATAATTTTGTTGTTTTCTGAGGATTTGAGTGCAACTTGCTTATACCCTTGTGGTGCAAATCCCTCATTTAACAAAAATATCTAGACCGAGTATTAACAAATATTTAACAGCTATATGCATCAAAATTTGCTTAAAATATTTAGAGATGATCCTTTAATTTATCTTGACCCATAATTTAATAGATACTGTTATATGAATACAGATAAAAATCCAACAGTCTTGTTTCGTACTGATTCTTCGTCACGTATTGGGGGAGGGCACGTTGTACGATGCCTTGCTTTAGCTGATACTTTTAAAAAGTTTGGCTGGAAATGTTTTTTTGCGTGTGAAAAAGATAGCTTTAAGACTACCCCAATTTTACTGGAGAGTAATGTCGGTATTATTGAGATAGGCGGCAGTATTGACGATGATATAGAGTTAATAGTTTTAAATTTAGGAAGAGAAATTAATCTTGTAATATTTGATCATTATGATATTGATATTGATATTGAGAGTAAATTTAGAGAGTGTACAAATACGATTATAGTTATTGATGATTTAGCAAATAGAAAACATGATGCTGATATATTGATAGATCAAACATTTTTGAGAAATAAAAAAGATTACCAGTTTTTGGTTCCAAAAAAGTGCAGTCTTATGTTGGGATCGGAGTTCGTCATTCTTCGCCGTGATTTTCACATAGAACGTGCACAATTTATAAACAGACTTAATAATAACGATGACTCTATTAAAAATATTATCATCCTATTTGGTAATAATGATTCAAAGTTCATGTCTATGGTGGCCCTTGATGGTGTTATTGACTCAGGTATCAAAACAGAACTAACAATTGTTCTTGGTAAGGGGGTTAAAAACGTAGATACTATTCAAAGAAAAATACAAAAAATAAACAATATTCGTATTAAATTATTGGTTAATGTAAGAAATATAGCATATTTGATATCTCAATCCGATATGGCGATTATAGCAGGAGGAACTACCATCTGGGAGTGTCTCTGTATAGGAGTACCTGCGTTAGTGATAAAAACAGCAAAAAATCAGGAAAAAAATATCAATAATTTATCTAAAAAAGGATTAATTGTGTATCTTGGTCATTACAAAAAGATAAATAAAAAAGTTATTTCCAATGCTTTATCTGATTTGAATGAAAATTTAGATCGAATAAGGAATATTGGCAAAACATCTAGAAAAATATGTGATGGATATGGCGTTAGAAGAATTTTTTTTGGAATTTTGGATTGTATTTATACTAAAGAAAAGTTACCAATATGTTTTCGTTTAATGGAAAAAAAAGATGGAATGACTGTTTTTAGGTGGCAATGCTCACCAGGAATGAGAAAGTATTTTAGAAATACAAGTACTCCTAATATTAAGGAACATAATAATTGGATTGATAGTAAGTTGAATGATGCTAATTCGTTATTACTAATCATTACATTTGATAATAGTTCGGTAGGGTTGTTAAATCTTTGCTATAAAGACAATGAAATAGATGTTTCTATTTTGCTAGACCAAAAATATCAAGGACTTGGTATTGCGTCATTGGCACTTGAGTTGTTGAAAAAAATATCATCTGGAAAAGATTTGCTGGCAGAAATTAATCCTAATAATTTGGCATCTGTAAAGGCTTTTACAAGTGCAGGCTTTATTCATTATAGAGGGTCTTGGTATAAATTTCCTTCTAAAGATGTATTGCTAAAATAGATTTTAGTGATACAAATGCTTGAGATATTTACCGCCCCAAAACCTCTGACAACTTTTTAAAATTCCTTATATGGAGCATCTAAGCGATTCTCGCTTTCTTCTGATTTAATTTTATACTTTATTGGCACATATTTATTGGTTTGATGCGAATGTACCATAATCGCAAGCAGAATCTTTACAAATTTTTCTTTCTGAGTTTAGAAAAGATCCGCTTAACTAGTCATGAACCATTTTTATTATAAGAAAATTCTACTTTTATTGAGCGTTAATTTTTGGGGTGGTAAATATGTACTATAATATATGCAAATATGGAAGTATTAATATTAAATGAATGATTTTAATAAACACAAAATCTGGAAAGATATAGTTAACGCTAAAGTTGTCCACATTGGTTATCACAAAACAGCAACAACATATTTTCAGAAAGAAGTGTTCCCTCAATTTGGATTGGGAGGCTTAATTGTTAGTTCTGAAGGTCTTTCAGGGGATATTATAAAGGGTGACTCATTTGACAATATAGATAAAATTTATAAAATCAATCCTAATGCTAATATACTGATAACAATAAGGTCTCAAAAAACCATGTTGGGGTCAGCATATTGGCTATATGTGAAATCAGGCGGGAGTGAATCGTTTGATTATTATGTGAAATCAGCACTAAAAAATGGTAAATTTCAGTATGAGAAGCTTTATAAAGCGTATATGGAAAAATTTCCTAAAGTTAAGGTTGTTTTATTAGAAGATTTGAAAAAAGATAAATTTTTTACTCTTGCCAGTATTCAGAAATTTATTGGAATAAATTCAAAGCTTAAATTGGACAGTTATCATTCTAATGCCTCGCCATCCGACTTTCATATTTTTTTTATGAAAACTGTAAATAGGATATTTAACTCCTCTTATTGCGATACTTTTACACCAAAAATTATGCATAGGGCCAGTAGAGTGCTTGTTATTTATTTGGCATCCATCGTTAATAAGATTGTTGTTTTTTTCTTAGGAAGAGATGTTAATTTTTATCAAACTGAAAGGTATAATGACCAATTGAAAAAATATTATAGTAAAAGTAATCAAGAATTATTTTTAGAGTTAAAAAAAAATAAACTTGATTATGATTACCCTTGAAATTAGGTTTTATATGTAATTTTTTGCAACATAGGGTAATTTTTTAGTACACCAAGTAAGCTATTGGTAGACTTAAAAAGTCTGCTTAAAGAGGGTTATTAGGTGTCAGCCCCGAAAAATATTATGTCACTTGTTAGAAAACCTTTTATAGATTTGCCTTTAAGGGAACATAAGCCAAGAAAAACTGGATTGACCAATTTGGTTGATAATGGCATGAGTATGAATCAAATTGAAGATATTTTATGCTCTGCAAGTTCTTTTATTGATATTGTTAAACTTGGGTGGGCATCGCCTTATATATTTAAACCTCTTGAGGGAAAAATTAAATTATTGAAAAAATACAATATTGATGTTTGTTTTGGTGGAATGATGTTTGAAATTTTATTTTTTAAGAATAAGTATAAAGAGTATGCACACTGGTTGAACGATTTGGGTGTGAATATGGTTGAGATTTCAAATGGATCATTGCCAATTTCTGAAAGAGATAAGCAAAAAATGGTTGAGTTTTTTGCTTTAAACGGGTTTACCGTATTATCTGAAGTTGGAAGTAAAGATATCAATGCCCAATCCTCCGGAGAAGAGTGGGCTAAATCTGTAAAATCTGATTTTGAATCAGGTGCATGGAAGGTTATCTTGGAGGGTCGTGCAGATGCAAGTGCTGGAATCTACAGAGAAGATGGAAGCCTTAAAGACGATATAATACAAAGTGTTTTGGAGGCAGGAGTTGGTATTGAGGATATAATACTAGAGGCTCCACATAAGCGTCAAATGACTTTATTTATCGAAAGATTTGGGACTAATGTGAATTTAGGAAACATACCGCCCAATGAAGTATATAACTTGGAAACACTAAGACTAGGATTGCGTGGCGATACAGTTAGACATTTTCATGTTTAAACATAATTTTTCAATATATTTATGCAGAAAAAAAATGTAACCTTTCTTTTGACTCCTGGTGGGGGGCCAGGAATTCTAGCTTTAGCTTATTCTTTAAAGAACTCTAAAAAGTATAAAGCTCGTTTGATAATGGCAGACTCTAATCCTGCATCTGGGAATATGTTTTTGGAATATGTTGATGAGTGTTACCAGATCCCTCTTTGCACTGATAAAAACTTTATTTCAGCAATCATTAAACTAGTTAAACTTGAAAATATTGACTATTATTACTCTGGCCTTGATGAAGAGATGCCAATTATTGCTAAATATAAGCATTTAATAGCTGCTGAAGGATGCAAATTATTATTGCCTTCTGAGTTGTCTTTAAATAATGCTTGGAGCAAGTTGAATACATATAAGTTGCTTAAAAGGTCCAATATCCAAATGCCAAAAACTGTATTACTTCATAATGTTGATAATATAGATGAGGTTTTTAATAATTTTGGTGGCGTTGTTGTTGTTAAAGGTTCAAATTCGCGTGGCGGCCGCTATATTGATATTGTAGATGATATAGATAAGTTAAGAAAGGCTATTCAAAACTCTCAATCTATTGCTTCAAAAATAGGAATGAAATTCTTGTTACAAGAATACATTAAAGGAACGGAGTTTAATGTATCTTCATTGCATAGCGATAAAAATATTCCAATTTATGCCATATCTCGTCGTAAATTTGAAAATAGAATGATTAAGAGTACTACAAATGCGGCGGTTATAGACTTTAAGGAAAATGTCATAAATCAGGCACTTTCGGCCATTACAGCGATGAATCTTTTTCCTGGGTTCAACAATGTAGAGATAATTGTATCGAGTGATGATACGCCATATTTGATCGAAGTTAATGGAGGTAGAACAGCTGCACAAGATATGAATATTGTAAAATCAGGAATTAATATTACTGACTTATTTATTGATATAGTTGAAGGAAAGAATGTTAAACCTATTAAACATCCAAAAAATGGATTGGCATCTTTAAAAATACGTTCAGATGTCATTGTTAATTATGATGATATTGTAAATACTAAAATTATCAGTTAATGTCTGTTTTTAGCCTACTAAAGGACGTTGAAATACTTCCTAAAGTTGTGGTTATTGTTGATGTTTTTAGGTCTAGCAATACCATTATTGAGATGCTTGAAAAGGGCGCCAAAAGAGTAATACCTGTGTCTGATATGAGAGAGTCATTTTTTTTAAAAAATAAAAATAAAAATTGGTTGATTTTTGGAGAGAGGAATGGGGTTAAATTAAAAGGTTTTGATGGTGATAATTCTCCAATTTTAGAAAATTATAATTTACATGGAAAGACTACTGTTCTTACTACATCTGGAGGGACTCAGGCTGTTAATGCTTGTAGTGGTAGGCACGATGTGTACTTTGGGAGTTTTGCCAATGCAAATGCACTTATTGAAGAGATGAGAGTAAAGCATAAAAAATGTGATGTTGGTTTTTGGGCTGTTGGCGTTAAAGGTGAAACTGTGGCAATAGAAGATGAGCTATGTTCTCAATATTTAGATTTGATTTGGAATGGTAGGTATGTGAATTTCAGCCATTATTATAGAAGCATGATGAATTGTGAAGGCGCGATTCGTTTGAGAAAATTAAAGCAATTTAAAGACCTTGAATATTGTACTAAACTAAATAGTAAAACAGTAGTTCCAAAGTTGGATCAATACAATAATAAGCTTTGGAACATAAAAAGATGAAATTTTTACCTAAACATACTTTGATAATTGCTGAAATTGGTTCAAATCATGATGGTGATTTAAATAAGGCAATAGAAATGATTAAAGTAGCGTCAGATTGCGGCGTTGATGTCGTTAAATTTCAAAGCTTTTTGGCTGATGATATGTATCCAAAAAATTCAGAAGGTTATCGTGTATTAAAACCTTTGGAAATTCCTAAGGTATGGTATCCAGTTATTATTGATGCATGCAGAAGATACGGTGTTCGTTTTCTTTCTACCGCAACAAATATGACTACAGTGGAATGGATGGAAGAAGAAGGTGTGGAATGGTATAAGATTGCATCAGGAAATATCACACATAAGCCCTTGATAGATCGTCTTGCAGAAATTGGGAAGCCAATTATTGTTTCTACCGGTTTGGCTACTTTGGATGAGATAATAAGTTTATCGAATTATTTCAATGAGAAAAAATTAGAAAATTATGCATTTCTGCACTGTATCTCAAAGTACCCTCCTCTACCTGAAGAAAATAAATTAAAAAATATTCAAGCACTTGGTAAAATTTTATCGTGCCCCATAGGTTTTTCTGATCATTCACTTGATTCTCATATGAGTTTGGCTGCTGTTGCTCTTGGAGCGCGTATTATAGAGAAACACATAACTTTAACAGGGAAGGGTCTTAGTCCTGACCACGAGTTTTCTTTAAAGCCAAATGAATTTTCTAAAATGGTACGAAAAATCAGAGATGTGGAAAAGGCACTTTTTGAAGATTTTTCTCCAAATACAGAGGGAATTTTTTCATTTAGACGCTCCTTACATGCAGATATTTTGATAAAGTCTGGGTCTAAAATATCTAGAGAAAATATAAAAATTACACGACCTGAAGATGGGTTGTCTCCATCTATGTACGAGGATATAATTGGATGTGTGGCTAAAAGAGATATAAATAAAAATTCTCCTATCTTAAAGAATGATTTGTACTTGTGAGTAATAATTGCGTACTTATTGTGGCTGCACACCCAGATGATGAATTACTTGGATGTGGTGGCACAATTGCCAAACATGTTGCTGAAGGTGATGAAGTGCATATAGTTATACTAGCAGATGGCGTAACCTCTCGTGGTGAGAATACAGAATTATATGAACGAAAAAAATCAGCTATTAAAGCCGCAGAGTTTTTAGGTGTGAAGAGTATAAAAATGCTAGACTTCCCCGATAATCAACTTGATACTGTGCCATTGCTTAAAATTGTTTCTCAAATAGAAATAAATATTGAAAATTTAAAGCCAAGTACTGTTTATACGCACCATGATGGCGATCTCAATATTGATCATATAATAGCTGCTCGTGCAGTTATGACAGCCTGTAGACCTGTTCTAGGGCAATGTGTGCATTCTATCTACGGGTTTGAGATTCCGTCAAGCACAGAGTGGGGAGGATATGGACAGGAAAAAGTTTTTATTCCTAAATATTTTATAAATATTAGTGATTATTTAGATAAAAAACTAGAGGCATTGCAGTTTTATTCTCAAGAATTAAGAGAATTCCCGCATCCAAGGTCTATATATAATATTAAAGCGCTAATTAGACTGAGAGGAGCTCAAGTTGGATTAAAAGCAGTAGAGGCATTTTCTGTTTTACGACAGGTAAAGATTTAGCGGTATTTTTTTTGAATTTACAATAAAGAATTATGTGTCAAAATGAAAAATATTAAGTTAAATGACATTGTTGTTTGCTTTAGAGAGCATAATGATGCAGATCATTTAACGCCAATAATTGATTTTATCGCAAAGACAGGTAAATATAATATAGTACTGTTTTTAATTAATAAAGATTATGAAAATTTTTCACTTAATCCTAATATATTGTATTTATCAAGTAAACACAATATAGCTCCAATAGACTTTATAGGGGAGATAAAGTCTATAAAGTCTACTCGTTTTATTTATAGAATTATTGAAAATATTGAGGCATATTTAAGCAAAATAAGGAACAGTACAAATATATTCCATAATGTATATCTGATAATGGCAGTACTTGTACTAAAGTTGGCTTATAGATTAGTAGAGGCTGTATCGAATAAAACTATTAATCGTTATGCTAATAATATATTGTTCGGTATTTTTGATACTGGTTCAAACAGTATTAACCCAAATAGAATTATTCATAAAAATCTTAAGTTAAGGAATATTCCTAGAATAATAATACACCATGGTCTTCATTCATTCATAAATGAAGATTATAGTAAAAAGACTAAACTTTTTAAGAGGTGGGAGACAATTGCTTTAAAAAATTATAAGGATTTTATTAGACGGTTGTGGTTTAATGCTTACCTCTGGAGTAACAAGAAAGATCAATTAAATGCAGATTTATATATATTACCAGGAAAGCATATAAACCACCCTATAACTCAAACTGCTGCGGGCTATAAACCTGAATTATCTGTCGAAATTGCTTCCTTAAGATTTACATATGAGTGGAATGCAATATATAAGCGAGAAGTTATCAAGGAAATATACAAAAGAAATTCCAAAGGAAAATTAAAACTATTATATTTTGTAACACCAAAAAGGTTTAATATAAAAGAGAAAGAGGTATTAGATATGTTGAGTTTTATCGCAAATCGAGATGATGTTGATTTGGTGGTAAAGCCGTTCACAAGACAGTATCGTATTGATGATTATATTAATTTATTCTGTGATAAGAATGGCATTAAAATGGAATTTAATGTTCAATCAGTTTCACTGATAAATTGGTCAGATGTTGTTATGTCATCTGGTTCTAGCATTGAAATACAAGCATTAATTGACAATAAAGCACTTTTACATTTATCGTATCAGTCTGAAAATAATTCAATATTTCAATCTTATAGCTCATGTTTTAGTGTGTGTAATTTAAGTGAGTTGGATAATATTATTAGCAAGCTAGTTATAGATAAAAACTATAAAAGCTATAGTTGTGAAAGCGTTAATAATCTAATGAATGATATTGTTTATAACAATAATGACAGGAAGGATGTGTTTAATTTTTACTATAACTATATAATAAAATTTGTGCATAGTTATTATGCCGGAAAATTATAGTATTAATTAAGCGGAATTATTATTAAAATAATGTTGAAAGATATAAAGATTTTAGCTGTAGTTCCTGCAAGGGGCGGGTCAAAAGGCATACCAAGAAAAAATATTGTAGATATTGACGGTTCTCCATTAATTAGCTACACAATTGATGCAGCACTAAAGTCTAATTATTTGACTGATATTGTTGTTAGTACAGATGATGCTGAAATAGCTGAAATATCAAGAGATCTGGGTGCTCAAGTGCCTTTTATTAGGCCTGAATATTTAGCATCAGACAAGGCGAAATCATCGCCAGTAATAGAGCATGCAGTTAATTTTATGGAAAATATTAAAGGCTTTAAGTATGATGCTATTTTAATGTTGCAGCCCACTAGCCCTCTGCGGACATCAAAACACATTGATGAATCATTGGATCTCTTTACATTACAGGACTGTGATTCAGTGGTATCTATAGTTTCTGTTGGTGGAAATCATCCTTTTAGGATGAAGCGCTTAATAGGTAACCAATTGATAAATTATATAGATCAAGGGTTTTGGGATATGCGCCCTAGACAATCTTTACCAGATGTTTACATTCGTAATGGTGCAATTTATTTAATAAAGAGAGATGTGTTTATGCATCACCACCAACTGATAGGTGATAAGTGTCTTGGCTATATAATGAATGATTATGAATCTACAAATATTGATACGCCTATTGATTTAAAAATTGCTGAATTGCTATTAAAAGAGAAATTATGAAAATAAAGGTTCTTTGTCCAGAGCCCAATAGTTTTAGTAAAAAAGGCCTTGATTATGCAAGAAGTTTTTCACGCCTTACTGCAAAAACAATGTCGCAAAAAGAATTTGAAAAAAACGCGACGCAATTTGATGTTGTTTTAGTGCGGTTCAATACTAAAGTAGGGGCAAATATTTTCGGAAAAGAGTCAAGTGTTAAAGCTGTAATATCACCCACAACAGGCTTGGACCATATAGATATGAAATCAGCAAAGTTAAATGACATAAAGGTTTTTCATTTACGTGGAAAAAAACGCTTTTTAAAAGGTGTAAGTAGTACTGCTGAATTGTCAATTGGTCTAATGCTTTCAGTTATGCGTAAAATTCCACAAAGCTTTTCTGCAGTTAAGAGTGGAGTATGGGATACTGGACCATTTCGTGGCAATGAAGTGGCTGGCAAGACACTGGGAGTTATTGGCTGTGGTAGGCTTGGCTCTAAAGTATCCAGAACAGCGGTTTCATTAGGAATGAAGGTTATTACGTATGACCCTTATGTCTCTAGATTTCCTTCAGGTGTAGAGGTTAAAAATAGCCAATCTGACTTGCTTAGGAGTGCAGATATTGTTAGTTTGCATGTACCTTTATTGGATGAAACTAGACACTTAATAAGTCATAATGAAGTAAGTCAAATGAAGATGGGTGTGGTTATCATTAATACCTCTAGAGGTGCAATTATTGAAACAAATGCGTTATTAAACGGCCTAAATAGTAAACATATATCATCTGCAGCTTTGGACGTAGTGGAGAATGAGCACTTGATGAAAGGCGCAACCCATCCTTTGGTTGAGTATGCATGCAAACATGATAATTTATTAATTACACCGCATATTGGGGGTGCAACTTTTGAATCAGTAGAAAAGACTGATTTATTTATATTGGAAAATTACTATAAAAGTATAGCAAATAATTATGAATAATAAAAAATTAAAAGAAAAGTATGAGAATGTGTACAAACAAGGGAAAGAGGATTTTTTTTCAAGGTTTGTAAATGGAAAAGATATTAGTGAAACAGATGAAGTTGTGTGGAAATCTGCTGATTGGTCTAATAAAAAAGTAATTGATATTGGATGTGGTACTGGTGAAACTGCTGCAGGTATTGCAAGACTGGGGGCAAGTTTAGTGCTCGGTGTAGATTATAGCGATAATGCTATTAAAATTGCAAATGATAGATATAATAAGGAAAACCTTAAATTTAAAGTAGGTTCGCTTGAAAGCGCATCATCAACTTCAAGCTTGTTCGATGTGGTTATGTCTCTTGGAACACTAGAACATATGGATGATCCAAAGATGGCATTGTATAAAATGCTTAAAATGGTAGATAAAAATGGAAAGGTTATTCTAACGTGCCCGTATTTTATCAATATAAGAGGGGTTGCATGGATGACTTTGGCGTTAACACTGGATGTCCCGATGTCACTTACCGATAAACATTTTATATCACCATTTGATATTAGAGAATGGCTGGTTGGAACTGGTTTTGAGTTAAGCAAAACAACTTATTTTGATTATGACAGGGCAAATGGAAAGCTGATGTTATCTGATATGGAGAAAAGGTTAAAAAATGCACTAAAGGATGCAAATTTACCTGTAGAACGAGTTTCAAAATTAATAGATTGGTTGACAAATGTTGTAAATCATGAAGGTGAGTCATTAAAATCAATTAATGGCAGTTCTGCTTTATATATTATTGAAAGGAGTAGATAAAATGCCTAAATTAATCGCTGAGTTTTGTCAGAACCACAACGGTGATTTTGAATTATTAAAAAAAATGATAGGTGTGGCGGCAGAAGCTGGTGCAACTCATGGAAAAATGCAGACTATTTTTGCAAATACTATTACTTACAGGCCTCAGTTTGAAAATGGACTAGTGCAAAATGGACTAGTAAAATCTATTAAGCGTCCATATAAAGATGAATATAATCGACTTAAAGCCTTGGAGATATCATACGCAGAAACTGAAAAATTTATTGAAATATGTAAGGAGAATAGTTTAATTCCAATGACAACTTGTTTTACTAGACACCATGTTAACCAATTGAAAGAATTAGGCTTTAAATCTATTAAAGTTGCAAGCTATGATTGCGCATCATTTCCTCTAATTAGAGATTTAGCCAATAAGTTTGATGAGATTGTAGTTTCAACTGGAGCTACATTTGATGATGAAGTTGAGTATGCAGCTAAAATTCTCAGTGGAAGAAATTTTTCAATGCTGCATTGTGTGACTTTATATCCTACACAAATGAAGGATATGCATATGGAAAGAATGAAATGGTTGCGCACGCTAGCACCTAGCGTTGGCTACTCTGATCATTCTTTAGTGTCTGCCACTGGAATTATAGCATCTAAGGCTGCGCTTGCATTGGGGGCTGATATTATTGAAAGGCATTTTACTTTATTGTCAGAAGATGAAACACGTGATGGCCCAGTTTCTATTAATAAAGAGCAGTTACAAGAGTTGTCAAATTTTTCAAAATTGAGTAATAATGAACAATTACTAAATATGGATGTCGATCATCCGGGGTGGAGGATTGTAATTGGAGAGAAAAATAGAGTATTGACTGATGAAGAGTTGTTGAATAGGGATTATTATAGAGGTAGATTTGCCAGTCCAAGAAGAGAAACTATACATGGAAATAGAATGATTTATAACTGGGAGGATATTCCGTTATCGTGAATAATTTTATTAAATCTTTGTCTGTAATTGCGACTCAGGATGAGAGTATAGATTCCGTAATTAGAAAAATTGAAGAGAAGTCTAGATTGGTTAAAAACTCTGGTATTGCTGTTATTCTCAATGAAAATGCAATTTTAAAAGGTATTGTAACTAATGGAGATATTAGGAGAGCGTATATAAGCGGTATCCCATTCTCTAGCAAAATATCAGAAATAATGACAAAAAATCCAGTTACTATTTTAGATGAAGTACCAAAAGAGCAGGTTTCATCTGAAGTTGTCAGAAAGGTTCAATTAAATAAAAGACATCATTCAGAGTGGATTCAGCATGTGCTTATTGTTAATAGTTCAGGAAAATTGATCAATATTGTTAATTATTTAGACATACTGCAAAATAATATTGGACTTGTTAATAGAGTTGCAGTATTTGGCATGGGTTATGTGGGAATTACTCTGGCTGTCTCTTTGGCAAATCGTGGACATCAAGTCACAGGTATAGATACAGATAAAAAAATTGTAAATTCTTTAAATAATGGTATTTCACATGTTTATGAACCTGGATTAACAGATATGCTTGTTGCAAATTCTAAAAGAAAAAATATTAGTTTTAGCGATAAGCTTAATTCATCAGCCAACCAAGTATACATTATTGCTGTTGGAACACCGTTAAATAGAGAGTCTAAACCAGATATATCTGCCTTAACTAATGTTCTTGATGTAATAACTAAAGTATTAAAACCAGGTCAGCATATTATGCTGCGCTCCACAGTGCCAGTGGGGGTAACCAGGGAGATTGTCATACCTTATATTGAACGTAAAACAAATTTAATAGCAGGTAGAGATTTTTTCATTTCATTTGCCCCTGAGAGGACTATTGAAGGAAATGCGATGCATGAGTTAAAGACATTACCACAAGTTGTGGGCGGTTACACTTCACAATGCCTTGTAAAGTCGTCTGAGTTTTGGTCTACATTAACACATTCAGTTATCAGGGTTGATTCATTAGAATCTGCAGAATTAGTAAAGCTTGCCAACAATACATTTAGAGATTTATCGTTTTCTTTTGCAAATGAACTTGCATTGCTAGCAGATAAATACAATATAAATTCTTTTGATCTTGTTAAGGCCGCAAATGAGGGTTACACTAGAAATAAAATACCATTACCTAGCCCAGGAGTTGGCGGCTATTGTTTAACAAAAGATCCTATATTATTTAGCTGTACTTCAGATGGACCAAGGCCTGAAGCAGTCCTGGGTATATCTAGTAGAAAAATTAATGAAGTGGCAGCAATGTATCCTGTTCAAGTAGTTAAAAGGTACGCCAAAAGTTTACAGGTACCGATATCTAGTCTTAATGTATTAATTATGGGTGTTGCATTTAAAGGTGTTCCTGAAACAACCGATATTCGTGGCTCTGTTGCTATTGAAATATTAAATGATTTAAGTGGTTGTGTAGATAGGGTTTTTGGATGGGATGCCGCTATAAATTCCAATAATATTAGAAAATTAGGGTTTGATGTATTGAAAGATCTAGAAAGTAGTATTGATGTTTCTGATATTGTTCTAATATTAAATAATCATCCTGATAATGCATGTTCTGAAATTTACACACGTACTAATAGTAAGAAGCTTATATTTGATGGTTGGAATCAGATAGATAAAAAAGAAATTGAGAAAATACCAGGCATGGTATATGCAACTATGGGTTATATGACGTCTTAATATATTTGCTTTGAAAAAAATAGCCTTAATTGCATGCTCTAATGGATACGGCCATATAAAGCGATTATTATTATTATCCCAATCTTTGATAAAAAATGGGTCTAATCCAGTGTTATTTGCGCCTGTACAAGCAGTACATGCGTTAGTAAAATCTGAGAATGTTGTAGCGCCAAAGTTGGTTAACTTTGATACAAATACTAGAATAAAAAATTGGCTAGATGGAACTTCTGCAAATTGGGTAAAACTCATCCCAAGCTTGGATTGTTTTGATATTGTGATTAGTGACAATCTAATTGAAGTATTGCTTATTCGTCCAGACTCTTGGCTGATTGGATCTTTTTTTTGGCATGAAAGTTTAAATTTTATTCCATATAGTTTAAAAGCTCAATCAATAGAGATTCTTCGCGAACATACGCCAAGAATGATATCAAGTAAATTTTTTTCTTCTGAGGAGTTAAAATTGCATACTAATCTTTTTGAGGTTGGGTTATTTACAAATAGAGCGCTGTCTATTAATACAAAAGGTAAGAATGATGTCTTAATATCATGCGGACTAGGAGGTGAGGTTAATGAGCAAACTAAAAAATTTATTGAATTTGTGTCTACAAGAAAAAAACCTAAATTCAATAGAGTTTGGGTTGAGCCAAGTATATTGCCATATGAATATCCAGATTGGATGACTCCAGCTACATATACATATGAAATGTATCAAAATATAATTGCAGCAATAATTCGTCCAGGAGTTGGAACCATTACAAACTCTCTTTTGTCCGGAGCTAGAATATTTCCTTTTTATGAGGATAATAACAAAGAAATGGAGTTAAATGCATCAAGAGTCTATTATTATGGAGTTGGAGAAAAAAGACAAACATTAAGTAACGCTTGGTCTAAAGCAGAATTATTTTTAACTGATGAAAAAAGTCAGAAAAAACACTTGAAAAAAGTACAAGATATAAGTATGAATGGATCTGATGAATCAGCTAAAATATTACTGTTATAGAAATATTGGAGATCTTGACCTTAGTATGAAAATTGTTTTTGAAAATATAGAGTGTCATTCGATACCAAATTTGGCTGACAATTGGGAGTTTAATGTTTTAGATATTTATAATTATAAAAAATCTGGAAAATTAGATCCTTATTTTAGATTTATTAAAGAGAAGTGTAAGGATATAGATGGAGATATTTGTGAAGTTGGCGTTTATAGGGGGAACTCATTAATTGCCACTGCATTGGCATTAAAAGAACTTGGTATTGATAAAAAAGTATGGGGCTTTGATAGTTTTTCTGGATTTCCGTCTTATCATGATAATGATTCGTTGGAAATGTTCGAGACTTTATTTAATTCTGGAGATATAACATTAGATCATTATGAAAAAATTAAATTAAATTTAGAGTATAAAAAAGTTTCTATTAATGGTAATGTTAATTCGTCAAATATTAGCACTTCATCTGATTTTTCCAGTACCTCACTAGATGTCTTAATAAAAAAAATAAATTATATGGGACTTGATAATATTATTATTGTCCCCGGCAATTTTATGGATACTATGTCCTCTAGTAGTTTGATAGATCAAAAATTTTGCGCTGCTTTAATAGACTGTGATTTGTATGAAAGTCACAAAATTTCCTTACCTTTTGTGTGGGATAGGTTGAATAAAGGAGCATACACTTTTCTAGATGAGTATTATTCGTTAAAATTCCCAGGTGCAAGGATTGCAATTAATAACTTTTTTAAAGAAAAAAAATCAAAACCAATAATACATAAGTTGAGTGATGGTGAATTTGAAAGATGGCATGTATTAAAAGAGTGAATATGAAAAAGGTATTATTATTGTCTCCATATTGTGAGGATACTTACAAGATGGACAACCTTAGTTTAAATTACATAAGATATTATCTCATAGATAATGGTTATATGTGCGAATCAATAGATTTATCTGATTACGATTATGATTATAAATTTGTAGAAAATTTATTATCTCCACATAAGAATGACAACATTGTCATTGGTATAACAGGGTATACAAGAGAGAGATTCCATGCTTATAGACTTATTAAAAAAGTAAGAGAGGTGTGCACTAATGCTTGCATTGTAGTAGGTGGTCATCACTTCGGATATCTGGCAAAAGAAACAATGTTAAATATAGAAGAGGTGGATATTGTTGTTAGAGGTGAGGGTGAAATAACTTTTAAGAAAATATGCGATGCTGTTAAAAATGGTGACAGTTTTTCTAGTATTGATGGCATAACATACCGCAATAAAAATTTAATTGATGAGAAAACTGGAGGGCCTTCTGTTATAGAAAATAAAAATGCAGGGCTAGAAAGAAATTTAGATAAATTTAGAACCTGGGATTATCAAGAGTTTAAAGATAATTATAAGCATCAATTGCAGCCATCAAAATTAGATCCTGGAAACAAATACATAACAGTAATGGCTACTAGAGGATGTCCGTCAAATTGTAATTTTTGTAGTTTAACAACAGATATAGTTAGGTTTAGAAGTATTGGTAATATTGTTGATGAAATTGAAGCGAAAATTAATATTAGTAACTGCAAAAATATATCTTTTGCTGATTCATCATTGACAGTTAATAAAAATTATGTACGTTCATTATGTGATGAAATTATTAATAGAAAATTAAACATACAGTGGAATTGCTATAGCAGAATAGATATGGATCATGATCTTCTTGCTTATATGAAAAAATCAGGGTGTGTTTCAGTAGAAATAGCTCTAGAATCAGGATCTCCAAGAATTCTTAAATCAATTGGCAAAGGAACATCGCTTGAAAAATATATGGATTTTGTTAAGCTGGCTTATAATCTGGGCATTAAAGTCTGGTGTTTTCTTATAGTCAGTTCGACAGATGAAGAATATAAAGATGCCGAGATGACTTTAGATTTGTTAGACAGGTCATCTAAGTACGTTTATGATTTTGGTTTGCAAGTTACTAGAATTTTGCCAGATACACAATTAGATTCTATCGCAAGAGAAAGAGGGGTTATACCTAAAGATTTTGACTGGTTTGCGCCATATGAATGTCACCATGAGAAGTTATTTAAAACTGACAGTTATAAAACGTTACCGATTTATGTTGAAAAAATGACTAATGATGAAATTTCACGTATTTTAGAAAGATTTGAAGCTATAAAAGAAAGGCATTTTGTTTATACGGATGGACTAAGAAAAATAATACGTGGTAATTTGCAATTTCACAGGTTAAAAAGGTATCGCTTTATTGATTATGTTAGAAAAATTAAAAGGCTTTTTGTTATGTTGAAAAATATTAATAAAACATCTGATAAAGTTAAGCATTTTGAAAATATAGAGATTGATACAAATATACTAAAAAGGCCAGATTCAAGTACATATAATGATAATAGGGTTTTTAATAAAGATGCTATTTATAGATCTAAAAAAGGTAATCTAGTTTAATATCTATGATGTTTGTTGAAGTCATATGGTAAGAATATATCTTTGCGATTTAGCTCATGATACTATTACTGTATCTATTGATTCAATGCCTATTGGGATAGGATTTATTGCATCATACGCAAAAAAACTTTTTTCTGATAGAATTGATCTAAAATTGTTCAGGACTCCATTAGAGTTACTAAGCGCTATAAAAAGTAATCCGCCTAATATTATTGGCGTAAGTAATTATTGTTGGAGTTCAAATTTATCATATTATTTTCTTAAGAAAATAAAATCAATTGATAGTGATATTGTTACTGTTATGGGCGGGCCGAACTTTCCAAAAGATACAAATGAACAACAGGTTTTTTTAGAAAAAAGAAAAGATATAGATTTTTACTCATTTGAAGAAAGTGAAATAAGTTTCTCAAATTTATTAGATAGTTTTTTTTCAAATAATGGCTCTCTTAAAAAAATGAAAAAACAGCCGATTCCAGGTGTTTTGTATTTATCAAGTACTAACAATTTGATTCATGGAGGGGTTTTAGATAGGTTAAAAGAGTTAGATGATATACCTTCTCCATATCTAACAGGGGTTTTAGATAAATTTTTTTACAATGGTTTAAATCCGTATATTCAAACTAATAGAGGTTGCCCGTTTAAATGTACTTTTTGTCATGAGGGCGATACTAAATATTTCAAAACAATTAATTCATTTAGTACTAATCGCATATTCGAAGAGTTAGATTATATTGCGGAAAAAATACAAGGTCAGGGGTCATTAGGTATTACAGACTCTAATTTCTTAATGTATAAAAGGGATATTGATATTTGTAAAAAAATTCGAACAATGCAAGACTCAGATAATTACCCAAAGATGATTAATGTCACAACAGGAAAGAACAGACAAGAAAGAATTTTAGAGGGTATTAATATGTTAAAAGAAGGTTCTATGGCTATGACTGCTTCAGTGCAATCAATGGATCCATACGTATTAGATAATATACAAAGAACAAACATTAAGTACAAGGATTATATCGATATTCAAAACGATATACATGATAGAAATTCTGAATATGTAACAATGTCAGAGGTGATAATTCCTTTGCCAGGGGAGAGTAAAAAATCATTCTTTCAAGGTGTTAAAAAGTTAATAAATTCTGGGCTGGATAAAATTTTACCGTATACCTTGATGATGCTCGAAGGCACAGAACTGAATACGCCACAAGTAAGACAAAAATATTGCTATAAAACTAAGTTTAGAGTAATTCCAAGAAGCTTTAGCAGTATAGATGGCGATAATATTATTGAAATTGAAGAAGTGGGGATTTCAACAAAAGATATGCCTTTCGACGATTATATTGAATGCAGGAATTTCTCATTATTTTTGGTTATATCATACAACAGTAGAGTTTTTGAGCCTCTGTATGAATATATTTCGAGAACAGGTTTTGAAGTTTTTGATTTTATCATGTACTGTTATGAGAAAATTTCGGGCCACAAAGATTACTTTGACTTATTTTCTCGGTTTAGAGATGAAACTATTGGGGAGTTGTGGGAATCTGAGGAGGATATAGTGGAATTCTTTAACATTGATAGAAATTATAATAAGTTATTGAATGGAGAATATGGCTCAAACCTATTGCAAAAGTATTGGGTAGAGGGATATGTTTTAAAGTATGGAATACTGTCAAATTTTTTGTTTAAAAGCGCAATTGATTATATTAAAAATAATGGCATTTCTTACGATAGTAAATTAGAATTAGAATTAGAAAATCTTAAAAAATATATTGAAGCTAAAAGAAAAGGGGTTTATTTATTAAACAAAAAAACCCAAAATTATTTAAATTTAAATTTCGATGTTGACTCCTGGATGCTTGATAAAAGATCAGAAAAACGTTTATATAGATATAATAATGGTACACCATTTAAATTCTCTGTTGTTATGAGCGATTCCAACAAAAAAAGACTTATAGAGTTATATGAACAATATGGCTCTAGTAATCAGTCAATTGGAAAGATATCGACAAGACTTAATGTTGCTTCATTTTGTAGGGATATTAATGCCATATAATGTAAGGTTAATAGTGACTAATATGCAAGTTACAATGGTTAAAAAAACTATATAAAGTTTTAAGTTGTTTATTTTGTAAATCTATTTGTGTAAAGAATATTATGTATTATTTCCGTTGGAATGCTTTAAGAAAGGAGTTCGGGCTTAATAATAAATACGTTAAAAACATTTTATTGTTGTCAATAATATCTACCTTTGCCGAAGTAATGGGTATTGGAATATTTTATCCAATTATCCAATATGTTCAATCTGATGGTAATTTAACTGCCTTGTCTAATGAGTCTAAACTTTGGCATTATGCTATAAATTTTTTAAAAATTATAGATATTGATTTAAGTTTATCGATATTGTTAACCATAGCATTTTCATTTTTTTTAATTAGACAGGTTGTGTCATACCAATTTGTGGTGTATTTTGTGACTATTAAAAATTTAATTGAAAAAAAACTTAGGGATAGAATGTTTAGTCTTTACTTTGATGCAAATTCTGAATACCATGATAAAGTCCCAGTTGGATTAACAAGTAATTTAATGACAGCCGAGCTAAGGTCATCAATACTTGGTATCACAGTCCCATTGGAATTGATAACTCAAATAATTATATTTATTTCCTTTGTGCCATTACTTTTAATGATGTCGTGGGAGATAACAATAATTGCTTTTTTTATTATAATAGTTTCTAGTCTGGTTCCTGGAATATGGATTAAAAGAAGTAAAAAAGTTGGATTTGATTTGGTAGACACAAATAATAAAATGTCAGAATTTCTTATTGAGAGATTAAATACACCTAACCTTTCAAGACTCACCGGAACTGAAAAGGCCGAACTAAATCAGTTTGAATTTCTTACAAAAAATAGGGCATATTATTATACTTTGAGCAATACTTTACAAGCTAAAGCCTCTGCTTTTTTAGAGCCAGTTGTTATTTTTCTAAGCTTATCTTTATTGTATTTTTCTGTAACGAAAGACATGATGTCATTAAGCGAAATGGGAGTATACGTTGTTATATTGATAAGATTATTACCTGTTTCAAAAGGAGTTATATCGAAATGGCAAAGAATTAGGTCACTGCTTGGATCTATTGAAAGAGTTGACAAAAAATGTAATGAAATGAGCAGAGAGTCTGAAAAAGATACTGGCTGTGATTTATTTCCAAAAAAAATAAATAATATAAAGTTTGATAATGTAAGTTATAGCTACCCTGTGTCAAAAGAAGAAGCTTTATCTGGAATTAGTTTAAGTATTAATTCAAACTCTTTAAATGTTATTGTAGGTCCATCTGGAAGCGGAAAGTCAACATTGATTGAACTTTTACCTCGTTTGCGAGGTCCGAATTTTGGCACTATAAAAATTAACAACACTTTGTTGGATAATTTTACACTGTATAGCTTAAGAAGGAATATTTCTTTTTTACCACAAGAGCCAAAATTTTTCGATGAAACAGTAATAGAGCATATACGATTAGGGAAAAATAATGCTTCTAATGAGGAGATTTATAATGCGGCAAATCTTGCAGGAGTAAGTGGCTTTATTGATAATTTTGAAAATGGATATTATACAAATGTAGGGGAGAATGGGTCGCGCCTTTCAGGAGGTCAGCGAAAAAAAATAGATTTAGCAAGAGTTATAGTTTCTGAATCTCCAATAATAATTTTAGATGAGCCCACAAGTGGTATGGATTATAAATCAGAGAAAGATTTGTTTAATAATTTAAGTATGATTAAGAAGAGTACTGGGGCAACTATAATAATAATATCTCATCAATTAATGAGAGTCTCTATAGCAGATCAAGTAATTGTTATCAATGATGGAAAAGTAGAAGAAACAGGAAGTCATTCTGAGTTAATAAAGAATGGAAATTGGTATGCTAAATCTTGGCATTCTAATAAAGTTAGTTAGTTAGTTAGTTAGTTATGATGACAGTTATAATGCATGAAAGATTTGGATGTAAACAATATAAATTAAAAGGTTTGAAAGTTTGGCTTTCTGGCCATATTTATAATAAATATTTTTTTGATAGTATGATTGACTATTTGTCAGAGAATAGCGCTAATAAGGTCTCTGTATATAGAATAAAAGAAATTTTAATAAAATTACGTGGTAACTTCTCTATTCTGATAGAAGGGAAAGACTGGGTTTTGGCATCAGTTGATCGTATACGATCCTTCCCAATTTTTTATTCAAAAATTAATGATTTTGTTATTGGAAATTATGCGCATGACATTAAGAGTTTTTTAGGTTTGAAAACATGTTGTCCTGATAAATTGTCACTTTTATCCTTCTCAATGTCAGGGTATACGATTGGAAATAGGACACTTGTAAAGGAGGTTTTTCAACTTACAGCTGGAGAGTTTATATTAGTCAGGAATAATATAATATATAAGGAATTTTATTATAATTATTCACCATGGAGGGTTAAAAACAACACCAAAGCAAGCATAAAAAAAAATTTATCTGATATTATTATTAAAATTTTGGAAGATATGTATAGCAGTGTAGATGGAAGACAAATTGTTGTTCCATTGAGTGCAGGATATGACTCTAGGTTAATTGCCAGCGGGCTTAAAGAAATTGGCGCTAAAGATGTTGTATGTCTTTCTTACGGAAGAAAAGATAGTTTTGAGGCTAGAGCTAGTAAAGAAATTGCTAATAAATTAGGATATAAGTGGCTGCATAAACCTGTAACAATAAAATCTCAGAAGTATTTTTTTGAATCTGAAACATACAGAGAATATTTAACATTATTTGACTCATATGCATCAGTTCCTGCAGTGCAGGACGTGTCAGAAGTATATGATATTAAGATTAACAATCTTGTAGATAAGAGCGCTGTATTTGTTAATGGGAATTCCGGGGACTATATTACAGGTGGCCATGTTCCTACAGATATACAAAGTTTATCAAACTGTAATATTGAAAGCCTACTAAGCAAGTATTTTAATAAGCATTATTCACTGTGGGAGTGTTTAAAAACTCTAGAATCAGAAAATATTATAATTAACGGACTTTATGAAGTTATGTCCCATCGTAAAATACCAAGTGATATACCTTCCAATTATATGCATAGTGTCATTGAATTCATTGAGTATGCAGGGAGACAAACTATGTATGTTGTTGATCAGCAAAATTCATATAAATTCTCCGGATATGACTGGAGGCTGCCATTATGGGATAGTGTATTTATGGATTTTTGGGAGGGCGTTCCTTACGAATACAAAGTTAATCAATCTCTATATAAGGAGGTTTTATTAGAGAATAATTGGGGTGGTGCTTGGAACGGACTTAAGGTAAATAATTATGACGTAGGGCCATTTTGGTTAAAGACTGCAAGATTTATGACTAAATCTTTATTAGCACCATTTGGTAAAAAAAAATGGCATAAGGTTGAGAAAAACATTTTTACATATTGGCTTGATGTTTCATGTAATTCTGCAATTACTCCATATAAAAAAGTATTATTAGATAAAAGAGGACAGAGGCATTTTGTTTCATGGCTTGCAGATCAGTATTTAATATCTCATGAATTGGGCGATATTAAATGCCCAAAAAAGTTATAAATTTTTCTAATTAAATTTAAAGTAATTTTGTACAAAATACGGAGGTTTTTTTGAAGATTATTGGTATACATGATGGTCACAATTCAAGTGTTGCTTTGTTTGATAGCAATAGAATTGTATACACATTAAGTGAAGAGCGTCTTGCTCGCGTTAAAAATAAAGGTGGAACCCCTATACTCTCACTTGCTAGATTACTAGATGATATGAAGTTAAAGCCGTCTGATATAGACTTTATAGCAGTGAGTGGTACTGTAGCACCTAGGCCAGAATGGGTTGAAAGAGATCTTATAATGAATAGATACAGGGAGCAAGCCGACATATATAAAGGAAGTAGTTTTAATTTCGATAGACTTGTAAAATTAATTAACAAGTCTATTTTAACTTTTACTAATAAACAAAATACTTGTAAAAAAATAGAAGATCGTCGACTTAAAAAAATTTACAATATGGGGTTCGCGCCTTCTCAAATAAAATTTGTTGATCATCATCAGTGTCATGCAGCGGCAGCGCTTTATTCGGGTGGAGATTTAACAGATAATACATTGATACTAACTAATGATGGAGGGGGTGATGGACTTTGCGGTACAGTGAGTATTGTTAAGAATAGTAAAATTATACGTATCGCTGAAATACCTCAACATGATTCATTCGCATCTTTGTATTCACGTGCAACATTTAATATGGGGCTAGTTCCGTTGGAGCATGAATACAAAATAATGGGAATGGCTCCATATGGTGATCCTGAAAGATCTAGCTTAATATGTAAAAAAATGATAGATTTTTTTGAGTGGCCAGATGATAATAAATTATTATGGAGTCGATCAACCACCAGAAGTCCAACTTATTTATGGGGTTCAAAATTAGAGGATATTTTTAGGTTTAGAAGATTTGATGACATATCCATGGCAATGCAGAATTTTGTTGAATTTATGGCACTAACCTGGGTTAAAAATTGTTTAAAAGAGACTGGAGCCAAAAAATTAGTTTTGGGGGGTGGTCTATTTATGAATGTAAAATTAAACAAACTTATTTTAGAGTTAGATAAATTAGAGAAGGTTTTTATTATGCCATCATGTTCTGATGAGTCTAACAGCATGGGTGCCGCCTATCAAATTGCATCTGAATTAATGCAAGAAAAATTAAATATATTGCCGTTGAAGGATTTATATCTTGGGGCAATATACAACGAAGACGATATATTGAGCGCTATAAATAATTTTGATTTTGGTTATGATGTTTCAATTGAAAAACATAGTAATATAGAAGGCACTATTGCATCTCTAATTGCTAGTGGTGAAATTGTTGCTAGATATTGGGGCAGAGAAGAGTTTGGAGCAAGGGCTTTGGGAAATAGATCCATTTTATCAGACCCTAGGAAATTAGAAAATATAGTTGAAATTAACAAGATGATAAAGCAGCGTGATTTTTGGATGCCTTTTGCCGGATCAATGAGATCAGAAGATGCGGAAAAAAATTTATACAATCCCAAGAAACATAATTCACCTTTTATGATAATTACATTTGATACAAATGATGGTGTTGAAAATTTTAGAGCTGCAACCCACCCATATGATCTAACTATAAGGCCACAAGTTGTTGAAAAAAGTAAGAATCCACATTATTATAAAATCTTGAATAATTTTTATAAAATTACAGGAAGTGATGGAGGCTTGTTGAATACATCATTTAACCTTCATGGATACCCTATTGTAAGCTCTCCATTAGATGCAGTAAATGTTTTCCATAAATCTGGATTAAAGTTTTTAGCTTTGGATAAATATTTGTTAAGAAAAATATAAAAAATATTTTAAATTTCAGCCAATGAGAAAAATTCTTATAATTTCACCAAAGAAATATGTTGGGTTTGATACCTTGGCGCCATTTATTGTTAATTTGGGGAAATGTAAGTTTGATATAAAAACTATATTTTTTCACGATATAGACCTTAAAGAGATTAAAAAAATCCCAATGTACTACAACGCGGTTAATGAAAACTCTACTATCATGTTTCGTAAATATAACACAAAACAGTATATAAAGTCGATTTATATTATTTTATGGATCGTATTTAACAGAAGTCCAACGGTTATTATGTTTAATAATTCGATGAGTGGAATTATTTTAGTAAAGGTAATATATTTTCTATCTAAGTTAAAAGGTAAGTATTATGTTATGCATAATTACAATTCTCCAACAAATAAGTCATTTATAAGAGAATTTTATATACATTCTCCTAAAGATGAATTAAAAAGGGAGATTATATGGAAAGATAAACATAAAATTCGTGGCTTTACATCTAATAATTACCCGGGAAAACTGCTTTCATATACAAAATATGAAGATTTTAGATCAGATATTTTTTGTCTACCTAAGGAAAGGGTTTATCTTGGATATCCCAAATTGAATGACAGATGGAGGGATTATGTCAACTCTATTAATTTGTTTGATAGTGAGGATATAAAAAAATCTAATGAAATAATAGTAATTCTAACAAAAAAACCATTGGTTCCATATTTTCATAAAAATGAAAAAATATCGGGAAAAATATTATTAGAGTCTATTTATGCTATTAGAAAAATATACCCTAAAATTTTAATCGTTATAAAACCTAAGTCTGTTAGAAGTAAAGATGGAAATGATTGGGTTGATGATATAGTTTTAAGTATAGAAGATAAACGAGTTATAGTTGATTATACTCCTGCACCTTTATTAGCAAAAAAAGCAAAATTTGTTGTGTCTAACGCAAGAACAACAACATATTTTGATTTTTTAATTAATGAGATTCCATGTATTGAGTACTCTGAGTACAGTGATGAATATTATTTTGTACACCCAAAAACCAAGTTTATGTCTGATCTTGGTGTTCTGCATATTACCAAAGAATCTAATTTAATAAATGCAATAGAAGGCATATCAAATAAAACTTTTAGGTGTGTACCTATTGATAAAATAAAAAGCATACTACAAGACGGCAAATCTAAATTTAATTGTGATTTAATTTAGCTTATTTTATAAATCAGTATAATGCGTTTATTTTTTCGTTGAATATGCTTTATTATTAATGACAAAAACCCTTTATTCAGTTTTTACTGAAAATATATTTTATTTATGCTTTTAATTCTTTAAACGATATATAAATATAATCTTAAAGCCATTATGCCCCAGATAGAAAGTCATAAATGAAAATACTTTTCCCATTTGTTGGTGATTCTGTTGGCGGTAGCCATATATCCACATTAGAGCTGTATTTATCTCTAATTGATGCAAATATTCCTGCAATTATTGTTCTTCATAGAGGCGATGGACCGTTGTCACAATACTTAAGTTATAGAAATATATCTTTTTCTGTTTTAAAATCTTATAGGCTTGCCGGTGAATCTCCTAATAAGTTATCGATTATTATAGGTATTTTTGCTAATTTCTTTCATTTTAGTAGATTTATTAGAGCGAATGAAATTGACATTGTGCATGGTAATGATTTGAGGGTAAATTTATCATGGTCCTTACCAGCAAAAATTTTTTCAAAAGGATTTGTTTGGCATCAAAGAACTTTACTTAGCGCCTCAAGATTTTGGTTTCTAATTCGGTATTTATGTGACTATTTTGTAGTTATTTCAAATGTGGTTATGCAGAGCGCACCACAGAATATTAAAGATAATCAAAAAACAGTAGTTTATAACCCGTTTAATATAGAATCTACTGTAAACAAAGAGTTAGCAAGAAGTTATGTTGTTGAAAAATACAATATACCACCTGAATGTTTTTTATTAGGGTGTATTGGAAGAGTTGTTGATTATAAGAATATAGACTTCGTAATCAAAAATATTTCTGACATTTATAATAATAATGTTTATTTGATGGTTGTCGGTGCTGGACCAAAAGAGTATGTAGATAAATTAAAAAAAATTACTTCTAGTGCTGGCATGAGTAATCGAATAGTATTTACAGGGTTTGTTGGTGATACGAACAAAATAATATCGTCTTTAGATTTATTGGTTGCTCCGAGCCTTGTAGATGCATTTGGCAGGTCTATCGTGGAGGCGATGTTGCAAAATACCCCCGTTCTTGCTGCTAAGTATGGTGGCCATATGGAAATTGTTAATAATGGAATAAATGGAATGCTTTATAATCCAGATAATAAAAATGATTTTACTAATAAGGTTTCTATTATTATGAATGATAAAAGTGCAAGTATATTGAAGGATAATGCGTACAAGTTCGCATATGATAATTTTTCATCTAAAAAGCACCTTGATAGAATTCTATCTATCTATAACCATATTTTGCTAAGTTAAATGAATAGACACTCTATTTTATTTTTGCTGCCCAGGTTTTCTGGCGGAGGTGCGGAGAGAGTTGTATTGAACCTATTGTCAGGACTCCATAGTAATGGCCATTCGGTTGGAATTGTGATCTTTGATAAGAGCGGACCACTACTTTCAAGGGTATTGGATGGTGTTTCAATATACAACTTAAATACAATCACCCTGAAACGCTCTATTGTTCCATTAATAAAAAAAATACACCAA
Organism: uncultured Candidatus Thioglobus sp.; assembly: GCA_964577715.1. GTDB lineage: Bacteria > Pseudomonadota > Gammaproteobacteria > PS1 > Pseudothioglobaceae > SUP05. The sequence goes on along the minus strand of CAZOAA010000003.1, from coordinate 54,347 downwards.
TTGAATCCTAAGGTAATTTTTACTACTTTAGGTTATATTAATGTAACTCTATTGGCTATTCGCTGGTTATTGCCACGAAAGATAAAAATATGGACTAGAGAGGCAAATATTCCATCGATTAGTTTACCTAATAATCCAAGACCAAGAGTAATGGCTATTCTTTACCGTCTTTTGTACTCAAGAACTGATAAGTTAATTTGTACTTCGATAAGGATGAAAGAAGAGTTTATATTAGATTTCTCAGTCTCTAAAGACAAGATAGAAATATTACCAAATATTGTTGATGTAGAAACAATACGATCATCTATATTACCTATGAGGCGTTTTGACAATGGAGGAGTGTGTTATGTCGCCTCTGGTAGGTTAACTTTTCAAAAAGGATTCGATCGTTTATTGCATTGGTTTAGTGAGCTTAATAATAAAAAGGCAACACTTACAATTTTGGGCGATGGTGATTTAAAATATGAACTTATTGATAAAGTTAAGTTATTAAACCTTCAAGATCAGGTTAAATTTTTAGGTTTTTGTGATAACCCATGGCAGTGGTATGCAGGTGCTGATGTGTTTTTACTATCTTCGCGTTGGGAGGGTATGCCTAATTCTGTATTAGAGTCCTTAGTTTCTGGAACCCCGGTTATTGCCACAGATAAGTCTGGCGGAATTAAGGAGATTGTTAGTAATAATATTGCAATTGCATATAATTCTAAACAATTTATTAATCTTATGAAAAAGTCAAATATAAAAAGCCAAAATACTAGACTTAACTCTTTGTTGCCAGAAGCATATAAAAAGGAAAATGTAATGTTTATTTTTGAAGAGTGGCTTAATGAGATCAAATAGAAAAGAGAGAATAATACAGCAAGCTAATAAACTTTCTAATAGTAGAGATAGGTGGATTAAAAAGAATAGTTATTTTTATAAAAATGACAATTCTTATATGAGATTCCTTGTGGGGGAAGGAAAGAGAGTGTTGGAATTGGGATGTGGCTCAGGACAACTTTTAAATGCTTTAAATCCTTCTTATGGAGTTGGTGTGGATTTAAGTGCTAATATGTTGAATATTGCACAAAAAAAATATCCAAATCTTGATTTTATACAAGGAGATATAGAAGACAAAATTTTTATTTCTTCGTTGAAAGGGCAGTTTGATTTTATTATTCTTTCAGATACAATTGGATATTTAGATGATTGTGAAGATGCATTTGCCAAGCTTCATCCTCTATGTACACCAGATACTCGGCTTATCATATCTTACTACTCATGGTATTGGCAACCTATACTTAATTTAGGAGAGAAGATTGGTCTAAAAATGCCATCAGTTGAAGTGAACTGGATTTCTACAGAGGATACTATGAACTTTTTACAATTAGCTAATTTTGAAACAGTTAAACGAGAGTGGCAACAGTTGGTGCCACGCAGTCTATTTGGCGTAGGGTCATTCATTAATCGTTTTATCGGGACTTTACCATTAATTCGTCGTCTCTCGCTTAGGAACTATTTAGTTGCCCGCCCAATGCTTAGTGTGGCATTAAGGCGGCCATCAACTACTGTGCTAATTCCATGTCGTAATGAGAAAGGGAATATTGAGAATGCAGTAAAGAGAATTCCAGATTTCTGTGAAGATCTGGAGATTATGTATGTGGAAGGAAATAGCCAAGATGGCACCTTGGATGAGATCAATCGAGTAATTAAATCCTATCCAGATAAAGATATAAAGGTTTTGGTTCAAGATGGAAAAGGCAAGGGAGATGCAGTGCGTAAAGGATTTAATCATGCTCGTGGAGATGTTCTTATGATCTTAGATGCGGATCTTACTGTTCCACCAGAGGATCTTCCAAAGTTTTACAATGCAATTGCTTCAGGTAAAGGTGAGTATATCAATGGTACACGCCTTGTCTATCCAATGGATGACCAGGCAATGCGTTTCTTAAATTTTTGGGCTAATCGAACATTTTCTGTACTATTTACATGGTTACTAAATCAAAGGCTTACCGATACTCTTTGCGGCACTAAGGCATTAACTAAGAAAAATTATGAGAAAATTGTAGCAAATCGTTCTTATTTTGGGGATTTTGATCCTTTTGGGGATTTTGATCTTATATTTGGCGCTACTAAACTCAATCTGAAGATAGTAGAGGTCCCCATTCGCTATGCAGCAAGAGAGTATGGAGAGACACAGATATCACGTTTCCGTCATGGATGGTTGCTGCTTAAGATGGTTATTTTTGCATATAAAAGATTGAAAATTATATAAATAATATGTGTATAAAAAAAGATGAATTTCTTTAGGGGCATGTAAAGCAACAAGTGTACCAAAAAGGTATAAAATTTGTAAAATGTTTTGCATATAAACTTTAAAAAGTTGCTAAAGATTTTGGGGCAATAGGTATTAACATGATAAAAATATTGGACTGTACATTTCGTGATGGCGGTTATTATAATAATTGGGATTTTGATAGGTCGGTTATTCAAAAATATTTTCATGTAATGAATAATTCAAATATTAATGTTATAGAGTTAGGTTTTCGTAATTTTCCACAAGATAGATTTTTAGGGGCATTTGCCTATACGACTGATACATATATTGACTCCCTTAATATAAGTAGCGACATCTTGGTTGGTGTAATGATTGATGCAAATAGTATTTTAAATAGTGATTATTCTATCGATAAAGCTATCCAAATCTTATTCCAATCTAAAAAAAAATCCAGAGTTGATTTGGTACGTATAGCCACTAATTTTATTAATATTAATCAATGTTTTAAGATTGCAAAAACATTAAAACAAATTGGCTATCAAGTTGGTTTGAATATCATGCAACCACAAAATCAATCTGAGGTGGAATTGTCAAAAGCTTTTAAATTAGTACAAAGTTGGGAGCTAATTGATGTGCTTTATTTTGCAGACTCTCTTGGCTGTATGGAGAGTGATGATGTTGTTAGGATAGCTTCATCGCTAAGATCTAATTGGAGTGGAGATATAGGGTTTCATGCACATAATAACAAAGGATTAGCTATATCAAATATTTTGTCTGCCATAGATAATGGAGTTACTTGGATTGATTCTACTATACTTGGTATGGGTCGTGGAGCAGGAAATGCTCAAACTGAAAATCTTCTTTTAGAGCTACAGAAAAAGAATCAGATAGATTATAGTCTTGATGCACTATTTGACCTAGTTTTATCAGATTTTTTACCATTAAAAAATCATTATGGGTGGGGGGAAAGTTTGCTTTATAATTTGGCAGCAATAAATAATATTCATCCAACTTATATTCAAGAAATGGTTGTAGGTGACCGGTATAGCAATAAAGAAATTTTGCAAGCAATTAGCTTTATGTCAAAATTAGATGCAAGCTATTATGATGAAGATCTTTTTTTACATGCACGAGGTAACACTAATAACAAGGGCAGTTGGAATGCAAAAAATTGGTGTTTAAACAAAGAGGTGTTAATTTTAGGATCTGGTAAAAATTTGCAAACTTATCAGGAAGCTGTTATTCAATATATAAAGACCTATAAGCCTATAGTCATATCAATTAATATTCAGTCAACATTTCCAAAGAATTTTATTGATGTTTACGTGTCATCAAATGAATCCAAGATGTTAATTGAGCATGGCTTGTATACCAAAATAACTAAACCATTAATTACATCTAAAGCATTGTTAAATAATACTTTAGATGTAATTAATATTGATGAATTGTTGGACTATGGTTTAAATATTTCTGAAGGTGTATTTCAAGTACATGAAAAAGAATGCACACTGCCGTATGAATTAAGTGCTGGATACGCATTGTCATTAGCTGATATTGGCAAGGCTAGTAGCATTAGTTTAGTTGGGTTCGATGGATACAGTTTAGAAGATCCTAGACAAAATAAAATGATTGAACTGTTTGATTTGTTTAAGGAGCAGTCAAACCAAAGAATTACCATGTTAACACCTAGTACTTACAATATACCTCAAGGTTCAATTTATGCCGATAAGTTCTGATTTAAAAGTAGTTGTTATCATACCAGCTCGTTATGGTTCGAGCCGTCTGCCTGGAAAGCCTCTATTGAATATTTGTGGTCAAAGTATGATAAGGCGTACTTATGATAGGTGCTGTGCGGCTATAGATCGTAGTAATATTTTTGTCGCAACTGACGACGACAGGGTGTTTTCTCACTGTAATAAACATAAAATGAATGTTATTATGACTCCTAAATCTTGTAAAACTGGAACAGATAGGGTTTATGAGGCTTCTAAGGTAATTGAGGCGGATATCTATATTAATGTACAAGGGGATGAGCCAATTATTGATCCAGATGACATAAAGTTGGTAATAGCTGCAAGTAAAAAAAATCCAAAAAATATTATAAATGCAATGTGTCAAATTTCAGAAGATGATTTTAACAACCCTACAATACCAAAAGTAGTAACTAGTGTAGACAAAAGGTTATTGTACTCTAGCAGAAATGGTATTCCAGTAACAAAAGAATTGTCATTTGTTGCTGCTAAAAAACAAGTTTGTATTTATGCATTTCCTAAAGATTTACTAACATTTTTTTCGAGTGTAGAAAAAAAAACCCCTCTGGAAGATATAGAAGATATAGAGATATTACGCTTCTTAGAATTGGGCTATGATGTGCACATGATAGAAGTTTCCAATAATTCTTTAGCGGTTGACACATTGGATGATTTAAAAAAAGTGGAAAAAATTTTAGGTGCTTGATATAAAAAAATATACAAATATAATATTCGATTGTGATGGGGTGATTTTAAATTCCAATGCAGTAAAATCTGATGCTTTTGCTAAAAGTCTAAAAGGAGAAGATAAATTACTAATTGATGAATTTGTTAAGTATCATAAAAAAAATGGCGGTATATCTCGTTTTGTCAAGTTTGATTATTTCTTTAAAATAATAAAAAAGAAAAAAGAATATAATTCAGATTTAGAAAAATCTTTAGAAATATACTCAAAATTAAGTCATGATGGTTTACTTAATTGTGATTTGATCAATGGGGTTCGTGACATTCTAGAGTCGCTATATAGTCATAAAATAGATTGTTTTGTAATTTCTGGTGGTGAGCAAGAAGAAGTTAGAAGTGTATTAAGTAAAAGAAATTTATCATATTTTTTTAAAGGAATATATGGGAGTCCATTATCAAAAAAAAACCATCTGAAAAAATTAAATCTAGATAACGCCTTGTATTTTGGCGATGCTTTGGCTGATTTTAACGCCGCTAAAGATTTTAATATTGATTTTATATATATTAATGGAGCCTCAGAGTGGAGTAATGGCATGGAATTTTGTAGAAGAAACAAAGTGCCAGTTTTTCAAGATTTTAGTGAAATACGGTTGCCAGTTGCCTAAATATCTGGTTATTATTAATAATATTTTTTATTAAAATTAAGCGGAAAGTTTATCAAGTTCAAAAATTATTATAACTATATTAAAAAAATATGAATTTAGAATTTTATAAACAACAATGGAAAAATAAACCTGTATTACGAGCTATTTATAAGAATTTCTACCAAAAGATTGAAAGTGTTATGTGCGATGGAGATACTTTAGAAATTGGTGGTGGTATTGGGAATCTACATATTGGTGAAGGGAGGCTGGTTAAGAGTGATATTCAATATTCTGTTGGAGTAGATGTGGTGGCTGATGCACAGAATATGCCATTTGATAGTAATGTATTTTCAAATATTGTGTTATTTGATGTATTGCATCATTTGCAGTGCCCATTACCTTTTTTTGCTGAGGCGCACCGTATTTTGAAGCCAGGTGGCAGAGTAATTATGGTTGAGCCTGGTATTACCCCTGTTAGTAAATTATTATATAAAATTGGACACAATGAGCCAGTTGAAATGAGGTGGAGTATAAATGATCCTTGTAAAGTAGAAGTAGATAAAGATCCTTATGAATCCAACCAGGCAATTCCAACTATACTTTTTAAGCAGGATCCGCAACTATTTCTTGCAGCAGTAAAAGGATTTACGATTAACAGTTCAGATTGGCTAAGTCTTTTTGCCTACCCTCTCTCTGGAGGATTTAAGTCGTGGTCCTTACTTCCTTATAAATGGGTACACGCCGTGCTCAAGATAGAAGAGAAGATTCTTCCGTTTTTTGGCAGTATGATGGCGTTTCGTTTGATGGTAGTGTTGGAAAAAGATGGATCATAAGATAGAAAAAGATGCAATGTTCCTATTTCTATTGGCGTTGTTAGTACGTGTCGGTTATGCTTTATTTTTTGTTGAGTTAGACTATCTGTTTACTGAGGATCAATCTATTTATATTCGGCTCGCACAACAGTTCCCAGAAAATGGTTTTTTAGGTGTAACCCATGAAAGGGTTCCAGGATACCCTTTGTTTTTTTCATCTATTTATACTATATTTGGTGAGTCATTATGGAATGTAATTTCAATCCAAATTCTGTTAGATAGTATTAGCTGTGTTGTGATTGCTTCAATGGCAAAATCCATTTTTGGCAAGGGGTTTTGGATTGCAGGAATTTTGTCCGTTATTAATTTGAATATGATAATACTATCTACTTCACTTTTAACAGATACTTTATTTCTATTTCTATTTATTTTATTTATTTTTTCACTGCTTCAGTATTTACAGAGTGAACAAACTAGGTGGCTCGCTCTATTGGCACTATTTGTATCTCTAGCAACTTTAGTGCGTCCATCTTCTTATTACTTGTTACCAGTTTTGTTAATTGGTTTGGTGGGTTGGAGGCTGTGGCATAGAGATACTATTCTAGAAATTGGAACACTAGCAATGCTTTATTTAGTTATTGTTGGGGTTTTGTTGGGTAGTATTCACCAGCGTAATTATCAAAAGTACGGGTCAACAGCGTTAGTGTCTCAGACAGGAACACACCTTTTAGGCTGGGTTGTTCCTGCGACTTATCAATATTCTGGGCAAGGTAGTTATCAAGAAGGGCAACAATTAGCTAGAGAAAGGTTGGCCTCGGCATTACAGCGTGATCAGTTAGGGGCGTTATCACCAAATCCATTTGAAAGCAGTTCGTATCAGGCTAATGTGGGCAAGGATATACTGTTTGAATTTGGTTTCTTGAATGTATTAAAAGCATGGATAGTAGGTTCTACAATTAATTTGTTAGCACCGAGTGCGGTCTATGCTCCAGCTTTGCGAGCAATGGAGCACCCGTCTTTTTATGAGACTAAAGGAAACGGTATGGTTGAGAAATTATTCAATTATATAAAGAATAGTAGCGGATTTCTCTATCTTTCAATTTTAGTAGTTGGCACTATCATATCTATAATGTTTACAATGCTAGCACTGATAGGTGTATTTAAGATGATTGTGACATTGCCACCTATAACGACAACCACACTCCTGCTCTTGGTGGGTTACTTCTTCGCCATAACTGGTCCAATAATAGGAGTAAAGTATAGGCTGCCAATAGAGCCAATTTTAACGCTGTTTGTGACATGCTTTTTAAATAGAATTGATAGAAAAAAACTTCATTAACTATGCTCTACATTGCTTGTGGATTTGTTCAAGACTTAAAGGTTTGAGTATTATTTAAATGAAAATTACACATATCATTACCGATTTAGACACTGGTGGGGCAGAAATGATGCTGTATAAGTTATTAGCATCTCTACGAGATGAAGCCTTAAACTCTTCGGTTATTTCATTAATGGGTCGAGGGAAAATTACCGAGCAGATTGAGACTTTGGGTGTTAAGGTTGAGACGTTGGATTTGGGACAAGGAGCACGCCCTAGTTGGCAGACTATTAAGAAGTTGAGACAGATTATGCGATCTTTTAATCCAGACATTGTGCAAGGCTGGATGTATCATGGAAATATAGTTGCAACTGCAGCGGTTTTTTTGTTTGATCCAATGCACAGAAAGAAAAAACTATTTTGGAATGTGAGACAGACTTTGTATGATATCAACAGTGAGAAAATCCAAACTCGCTGGTTGATTGTGTTGGGGCGCTGGCTATCTTTTTTTCCGCATAGTATTATTTATAACTCAAGTCTTAGTGCAGAGCAACATTGCGATATTGGATTTTTGTCAAAAAAAACAAAGATAATTCCTAACGGTTTTGATTTACAAAAATTTCGTCCAGATAAAAATCGTCGTCAACAATTGCGTAAGGAGTTAGAGGTTTCTGAAAGTACGATTTTAGTTGGACACATCTCTCGTTTACATCCAATGAAAGATCATGCTACACTTCTGCGTACGATAGATCATGCAGTAGACAGCTTATATAGTACTGGCAGTAAACAAAAAGTGTTGTTTTTATTAATTGGCCACGGTGTTACGAGTGATCTGAGTAACAATCTATCGATTCGTTTTTTAGGCGAACGATCAGACGTCCCAAGGATTATGTCAGCGTTAGATATAGCTGTTTCTTCCTCAGCTTGGGGTGAAGGGTTTCCTAATGTGATTGGAGAAGCGATGGCATCTGAAGTGCCTTGTGTTGTAACCGATGTGGGAGATTCAGCGTATATTGTCGGTCAATATGGACGAGTCTGTCCAGTAGGAGATGATCAATGTATAGCTAGTTCGCTCCTACAGTTAATAGGAAATAAACAAGAGAGAAAAATATCAGGAAAACAGGCGCGAAAGAGAATTGAGAAAAACTATTCGATGGATAAGATTAAAAAAGAGTATTTGAAGGAGTGGGGTTTTGAATAAAGTATTTTTAATAGCACCCAATAAATATGTGTGGTTTTAGCGGTTTTCTCAATTTTAATCCTAACTGGGGCGACCCCTTAGTTCTGTTGCAGCGTATGGGAAGTCAGCTTGCTCACCGTGGGCCAGATGATTCTGGTGTTTGGTTTGATGGTAATTTTGGCGTAGGATTCTCACATCGGCGTCTTTCGATTATTGACCTTTCTGCACAAGGACACCAACCTATGTCTTCTATAAGTGGTCGTTTTATGATTGCTTACAATGGCGAAATTTATAACTATCAGGAATTAAAAAAGGAGCTGCTCCAAGCTGGTGTGATTTTTCGTGGAGGTTCGGACACGGAAGTGTTACTTGCAGCAATTGAATCTTGGGGTATTAAACAAACGCTACAGCGCTGTATTGGAATGTTTGCATTTTCCCTTTGGGATAAAAAAGAACAAACGCTTTCGCTAGTACGAGACCGAATAGGAGAGAAGCCACTTTATTATGGTTGGCAAGGCAAAGGTGCCAAGCGCACCTTTCTTTTTGCTTCAGAGTTAAAGTCATTACGACAGCATCCGGCTTGGCGAGGTGGGGTGGACCGAGATTCTTTGGCTAACCTGCTTCGCTATAATTATATCCCAGCGCCACAATCCATCCATTCAGGAGTTTTTAAATTACGTCCTGGTCATCTTTTGCAACTTAAGAAGAATGGTAATGGGGGTTGGAGTGAGATAGAGGAGTGTTGGTGGTCATTGCAAGAGATTACTCGTCAGGCCAGAAGAGATCCTTTTACAGGTAGTCGTGCGGATGCCGTTGATCAATTAGATAAGTTGCTACACAACGCGATTCAAGGGCAAAGTTTGGCAGATGTACCTTTAGGGGTATTTCTCTCTGGTGGAGTAGATTCTAGTAGCGTAACTGCGGTAATGCAAGCTATTTCTGATCAGCCAATAAAAAGTTTTACTATTGGATTTGAAAATTCTGCCTATGACGAGTCGGGTGATGCGCGTGCTGTGGCGAATCATTTGGGTACCGACCACCACGAATGGATTGTAACTGCAGATGATGCGCTCTCTATAATTCCTCAACTGCCAGATTATTATGATGAGCCGTTTGCAGATGTTTCTCAAATTCCAACTCTACTGGTTTCCACTTTAGCTAAGAAGAATGTCACGGTTGCACTTTCAGGCGATGGTGGCGATGAACTCTTTGCTGGTTATAACCGACATCAATGGGCACCCTCTTTATTTCATAAAATGCAATATTTTCCAGAAATGATTCGTAAAGCACTTGCAGTATTGATTGAGTTTTCTTCTCCTAGTGGTTGGGATTATTTTTTTAAGATTATAGACCCACTCCTTCCACAGCAATTACGAGTTCGTCACCCAGGTGAGAAAATCCATAAAATAGCTATGTTGTTGAGGCAGAGTGGTGAGATAGAGTTGTATGCAATGTTGGTAAGAATATGGCCTAATCCTATTCCACTAATGAGTGGTAATAGTTATGATTTAGTAGGTAGTCATAAAGAGCTCTGGGATATTGGAGATAATTTTACTGAACGTATGACTTATCTCGATACCGTCACTTATCTCACTGATGATATTTTGACCAAGGTAGATCGTGCGGCAATGGCTAATAGTTTAGAAACTAGGGCGCCATTGCTAGATCATCGTATCGTGGAGTTTTCTGCTCAACTTCCACTATCTATGAAAATTCATCAAGGGTTAGGCAAGTGGATTTTACGAGAGCTTTTGGATCGGTACGTCCCTAGAAATTTAATTGAACGTCCCAAAAGTGGCTTTGGTATTCCAGTAGGAGAGTGGCTAAAAGGTCCATTGCAAGAGTGGGCAGAAGATCTTCTATCTGAACAAAAGCTAAAAGATGGCGGGTATTTTGATGTAAAACAGGTAAGAAGGGCTTGGAATCAACACAGTAGCGGTAAAAAAAATCAACAATACCAATTGTGGAGTGTATTAATGTTTCAAGCGTGGCTTGACTCTAATTGAGAAAAACATTGTTTAAAATGTGAATAAAAAAATCGCAATTTTTCTTAAAGTTATTGTTTCTTTGGGGTTAATCATTTTGTTGATTAGTCAAGTTGATTTCAAGGAAATTATTAATATTTTAAAAAATGTAGATATTACAATGATTACCTATGCTCTAATTTTACTGACTGTTCAGGTGTTTATTGCAACTGTTCGTTGGCAACTCGTACTTAAATGCCAAAAAATAGAACTTGATTATAAAAATACATTGCAAATTTTATACTCAGGGTTATTTTTTAACCAAGCAATGCCGTCCAGCGTTGGTGGAGATGTTATTCGAGGTTACTATTTAAAAAAACAAGGAATGACTTTAGGTCGTGCAACTTTAGGCGTATTAATGGATCGGTTGTTTGGAATGGTAGGCCTAGTTCTATTGGTGCTGCTCTCACTTCCGTTATTATTTGAATTGGTTAATAATTCAATTGCCCGTACAGGGGGGTTGCTAATTGCGTCAAGCATATCACTTGCTCTATTGCTTGTATTTTTTACAGACAAACTTCTGGGTAATTTCTCTCATTTTAAAATCATCAAAGGCCTCTACTCTCTTTCACGAGAGGGGAGGAATTGTATATCTGATCGTTACAATGGGGTAATTATTCTACTAATTTCAGTATTAATTCATCTAATCTCAGTATTTTCAGTGATGATAATGTCGATCGGACTAGGACTGGATATAGAGTGGGGTGGTTTTTTATTAATGGTTCCACTAGTAGGACTAATGATGGTAGTGCCTATTTCAATTGCCGGATGGGGGGTGCGAGAAGGGGCTATGGTGGTTGGTTTTGGCTACTTGGGTGTTGCACCAGAAGTAGCGCTCGTACTTTCAATACTTTATGGCTTATCTATTTTGGTAGTAGCACTTCCTGGCGGAGTAATATGGATGTTTAAACGCGGCCATAATTCGAAAATTAAAAAATGAAACTTATTATTGTAGTTAATGAGCTTTGGTTTTTTCTTTCTCATCGTTTACCCATTGCATTAGCTGCCAGAGATGCAGGGTACGAGGTGCATATTGTATCTCGTTTAGGGACAAGCGAAGAAATAAAACAATTAAACCAGGAATCACTTCAATTTCATTCCATCAATTTTCACAGGAGTTCAACTGGATTCTGGCAAGAGCTTAAAACACTTAGAGAATTGCGCAGACTGTATAAGGAGATTCAGCCTGATATTGTGCATCATGTCACTATTAAGCCAGTGCTTTACGGAACGTTAATAGCACGATGGGTTGGAAATATCCAAATTCTGAATGCAATTTCAGGATTGGGCTATCTCTTTATAGCTCAAGGCTTAAAGGCGTTTATTAGAAAAAAAATTCTATTATTAGGATATCGCCTAATACTTAATAGTAAAAAAGTTTGGATATTGTTTCAAAATCCAGATGATCGATCTTTATTTGCTCATCATAAGGTTATTTATCCAGCGCACAAATTTACAATTAAAGGCTCTGGTGTCGACATTCAACAATTTGCATACAGTTCCATTCCTAATGGTAAGATAAAAATTATTTTGGTTGCTAGAATGTTGTGGGATAAGGGTGTTGGCGAATTTGTAGAATCAGCCAAAATATTAAAACAGCAAGGATTGGAAGTGGATTTTATTTTGGTTGGGCCGGTGGATCCAGGCAATCCAGAATCAATATCAACAAAACAACTTAAGCAGTGGAATGAATCAGGCGTTGTTAAATGGCTTGGAGAGCGAATAGATATTTTTCAGTTGTTGACTGAATCGCATATTGCGGTACTCCCATCATATCGTGAAGGCCTGCCAAAATCTTTAATTGAGGCTGCCGCTATTGGTCGAGCTATTATTACCACAAATGTTCCAGGCTGTCGTGAAGTAGTAAAAGATGGAGAAAATGGCTTCCTTGTGCCAGAAAAAGATGCGAAAGAATTGTCAATAGCAATTCAAAAATTAATTAATAATCCGAAGTTACTAACTAGTATGGGAAAGAAAAGTAGACTAATGGCAGAACAAGAGTTTTCTATAAATCAAGTAGTCAACAAAACGCTCCATATTTATTCTAAAATAGGGTCTGACCCCAAACAAGATAAAAAAAGTTAGTTAAGAAAATGAAGATACTTATAACCGGACAAAACGGATTCATTGGTAGGCCATTGTTCGAATTACTTGAAAATCAAGGACATCAGGTTCGGGGAACTGTGCGTAATGTGCAGAGCCAAATAAAAAATAAAGATATTGTAGTGACGGGCGATATAGGTGTTAAAACAAATTGGGGTGTTGCACTTAAAGGTGTAGATATTGTAATTCATCTTGCAAATCGAGCTCACGCTCTCAACGAGAAGTCCATTGATTCACTGTCTATTTTTAGAGAGGTTAACGTGGATGGCACTATTCAACTTGCAAAACAAGCGCTTGAGTCTGGCGTAAAACGTTTTATTTTTGTCAGTAGTATTAAAGTAAATGGTGAATATACTGATAAGCATCCGTTTAGAATAAATGATAAACCAAATCCACAAGGTCCTTATGCAATATCCAAGTTGGAGGCGGAAATTGCACTGCGTGAAATTGCACAAAAATCATCTATGGATGTTGTAATCATTCGCCCTCCACTGGTTTACGGACAAGGTGTTAAAGGTAATTATCAGCGCTTAACACGTTTGGTGGAGCTGGGCGTGCCGTTACCATTTTCCTCAATAAAAAATAAACGTAGTCTAATCTCTTCGGATAATTTAATTCAATTACTTGCCAAGGTGGTTGCTTATCCATCAGTAGCCAATCAAACTTTATTGGTTGCAGATGAAAAAGACTTATCCACTCCGCAGTTGGTTAAAAAAATAGCAAACTCAATCGGCAAGCCAGTGCGACTTTTCTCATTTCCAGTTAAATTACTTAAAGTGCTAGGGAAGTTAACAGGGCAGAGTGAAACGATAAATCGCCTAACAGAAAATTTGCAAATAGATGGAATTTCTCATTTGGGGTTTGACCCCAAATCAGCGGATAAAGGTATATAAATGGCAAGAAAACCAAGATTTAAAATAGCAGGTGTTGCACAGCTTATTACCCAACGCGGTAATAACAATCAAGCCGTATTTTTTTCTGAACAAGACTATCAACATTATCTTGGTATTTTTAATCAAGCTGCCATACAAGAAGAATGCCAAATCCATGCCTTTGTGTTAATGACTAATTACATACACATTTTAGCCACACCAACTACTTTAGATGGCATTAGCCAGATGATGAAAAATATTGGACAGCGCTATGTGTCGTACATTAACAAGCTTGAAAAGCGCTCTGGAACTTTATGGGATGGTCGCTATAAAGCATCATTGGTTGAAAATGGCCAATATTTAATTAATTGTATGTATTTTATTGATTCAGTTCCAATACGTTCTAGCATTGTAAAAATTTCAAAAGATTACCCTTGGTCTAGTTATCAGTTTAATACACAGGGAGAAGATGTGAAGGTAAAAATTACTGCACATAGTAACTATAGTCCACTTGTACAACTGAGTAAGAATAATAATAAAGATGTACAGGAAGAATATAAACTAATGTTTCGAGAAGGATTGCCAGAGAAAGAGATGCAAAAAATTGATAAAGCAATTAATAGTAATACAATTTACGGTAGTAAGGACTTTAAAAATGATATTAATAGTGGGGTCAGACCCTATTAGTGAAAAAATATGCGCATAGTATCTAAATAGATTATTAAAAAAACAACATAAAAAGGCATAATTACAACAATTAATAGTTTTTTTTTACAAAAACGGTTGCTTTTATGATTTTATTATGGTAAAAAGGCGTCATTGGATTCTAAATTCTGGCAAGTAAGTGCGCAGAAAGACAGTTAGAATGAGGGTTTAATATATATATATATATATTTTAATTTAACAAAACGAGGTAATTTTATGAGTATTAAAAATACAACAGAGGCGAATAACCGCATCTTTAATAAAAAATCATTATCAACTGCTGTAGCTACAGTTATGTTTGGGACAGGGGCTGCATATGCAGCAGCTTTCCAGGTTGACGGCGCTGACTCAACAATTGATGCTAGTAATGCAACGGTCTCACTAAATGGTACAACGAATTATTATATTCATGATAATTCAACATTAACATTTAATGGTACAACAGGTGCTGCTGGCGGCGTATATGGTATTGGCCATTTTTATGGAACTATTGACGGTAATTCAACATCTGGCGGCGGCACTGCTCCAAATAGCAATGTAGTAATTGGTGGTAATATTACAATGCATGGTAATATTGGTGCAAATAATGGAACAGGTAATTTTACAATTAACAGTTACCAAACGTTAACTTTATCAGAAAATGTAACTACATTTAATTCAGAAAATACTACATTAAATGCGCACTCTATTTTAAATCTTGGATCCAATTCTACCAGTGATGTTAATAGACTTTCTACAAATGAGTTAACATTCTCATCAAATATATCAATGGGGAATAATTCTACAATTAATGTAGGTAATGGAACAACGTTAACAGGAACATTGTATGGTGCTGCAAATGGCCAGGGTACATTAAACATTGTAGGTAATTTTACAAATGCAAATTTAGAAATTGGTCATTCAGCTGCTCCAACTTGGAGTCTTGGTGTTCTTGGTCTAGAGAGAATAAAAATTTCTGAAGGCAATACATTTACTGTAAGTAAAAACACAACTTCGACTTACATGGATATTAATGGTACAGTGACTGCAACTGGTAATATTACAGCAGCAGTATTAATGGGTTCAAGCGCTACATTAAATTTAAATAATGAGGCAAGTGGTTCAACAAATACTCAATCTGCGAATGTTACAGGTGCTATTCAATCG
This sequence comes from uncultured Candidatus Thioglobus sp., assembly GCA_964577715.1. Lineage (GTDB taxonomy): Bacteria > Pseudomonadota > Gammaproteobacteria > PS1 > Pseudothioglobaceae > SUP05. The sequence continues at coordinate 38,851 of CAZOAA010000003.1, read as the reverse complement.
AGTGTAATTGATGCTCCACAAGGTACATTAAATGTAAATGGTACATGGGCAACAGGTGGTGAAATTGGTCAAGGTGGACGAGGTTTGGCGGCAATTAATCTTGATTCATCGGCTAATCAATCAAGCCTTACTGGCTTTACAACGACATTTGCTCACAACGTAAATGCAACTATAATTACTCTTGGCACCTCTACAGGTAACAAAAATGCAACATTAACAACTGCATTTCCAGCAGGTGGGTCAGGAGCTGAGATTGTTATTACAGGAAAAATTGAAGGTAGTGGCAATTCATCTTCAGCTGGCATTATAGATATTAATACAAATACTTCTGTTACAGGAACAATTGGTGCAACAAACAACCTTGCTGAAATATTGATTGCTGACGGTTCAACTCTAACAGTAAATAGTTCTTTAACTGCTGACAATATTACTTTAGAGGGTGCGTCAGGTACAGCTATGTTACAAGTTAATGGAACATCTACAATTACTGGCGCAATAGACGCTGCTCTGACTGAGACTGGATCAGGGTTTATCTTGGTTAATCCTGATGTAACAGCAACCTTTGTAGGTGCTATTGGTGCAAGTAGAAGCCTTGACTACATGACAGTTGCAGATAATGCAACAGTGAATATTTCTAATGATATTGATCTTGATGGGCAATTAAGAGTTCTTGGTACATTAAATATTACTGGATCTAGGTCAGTTAACGCAACAGGAACAGCTGGAAATGAGTACGGTGTTGTTGTTGGTAATGCAACAGAGGGCTCAATTGGTAGCACGTTAAAGCTAACAGATACTGTAACATTTAGTACTGGTGGATTAGGGGCTGTTGCGAAAGCAATCCAGTTTAATAATGCTACATTAATTGTTGATGGTGTACATACAAGTCATGCAAGCGGTACAACTGCATATATTGATCTTGATAGTTCACAAGCTGCTGGTGAAAACGGCACAATGAATATCCAAGGTGACTTGACAATTAATATGGGCTCTACTTCAGCTACATACTCTGAAGGTCAGGCAACTTATATTGCTGGTAACGGTACAATCAAAATTCAAAGCGGCGCTAATGTTACAGTTACTAATGAGAACTCAGGTTTTGGATTAATGAATTTTACTGTTAACAATAGTACAATTGGTTATAGTAGAACTGGTTACGTCAATGGTAATGCTACAAGCTTGATTGTTACATCAAACTATAAGAGTGTTTCTGACTTAGGTCTAACTGCAGGTACAAACGAGGCAAATGTTTGGAGTGCGGCAGGTACAGGACTTAGCTCTGATTTAGCACTATACAATGCATTTGATGACGTTACAACAGCGGCAGCATTAAGAACTGCAGTTGGTTCATTGTCACCTGCTGGTCTAGCTGGTAATGCAGCTGCTTCAGCGGCAATCAGTGGTGCTTCTATGGGTACAGGTAGTACACGTATGGCAGCGATTCGTCAGCATGGTCTAGACAAAGGAATGAATGCAGGTGGTACTACATTAGATGAAACTATGTGGATGCAAATATTCGGTGCAGATGTGGATCAGGATAATGTAGGTGGCATTTCTGGTTATGATGCAGACGGACAAGGTCTTGCAATTGGTATTGATGGTTTAGCTGAAGATGGAGTAACACGTATTGGTATTGCAGGAAGTTTTGCAAATACAGATGTAACGGGTAAAGATAGTGTTTCTGCTACAACTACAGATATTGATACTACACAAGTGATGGTTTACGCTAATAAGGCGAATGATGATGGTTCTTACATTGAAGGAGTTGCATCATATGCATTTAATGACAATACAGGCTCTCGTCATATTAAAGCTGGCACATTAGATCGTACAGCATCTTCTGCTTATGATAGTGATTTATTTGCTGTTAGTGTAGAAGCTGGTTGGCCTAAGGAAGATGATGGTGTTACTATCACTCCTACAGTAGGTTTGGCATATTCTCACTTGAGTACTGATGCTTATACTGAAACTGGCGCTGGCGGTGCAAATCTTAGTGTTACACCAAGTGATGTAGATACTTTCGAAGGTAAAGTTGGCGTAAGAGTAACCGGTAAATCTGTTGATAGTGAAGGTGGTATTGGACGACCTGAGTTCCGTTTAGGTATTTCACATGACTTCTCTGGTGATACTGCAGACTCAACTGCAACATTTACTGCAGGTGGTTCTTCATTTACAACTAAAGGTTTAGATGGCGATGATACTAAGGTTGATGTTGGTTTAGGTTATACATATACTGCACCTGATGGGAACACAGATGTTAGTGTAGATCTTGATGGACGTCACTCTTCTAGCTACTTACAGTACGGCGGTGGCTTAACAGTGAAGTGGAAGTTCTAAAGTATATTTAGAATTAACACAGCTCTACTTTTGTGGAGTTAAACAAAAAACCCACCTTTTACGGTGGGTTTTTTTTGCTTAACATTTAGTGAATTAATTATGTTATGAATAAAGTATGGTTTAATGATTGTTTAAGATGGTATTTAATCTTTGCACTAATTTTAATTTTTGTTGGCGGTTGTAGTAATAAGTTCTCACCTGAAGTGCGTCAAGAGCGAGCAGATAGTTATGCGATATCTGGTGGATTAACTCAAGAAAAAATACAAACAGACAGTTTTCTATTAACTACTTATCAGAGATTTAATCGTAAGGATAAAGATAGAAAGCTAGTAGTTTATATAGAGGGTGACGGTATGGCTTGGGTGAGTCGTAATCAACTTTCGACTAATCCTACACCAGTTCATCCTGTTGCGTTGGAGTTGGCATCATTAGATGATAGTGCTAATATTTTATATATTGCCCGACCTTGCCAGTATCTTTGGCTAAAAAACACCAATGGATGCAATTCAAAGTATTGGAGCAATAAGCGTGGCTCTGAAGAGGTGATAGATGCAATTAATCAAGTGATATCAATAGTTAAAGATAAAGAAAATATGTTATCAATAAAATTAATTGGATATTCAGGAGGAGGCGGCATTGCTGCGATAATTACTAAAAGAAGAGATGATGTTAAAAAACTGATAACTGTTGCAGGCAACCTGAATTATAAGTTATTTGCAAAAATACATAAGATTACGTCTATGAATGGCTCGATAAATCCTGTTATAGTGGCTAAACAGATTGAATCCATACCACAGGTTCACTATGTAGGAAGTGATGACAGAATCGTACCAGAGCAGATAGTTAGATCATTTTCTGATAAAGTGGTAGTAGTGAGCGGAGCAACACACACTAATTGGGCAGAAAAATGGGAAATGCTTTTGGAAAGCTCTTATAAGAAATAAGAAGCTTTCATTGATTATTGTTATTTATGCAAAGGTCTTTCTTTAGGATAAAAAACAAGAGATTTAACTAGCGTACTTATTTAAGGCAAAAAAAACAGCTTATTTTAATAATTTCCAAAATTTTTGCAGCGGATTAATTTACGACTAACAAAGTTTAAAAAAATAGGCTGATTTTTCTTTAAAAACAGCAATTTACACTCATTTTTACTGGGTGTTTAGCTGTAAACAGTCTTGCAAGGGCGTGTTTACGAGCCGCTTTTAGTGAATTTGCATTATTTCCAATATTTTTTTAGAACTTTTCTTAATGTAGGGTATCTTTGTCTTTTTTAGATACTTTTTTCTTTTTAATCGTTGTTGCTTTTTTAGTGCCATTTGCCCTTTTAGTGCTTTTTGTTTTTTTACCTGTAGATTTTGCATCAGCAGGTATATAGTCTGCTAAACGAATAAGGTTTGAAATAGAGGCTATTTGGTTGTATATCCAGGCCATTTCTCCAGAGCGATAAAGCGTTAATGCTTTTTTATCTTCCAGTTTTAAGAGTTTTTCCTCATCAATGGTATAAATACCGCCAATAGAGAAACTTCTGCCATCTAGTAAATCTATCTGTGGCGATATTTCTTTGAGCAGATCATATTCTTCTAAGCGTTTTGTAAACTCTCTAGTTCTGATAAGTTGTGCATTGAAATCGCCTAGCATTTCCATAATTGCTTCTAACTGAGGTGCTGGTTTGATTTCTTTTTTATCTTGAGTAAATATTAGATCCCCTTTGGGGTCGTTAATACCTTCATAATCTGCATCAATACAAATGGCTGATTTTCCTTCTTCGTTGGGTTCAGTCATAATATATGGGTAACGCCTTACAAAAGCAGGTACATATCGGTATTTCCAACTATTATCTGGATTTAGTAGTAAATTTTCATTGTCACGCAGCCCTAGGATATAAACCGGAATAACACCTTCATTCTGATAGTTAATAAAAGCAATTGGATGTTCTCTAGCAGCTTCTGTAAATTCAACGCCGGCAATAGGGAGCGCGTTAGTATTAGAAAAATTAGAGAAGTTATTGTCTACTGTTAGGCGCAAATCCTTGTGCTCCTCTTTATTTAATACCATTACATTACTGTAAAAAGTGCGTTGTTGCATGGTTTATCTTCTCCTATTTTTATTTTAAAGTTTAATTTGTTATTTTACTCGGTAGAGCTTTGCATGGTTATTCCTGATGCGGAGCTCGAACAGATTTGGATCAAATTCTTCAAAGAAGAACATTTTGATAAATGCAGAATTAAGTGCATTTTCATCAAGTAGTAGGATTTTATTGTAGCCTTTTAGAAATACTAAGCTGATATTGCTGGTAGCATCTTTATACAACTTGACATTTGTTTTTGGTTTAGCACCATTGGCTGCTTCTACCTCAATGTATTGCGCTATTTTTATGTTTCCTTGAGGAGTTTTCATTGCGCCACTCTCGATATCTATTTCAATAGAGTTGTCGATTATCCATTTTGGACCAGTTTTATGAGCATTTTTACCTATATACATGGTGTATGGAAACCTCTCACCTGTTAGCAGGTTTTTGTTGCTCATTGAGTAGATAGTTGGAAAAATATCAATCATACGCGCCGGCATATAAATATATTTTGAATGAGTATTTGCCAACTTCGCGTTTTTAGCGTTTAACCCGGTAAAGATTGCTTGGCCAGATTTAAGGTTATTTTTCATTTTCTCTTCAATGCCATCCGTGCCATTTTCAGATAGAAGATGTGCCAGATTAGCTACTAATTGTTTATCTGGGTTAGAAAGGATCATCGACAAGTTGAAGAGCTGTTGTGGACTAGCAGCGCCAGAGGCGATAGTTTGCCTCCCTGCAAAGTAATGAATTTCGTATCCATAATCCCACCAGGCGATAATTTTGTCATGTGGTTGAGTTATTTCCCCTACTGCATTGAGCACAATTGCCTCGTCATTAAACAGGATGGGCGGTGCATTATAGTTGGTTGCAAAGGTAGTATTTTGGTATAAAGTTGGTAGTGACAATACTATTGGCACTAAATATTGCATAGTTGATTTTTTGATAATTGTACCGTTAATATTGACGCTAGGTAGGTTGCTAGCAATTAGTTGAAGTAGAAATGCAAAACCAAGCGAAAGTGGTGCAATTGCAAAGATAGTGAAACGCTCACCAGCAAATAAAGCAGTGGCACCAAGTGCTAGCAAACCCCAGATTAGAATAGATTGAAAGCGAAATAACAGAAAAATTAAAAGCCCTATAATGGATAGATAAAAGGTGAATTCTGAGTTGGTTACAAGCTCAATCATTCTATCCCAGTTTATTTTTTTAATCTCATCAACAGTTGAAGCGATAGAAGTGTAAACAAATGATACGTTGCCAGCGCTACTGGTTGTATCCGCAGTATCAAAGAAGTATGAAACTTTGCTCCAGCCTTTTTCACCTAAGTTTGAGAGTGGTAGTACTGCAATTATTCCAAGCAAGGCCCATCTTTGTAGTTTTTCTTTTTCAGTTTGATGCTGAGTAACGAAAAAATAAGCACCAATAATAAGAGCAATGCGAATACTGGTAGGTAAATCAAAACTAACCATGGCAGGTAGTAAAATCAAGATAGAGCCTAAGTGCGATAGATTGTCTCGACGTAGTAGGGCGGTATAGACAATAAAAGTAATAATAATAACTTCACTTAAGAGAGGGGCATTGTTGTAGAAAAATGTTTGGGTGGTGAGTAAGAGTGAGGCTACCAATGCATTTTTAAAGTTATTGGTTTTTATGATTCTAAGTAGGAGATAAATCAAAACTAAGGGTATAACTAATGTTAAAAGATCAGTATCAAAGTAGCCTGCACGAGTACGTACTAGGAAAATATTAGAAGATACTGTAATTAGCCCAGCAATTAACCCTATTACACTAAAGCCTAATAAGTGACCAATAAGTAGTACTAGAATCCCAGTAATGCTAGGGAGGATAATGGGCAGGTACAGAGTGATGGTCTCCATTGAAAATGAGGTGAGTTTGCTGGTAAGCCAAGCGCTAGCGATGATGGCGCCATTTTCCCCGAATAGAGAATTGCTAATGAGTTGTGAGTTGTTGTGAATTTGACCATCAACAGCAAGTTTTGCACTGGTGGCGTAGTGGTAGGCATCATTAGTAGTGAGCAGGATTTCATCGTTCCACTGGTAGTTTTTGTTATCACTATAGTGTGAGATCCAAGCGTAGCGAATACCAGCACTAAAAATAAAAATAATAAGTGCGAATAGTGCAACCCAACGTAGGGAAAGCTGCCTGTCTTGAATTTTGTCTGATAGGTCTATACGTTGCAATAAAGTGCTATTCATAAAGCTATCTTGCGCACTTGTTAAGAAGCTTATTATGCGCTGTAAAAAGTTGCTATCCATAAGTATAAGTCAAGGTGAAAATTATTGTTTTTCAGGATTATATCAGTAAATTCAATAAGTGCTTATTATTTGACGTATGAATGCCTGTTATTTTTCAACCATTTGTCCATGCCTTTTGTGTCGTGATGTTTGTCTATGCGTAGCAAGCGTCGTTTACTGTGTTTTTCAGGCTGATAGAAAAACAACCTGATTTTGTGAGAAAGGCGTAAGCTAAATACATTTTCAGCGCCTTGTACTTTATGAATCTTACTTCCTGGTGTGGATCCAACTTTGTCTAGGGTGATTATGGAATCAATAATGCGTTTTCCCGTGGGGAAATCTTGTTCTAAAATATCGGCCAAATCTTTTGTGAAACTGGGTAATGTTTCATGCTGTTCAATGATGCTTTGTAAAATTTCCAGAATGCGTTCAGTGCTTTTATTAGTCTTATTTTTTTCTTTTTTTATCGTCTGCTTAGAATCTATTTGTCGATTGGTTTTTTCTGTATTGATTTCTTGTTCAAGAATATCAATAAGTTGATCGTATTCAGTAAAGGTATTTTGAATGGTTTCCAATCGTTTGCTGCATTTCTCTCCCAGTCCTAAATAGTAGCGCACCATGCGTATTAGCTGCTGTGGGTCGATTGGCTTAGGGATGTAGTAGGTGCACTCAAAATCTTGAGCTTGTTCAATCTCTATTCCTTCCATTCCTGTAAGCAATATAATGGGTAAGTATGGGTGTGTTTCTCGAATAAAGGGAATGATATCTACCCCAGTAAGGCCCGTATTTTCAAAATGGACATCCAGTATAAGTAGCTCTGGTTCTGTTTTATTTTCTGATAGCGCCTCTAAAAAAGAAGTTGGATCAAAAAAGTCATCAATTTTTTCAGCGATATTAGCGTTAATCAGTGTATTGTTTACCACGTCATGGATTCTTGGCTCGTCATCTACGACTGAAATTAATAGCGGCTTGATAGGTTTATTTGGCGCAGTAGACATAGGGAGGTTAATTTAGTTAGGTGAGAGTTTTGATTGCATAATGATTAAGGTTTGCAATCCTCTGCCTTGATGGTTTTGAATGTTTGAAGCAATGAGCTTGATGGACATCTTTTCAGCAAAAAATTTAATCAACATTGTACCTTGACCATCAGATAAGTTGTTTCGTTTTTGAGATTGGACAGGGGCTTTGTATAGTTTTTTTAATTTGTTGTCTTTTATTCCCCCGCCATTGTCTTTAATTTTGACAACTGGATGGTTATTTTGAAAGTCAAAAAAAATAGATATAACTGGAGAGAATGGACTTTTGTCTTTGGATTTTATTTTATCAATTCTTTTTAGGTCAATTGCTGTCATAGAGTTGTTGATAATGTTGCGAATAATATCCCATAGTTTATTTTTATCAATAGCAATTTTTTGCTTAGAGTTTGCCCATTTATTTTCTTCTATTTTAAACTTGATAGGGGTATTTTGTAATTTAGTGTTATTGAGAATTTTATCTTTGATAAAGAAATGCAGCTCATCAATTGGCTGGCTGGTAATTTCATAAGAGAGTCGCTCTTCTAATTCTCTTAGATGTTTAAGTATGTTGTCATTGTATGGACGAATAACTTTTTCATAAATTTCTCTTTCTTTTATTGATGAAATGTCATTGACAATGTCATGTAGTGCTGACCTCCAGTTTCCTTCCATGATATGTAGTTCATCTTTTACTAAGTTGGCTTCAGAGAGCAAGTCGTTGGTTAGTTTTTTGTTTGCAATCATGTATTCTAGATTTGTATTGCGCTCCTTTTCTTCTACCATTTTATTACGGTCAAGTATTGTCTTGATATCTGTGGGTGATTTGATCTTATAGAAAAGATAAATCATTGAAGCAATCATAATATAGATCAGTATAAATGATTTAGCAAGAAACAGCTGAGGTGAGGTAATAACGCCTGCTAACCATAGTTGCCTAGTAAATAGAGAAATAGTGATTAGGCCGAATATTGAGGTATATTGTGCAACTTTAAGTCCACCTACGTACCATGCAATAAAGGCGCCAATCATAACAGCTATAATTGAAAGGATATAGGAACGTACTTCATTATCGCTAATAGCCTCAATGCCAATAATGATCAGTAAATAACTAATTACTAAGAAAGTAAATGAGAGTTTGGCTATACTAGGGTTTTTTAGTAGCGACATTCAGGTCATATTATAGTAAAGTTATGTTTTTTTCAACTGTACGTATTAATTTATAATGCACTGCATTTGTAATTCAAACTTAGGGCTGGTTATTATTTAAACAATGAAAAGGTTATTTGATATTGTGTTATCTACTATTTTATTTTTGGCTCTATTTCTGCCAATGATATTAGTTGCAATTTTGGTGAAAATAACATCATCGGGGGAAGTTTTGTATTGGTCTGATCGAGTAGGGAAAAATAATATTATTTTTAAAATGCCAAAGTTTAGAAGTATGATAGTTGATACGCCTGCAATAGCAACGCATTTGTTGAATGATCCTCAAAGCAATTTAACCCCTATTGGAAATTTTTTAAGAAAATATAGTTTGGATGAATTCCCTCAATTGTGGAGTATTTTAAAGGGAGATATGAGTTTTGTTGGACCTAGACCAGCTTTATTTAATCAAGATGATTTGGTAAAGTTAAGATCAACCCAAGGTGTTGATAAAATTTTACCTGGCTTAACAGGTTGGGCACAAGTTAATGGGAGAGACGAACTTCCTATCCCTGAAAAGGTTAAAATGGACGCGGAGTATCTGCAAAGACAATCTTTTTTGTTTGATATGAAGATATTATGGCTGACTTTCCTTAGAGTTATGAAAAAAGATGGAGTTTCTCATTAATTGTAAAAATAATAATTAATATTAAAAATGCAACTAAGTTTGATTAATTGGTTTCTTTCTTTGTCTAGAGTTTTCAAACGACTGATTATGCTATCTATTGATATATTGTTAATAGTGGTAATATTAATCAGTGCATTCTCAATGCGTTTGGGTGAATGGTTCTGGCCACAAGGTGATATTCTATATTTAATATTATTTGCACCTTTAATTGCTGCACCTATCTTTACTAGATTTGGTTTATACAGGGCAATTGTTCGTTATATTGGCTTTAAGGCACTTTGGACTATTGTTCAAGCTGTATCGTTGTATGCTTTAGTTTGGGGTGTTATTGTATTGCTATCTGGTATTGAAGGAGTGCCTCGTTCGGTAATACTAATCAATTGGATATTAGCCATGCTACTCATTGGCGGGTCTAGAATTGTTGGCCGTTGGTATTTTTATGAGGAAAAGTCACATAGAAGCAATATATCTTCCAAGCGTCAAAACGTATTAGTTTATGGCGCTGGATCGGCTGGCATTCAACTAGCAACAGCTTTGTCCTATAGTCAAGAGTTAAGACCGATTGCATTTATTGATGACGATCCTTTATTGTCTAACCACCATATTATAGGGATGAAAGTGTACTCATCGAATAGGCTCGAGCAGTTAATCGTATCAATGAAAATTAAAGAGGTCTTGTTGGCAATTCCTTCTATTTCACGCATACAGCGCAACGAAATTATTAGCCAATTAGAGTCTTATCCTGTTTTGGTGCGTAGTGTACCTGGGGTATCTGATTTGGCACAAGGAAAGTTGAAAATTGATGATTTAAATATTTTGGATATTAATGATTTATTAGGCAGAGATCCTGTCCCGCCAAATCGGAATTATATAAAGTCTAATATTGCTAATAAAGTTGTAATGGTTACTGGTGCTGGAGGATCGATTGGATCTGAGTTATGCCGTCAAATCGCACAGTTACAACCGAAAAAAATTGTTATCTTTGAACAAAGCGAGTTCTCGCTTTATGCTATTGATCAGGAGTTAATAGCAATGAATTTGAATATTGATATTATTCCTATTTTGGGGTCAATATTAAGTACAAGTCTTGTAGAGCGCGTTTGTCGTAAATTTTGTGTTCAAACTATCTATCATGCGGCTGCGTATAAGCATGTACCAATGATTGAACTTAATAATTTTTCTGGGGTGGATAATAATATTTTTGGCACATTGTCTTGTGCTGAGGCAGCGTCTTTAGCTAATGTAGAGACTTTTGTGTTAATTTCTACTGATAAAGCTGTGCGTCCCACTAACACCATGGGTGCAACTAAACGGTTTGCTGAGATGATTCTGCAGGCGCTGTCGAAAAAACATAAGGGCAAAGAAGGTGCGACCAATTTTTCAATGGTGCGTTTTGGTAATGTTTTGGACTCTAGTGGTTCTGTTATTCCTTTGTTTAAAAAACAAATTAAAAATGGAGGGCCAGTTACTGTTACAGATCCAGAGATTATTCGCTATTTTATGACCATACCAGAAGCTGCACAGTTAGTTATTCAAGCAGGTGCTATGAGTCAAGGCGGAGATGTTTTTTTATTGGATATGGGTAATCCAGTAAAAATTTTAGATTTAGCAAAGAAAATGATTCATCTTAGTGGACTAAAGATTAAAGATGATGATAATCCTAATGGCGATATTGAAATTTTATTTACCGGACTTAGGCCTGGTGAAAAACTCTATGAGGAGTTATTAATCGGTGATAAGGCATTAAAGACAGAGCATGAGTTGATTTTACGATCTAAAGAGGAGATGCTGCCTTGGTCTGAGTTAGAAGTTATTTTGGAGAAACTTAAAACTGCAGTTGATAAACAGAATTTTAAAGTTGTTCGTGAATTACTGATTGAAACGGTTCATGGTTATAAACCAGATAGTAGCATCAATGATTTGATGCATAATGAAAATTAAATAAAAGCTTGATCTATTAGATGACAAATGGTGTGACCAATAACAATGTGCATTTCTTGGATGCGTGCTGTATCCTCTGCTGGTACAACTAAGTTAACATCGCATAAGATGTTCATTTCTCCACCACCTCTACCGCTAAAACCAATTGTTTTACACCCTAGTTCTTTGGCTGTTTGAAGTCCGCTAATAACATTGCCACTACTGCCACCCGTGCTAATACCAATCACCACATCTATTTTATTAGCTAGAGATTCTACTTGACGATCAAATACACGATCATAGCCATAATCATTGCCAATTGAAGTAAGTGCTGAAGTATCTGTGGTTAATGCAATAGCAGGTAAACCTATGCGCTCCACCTTGTATCTGCCTACTAATTCTGCGGCAATGTGCTGAGCATCAGCAGCACTACCACCGTTGCCAAAAATTAGGATTTTTCCACCATTTTTTAGGCTGTCAATGCATAAATTAGACGCTATTTCAAGAGAGTTGACAATGGATTTTGTAGTTGCTTGAGCTGTTTTAATGTGCTCATTTAGTTCAAATTCGATAATAGGCTTCATTGCTAATTTCCTCGTTGTATTTTTTCAATGGTTTTGGTCGTGCTTTTTCCATTAACAAACTGTACTAGTTTTAGCTCATCGGCAATATCTTGTCCAACCACTTCTTTGCCTTCATAATCACCGCCCTTAACTAGTACATGTGGTTTAACCGCCTTGATTAAATCATACGGCGTATCTTCATCAAATATTACTATATAATCCACCGCTTCAAGCGCGGCCAAAATATAAGCCCTATCTAGCTGTGTGTTGATAGGGCGATCTTCGCCCTTTAATGCGGTAACGGATCGGTCAGAATTAAGACCTAATATTAGAACATCACCATAACTTTTAGCGGTTTCTAAATAGCGTACATGTCCAGCGTGCAATATATCGAAACAGCCATTAGTAAATACTATTTTTTTATCTCTTGCTTTTAATTCTGTACTTAAAACCGTAATCTCATCTAGAGTTTTAATATGCTCATCACTAGTGGATTTATTTAGGCTTGATTCATATTCAATAATTTCATTCAGAGTGGCGGTGGCAGAGCCGATTTTCCCTACAACAACACCGGCTGCAAGATTGGCAAATTTTACTGCATCATCAATATTGTATTCACATGCTAAGGCAAAACCCAATGAAGCGAGTACTGTATCACCTGCACCAGTTACATCAAACACTTCTCTAGCAACAGTAGGGTGCGTACGTAGTGTATCATCAAAAATTGCCACACCTTGTTCGCTTAGAGTAATTAGTGATACATCTAAATCGCATTCATTTTTTAGTTTTGTAATGGCTTGAGTAAGGCTTGTACCATCTTTAATATTAATCTGTGTTGCTTCGCTAGCCTCTTTCTTGTTTGGTGTTAGTAGATAAGCGCCTTTATATTTTGAATAATCTAGGCCTTTTGGATCTACCAGAACTTTTTTATTGTTTTGGTTGGCAATGGTAATTATTGACTGAGTAAGTTCAGAGGTTAAGACGCCTTTGCCATAATCTGATAATAAGACTCCATTATAATTTTTAATAATGCTTTTAAAGCTTTCTAAGATTAAGTCTTGCGATGTGTTATTAATTTCATCAGTGCTTTCGCGATCGTATCTAACTACTTGTTGTTGTGAGGCGATAATACGACTTTTTTTACTGGTAATTCGGTTTTTTTGTGTGATTAGGTATTTTGAGTTAACATTGATGTTACTTAACAAGTCCTTAAGTTCATCTGAAATTTCACAACCTCCAATTACACTAATAACATCAACCTGTGCACCAAGTGTCTTGAGGTTATTGATTACATTACCTGCACCACCAAGCACAGTGCTTTCATTTTTTACATTAACCACTTGAACAGGTGCTTCTGGCGATATTCGATCGCAAGAACCCCATAAGTAATGGTCGATCATTAAGTCGCCAATTACTAATATTTTTGGAGATTTACCTTGTAGATCAATCATGAAATATCAGTGCCATGCAGGCGTTTAATATCAGGAATATAGGCTCTAATGCCTTCTTCCAAACTAATTACTGGCTCAAATCCTAAGCTGGTTTGTGAGCTGGTAATATCAGCCTGAGTATGCATTTGGTAACCATCATATGGGTTTGGAATATATTCAGTGCCTAAATTTGTACCTAATTCATTTTGCAAAATATCTGCAATATCTTGAAAGCTTCTCGGGTTTCCAGTACCAACATTATAAGTGCCATTTTGCTTAGGATTACAAGCTTTAATATTGGCTTGAACTACGTCTTCAATATTAATAAAGTCACGCAGTATTTTGTCTGACCCTTTAAACAGTATTGGCGCCTTACCATCTAATATTTGATGTCCAAACTGTATGACCGTGGAAGAAGTCTTGGCTTTGTAATATTCGCGAGGGCCGTACACGTTAAAAAATTTAAGACCTACGATTACCATGTCTGGATTTTCATCTGAATAACGATAAGCAATTTGATCCATTGCATATTTGCTGAATCCATAAGGGTTTTCAGGGTTTTCCTTGCCAACGGTTTGTGGTGAAGGTAGGCTGCCATAAGTAGCAGCAGAACTTGCATACACCATAACTGCATCATCTTTCTTAGCTTTATCCAATAAATCGTAAAAAGAATTGACATTGGTTTGCATGACAATTTCTTGATCATACACTCGCGTGTCTGAAATTGCCGCTTGATGGAATATATAATCAAATTTATACTTGTTAAGTAGTGCCAAATCAGATTTACTATTAATATTGCCACACACTACATCACCAGTAAAACCAATAAGGTTTTTATAATGACCAAAACTTTGCAGATTGCCATTGGCAAATGTTGCTTCACTTCTAAAGCAGTCAAACACCACTACGTGTGAATCGGGGTAATTATCTTGAAAATAAAAAGCCAAATTACTACCAATGAATCCGGCACCACCAGTGATTAAAATGGTTTTATTATTAAAGTCTGTATTTGTATACTTCATTTTATAATTCCGATAGTTTCTTTGATTGATTTTAATATAAATTTTGCCTGTGAGTTGGATTCATCAATACTATGACCAGTTTTTACCAGTACCGTGTTTTTAATACCTGCTGTATTTGCAGCCTTAATATCAGCTTCTTTGTCACCAATCATCCACGAATTATGCATATCAACATCGTATTTTGATTGAGCATTTAAGAACATGCCTGGTTTTGGTTTGCGGCAATTGCAAGTGGACTCTGGCCCATGAGGACAGAAAAAAACATCGAGAATATTTATGCCATTATTAGAAAATTGTTTAACCATCCAGTCAGTCAATGCATGAAAATCTTTTTCTTGGTAATATCCTCTAGCGATTCCAGATTGGTTTGTTACTACAATGATAGAGTAGCCAAATTTTTGAAAATGTTTGCATGCGCTAAATACCCCATCAATGAATTCAAAATCTTCTGTGCGGTGTAAATAACCAATTTCCTTATTGATAACGCCATCTCGATCTAAGAAGACAACTTTTTTCTTATTTTTTTTCATGTGTTATAGGGGTCTTATTCGACCGTAACAGACTTTGCCAAATTTCTAGGTTGATCTACATCAGTGCCTTTAACAAGGGCAACATGATAGCTTAAGAGTTGCAAAGGGATGGTAAAGATAATCGGTGCAGTAATTCGACCCAAATCAGTTGTAGTTGGTATGATGGTCATGCCTTTCATAGGGGTTACTTGGGCGGCTTCATCTTCAAAAACAATCATTTCAGAACCCCTAGATTTAACCTCTTGTAGGTTAGATTTTAGTTTATCTAATAATCGGTCATTAGGCGCTACAGCAATCACTGGTGTGTCTTTATCAATTAGAGCAATAGGGCCGTGTTTAAGTTCACCGGCAGGGAATGCTTCGGCGTGGATATAGCTGATCTCTTTGAGTTTGAGTGCGCCTTCCATGGCAATGGCATGCATGGTACCGCGACCTAGAAAAATTGCATTAAACTTATTTTTAAAAGTTTTGGCCAGTTCAATGATTTGATCTTCTTGCTCCAAGGTTTTTTTAATTAATCCTGGCAAACGGTTTAGACCGTCTACAATTTTCACTTCTTGTTGTTTTGATATTTGATTGTGGCACTTTCCAATGGCTACAGACAGTAGTGCAAGAGATACTAACTGAGTGGTAAATGCCTTAGTAGATGCTACGCCAATCTCAGGGCCAGCATGAGTTAAGAAAGTTAGTTCCGATTCACGCGTAAGACTAGATTCAGCTGTGTTGCATATGGCTAGTGAATGAATATTTGTATTATTTTTTTTGACGGATTTTAATGCCTCTAAAGTATCAGCTGTTTCACCGCTTTGACTAATGGTAATAAACAGTGTATTGTTTAGCACGATCGGCTGACGGTAGCGATATTCACTTGCTACTTCAATATGGGTGGGGATTTTAGCGATGTCTTCTAACCAATATTTAGCCACCAATCCTGCATTGTAGCTAGTGCCACAAGCAATGATTTGAATTTGCTTGGTATTTTTAAAAATCTGTTTAGCCTCATGCCCGAATGCAGAAGTAAGCACTGTATCTTTAGTAATGCGTGATTCTAGTGTGTCACGAATGGCTTGCGGTTGTTCAAAGATTTCTTTGAGCATGTAATGATCATAACCACGTTTTGAAACTTGCCCACTTTTAAGTTTTGAGGTTTTTATTTCTCGCTCAATTTTATTGCCATCTTTATTGTAAATCGTTACAGAGTCAAGTGTAATTTTTGCAACATCACCTTCTTCTAGAAAGATAAATTCTTTGGCAATGTCAAGTAATGCTATTTGATCTGAAGCAATAAAGTTGCCTTTATCACTGAGACCAATGACTAAAGGTGATCCACTTCTTGCGGCGATAATGCATCCTGGATCTTTAGGCGAGATAACACCTACGCCGTAAGCGCCTTCAAAAGTTTGAATGGCAAGTTGCGTGGCTTCTAGTAAAGTGCTGCTATCGTTTAATGCTTTGTGGATAGCGTGAGCAATAACCTCAGTATCTGTGTCAGATGTAAAGTCATAACCTTGAGATTTTTGCTCGGTTTTTAACTCAGCAAAATTTTCGATAATACCATTGTGAACAACACTTACACTATGATTGCAAATATGCGGGTGTGCATTACGAGAGGAGGGCTCTCCATGAGTAGCCCAACGGGTGTGGGCAATACCAATTGTGCCTTGTATCGGAGCTTGTTTTTCTTGAATATTTTTCTCAAGATTAGATACTTTGCCAACTGCTCTTGCGCGATTTAATTGGCCATCATCCGATAATACAACCACTCCGGCAGAGTCATAGCCTCGGTATTCAAGTCGTTTTAGGCCATCTACTAAGACAGGTACAATGTTATTTCTACAGATCCCCCCAACGATTCCACACATGGTATTAATTATAGTTAAAAGTTATACTTGAGATTATAGTCAATAACGCTTGTAAAACATATAGATTATAATGCGCATCCAATGATTATTGATTTACACAACCACTCTTATTATTCTGATGGAGTTTTATCACCTACAGAGGTAGTGCGCTTAGCAAAAGAGCAGAGCTGTAATGTATTTGCACTTACTGACCATGACACGATTAAGGGTATTGATGAGGCTAAGTATAAAGCAGGTAAATTAAATATAAGGTTTATTTCTGGTGTTGAAGTATCGGCGATGTGGAACAATATGACTATTCATATTCTAGGTTTGGGTATTGATGTGGATAATAAAATACTGCAAGCCGGCCTTAAACAACATCAGGATTTTCGAAAAATTCGCGCAGAAAAAATGGCAAGGGGTTTAGGTGGTGCAGGTGTTGTTGATGCATATGAAAAAACTAAAGCCATTGCCGGTACTGGCATGATTACGCGTACACATTTTGCTCAAATGCTAATTCAGGAAGGTGTTTGCAAGGATATGAAAAGTGTTTTTAAACGCTTTTTAACCGGTAAAAAACCAGGTGGCGTGGGCGGTAAATGGGCACAATTTAATGAAGTGATTGAGTGGATACATGCAGCTGGTGGACAGGCAGTATTGGCACATCCTTTGCGTTATCGTATGACTAACACTAAGGTTAAGCGCATGATGTCAGATCTTGCTGTTAATGGTTGTGATGGCGTAGAGGTGGTTACTGCGCATAGCTCACAAGAAGAGATTAATCTAATTAGTCAATGGGCATATGAGCTAGATCTATTAGCATCGAGTGGTTCTGATTACCATGGCTGGCCTAACCAAAGGATTCAGATTGGAAACCTACAATCCATGCCAAATATAAATAAAACTGTTTGGATGGACTGGTAATGAGTAAATTGCTGAAAATTCACCCTCAAAACCCACAACAGCGTTTTATCGATCAAGTGGTTGATGAGTTGCATGCAGGTGCAGTGATTGCATATCCTACTGATTCTGGTTATGCACTTGGTACGGCTTTAGGTAATAAAACCGGCTTAGAAAGAATTCGCCAGATTCGAAATTTGTCTAAGCGCCATGACTTTACCTTGATGATGAGGGACTTATCTCATATTGGTGAATATGCAAAATTAGACAACAATGCATTTCGACTGTTAAAAAAAATCTTACCAGGCGCTTATACATTTATCTTAGAAGGTACGCGAGATGTGCCCAAACGCTTGTTACATGACAAGAAAAAAACCATTGGAGTCAGGGTTTCACATCATGGCGTGGTGCAAACATTGCTAGAAGGACTAGATGAGCCATTAATGAGCGTGTCATTGATATTAGATGGATATGAGTTTTACGATATCGATGATGTACGTGATGCGGTTGAAAATCAGGTTGATGTGATTATTGACGATGGTTATTGCCCACCAGAACCAACAACCGTAATTGACTTATCAGGCGATAGTATCGAAATTATTCGCCAAGGCGCAGGCGATACTTCACTTATCGTTTAGATTTTAGATAAGTATAATTAAACATTTTGATTAGACATCTGTCGTAATGAAAACAGCACAAATTAGACAAAAATTCCTAGATTATTTTAAGGCCCAGGAGCACACTGTTGAGCCAAGTGCATCGTTGGTGCCACATAACGACAAAACCTTGTTATTTGTGAATGCTGGTATGGTGCCGTTTAAAGATGTCTTTAGTGGTGTGGAAAAACGCTCTTATACACGTGCAGTATCGGTTCAGCGTTGTGTACGCGCAGGTGGAAAACATAATGATTTAGAAAATGTGGGTTACACAGCACGACACCATACTTTTTTTGAAATGTTAGGTAATTTTAGTTTTGGTGATTATTTTAAGCGTGAAGCTATTCAATACGCTTGGGAGTTTTTAACCGTTGAGTTAGGCCTTCCCAAGGAAAAGCTTTGGGTGAGTGTGTTTGAAGAAGATATTGAGGCTGAAGATATTTGGGTAAATGAAATTGGTTTTCCAAGAAATCGAATTTCTCGTTGCGGCGCTAAAGATAATTTTTGGCAAATGGGTGATACTGGTCCGTGTGGCCCGTCAAGTGAGATTTTTTATGATCATGGTGAAGACATTGCTGGCGGTCCTCCAGGGCATGCTGATGAAGACGGTGATCGTTATATTGAAATCTGGAATTTGGTATTTACTCAATACGACAAACAAGAGGATGGATACTTAAAGCCATTGGATGCGCCGTGTGTAGATACAGGCATGGGCTTAGAGCGTTTAGCAGCGGTGCTACAGCATGAGAATAACAACTATGATACAGATGGTTTTCAAAGCTTAACCAAAGCTGTGGTTGGTTTAATTCCAAAAGTTAGTGGCATAAAGATGGACAACGCCTCTGTGCGTGTGATTGCTGATCATATTCGCTCAACAGCCTTTATGATTGTAGATGGTGTTATTCCATCAAATGAAGGGCGTGGTTATGTACTTAGACGTATTATTCGACGAGCGATTCGTCATGGTCACAAGCTTGGAATTAATAAGGTATTTTTCTACCGTCTAGCTCCAGTTTTGGCATTGGAGATGAAAGACGTGTATCCAGAGTTAAAAGCATCATTGGCAAATGTTGAGAAAGTATTGAAGCGTGAAGAAGAACGTTTTATGAAAACATTAGATCAGGGTATGGGCATTTTAGAAGAGGCAATTACCAATCTAAAAGGCAGTAAGATTGACGGTGAGACGGTATTTAAGCTTTATGATACATACGGATTCCCAGTAGATCTAACAGCTGATGTTGCGCGTGAGCGTGATCTTACTATCGATATGCCGGGCTTTGAAGTGGAGATGGCCAAACAGCGTGATAGAGCAAGATCTGCAGGTGATTTTAAAGTATCACAAAAAGGCGTTGACATTAGTGATGCGACTGAATTTTTAGGTTACGAACAATTAGAAAATAACTCATCAGTGCAGGCATTAATTAAAAATAGCAAGATGGTGGATGCAATCAATACGGGAGATAAGGCGATTGTAGTGTTGTCAAGCTCAAGTTTTTACGGTGAGTCGGGCGGTCAAGCAGGTGACATTGGAGTATTAAGTAATGCTGAAGCTGGTTTTGAAGTTAAAGATACGAAAAAACAAAAGTCTGGGGCGTTTGAACATCACGGTATATTAAATAATGGCATATTAAAAGTAGGTGACGTGGTTGAAGCGAAAGTAGATAAAAATCGTCGTAAGTGTATTGCACGAAATCACTCAGCAACACATTTGCTTCATGCGGCATTGCGTAGTGTATTAGGTGAAACCGTTACGCAAAAAGGCTCG
This sequence comes from uncultured Candidatus Thioglobus sp., assembly GCA_964577715.1. GTDB lineage: Bacteria > Pseudomonadota > Gammaproteobacteria > PS1 > Pseudothioglobaceae > SUP05. The sequence continues at coordinate 18,711 of CAZOAA010000003.1, read as the reverse complement.
TTGGTTGATGGCGACAAGCTACGTTTTGACTTTTCTCACGATGAAGTGATTACTAAAGTTGATCTTGATAAGATTGAAGGTATGGTTAACCGTAAAATTTTGGGCAATACCATTGTACACACGGATGTGACTGATATTGAAACCGCCAAGAAAAAAGGCGCGATGGCATTATTTGGCGAGAAGTACGGTGATACCGTGCGTGTACTTACCATGGGTAAGGATGATTTTTCTGTAGAGCTTTGTGGCGGCACTCATGTAGAGCGCTTGGGTGATATTGGTTTATTTAGAATTACCTCTGAAGGCGGTATTGCAGCAGGTGTTCGCCGTATTGAGGCGATGACGGGTTATGATGCTTATCAGTTTGATAATCAAACACAAGATAGTTTAAGTGAAATCGCACAGATAACCAAATCAAGCAATGCACAAGCCGTTGAAAAAGTTGCTCAACTTATTAAGCAACAAAAAGATTTAGAAAAACAAATTTCAACCTTCCAAAAGCAACTTGCTAGCAACCAAGGCGATGATTTAGTCAATCAAGCCGAGGATATTGACGGCGTTAAATTACTTTCAACGGTTGTAAAAGGTGTGGGCGGTAAAGATTTACGTGATATTGCTGATAAGTTAAAAGACAAGCTAGGATCAGCTGTTATTGTGCTTGCTGCCATAAGTGGTGACAAAATAGCACTTGTGGCAGGCGTAACAAAAGATTTAACTGATAAATATCAAGCAGGAAAAATCCTTAACCATGTAGCAACACAAGTTGGTGGTAAGGGAGGAGGCCGTGCGGATATGGCGCAGGGCGGAGGTACTCAGCCAGAAAATATAGAGTCGGCTCTAGCTTCAGTTAAGAGTTTAATTTAGACGCAACCGGTTGGTTGAGGCATTCCCCCGTATTTCGTGATCGGCTTCATAGGGCCAGTTAGCCATTCTTTAA
>CAZOAA010000003.1:0-17677 GCA_964577715.1 uncultured Candidatus Thioglobus sp. | reverse complement strand
GGCATTCCCCCGTATTTCGTGATCGGCTTCATAGGGCCAGTTAGCCATTCTTTAAATAGGATTTTTTTATCAATACCAACGTATTTTGCAAAGGTTCTGATTGGCGGTACGGATGAATTTTCAGCAAAGTATTCTCTTGCTGCCATAATTTGGCTAACCATACTTTCTGTTAACTCTATATCATCTTCTTTTGCCATTTCAAACATAATCTCTTCTGTCCATATTGTTGGATCTACCAAGTACCCATTTCCTGTTCTCTCAAGTCCCATTTTATTACCTTATTTATTGATTAAAAATTATATTATACATAATACCTTAATGATTTAGTTGGTTTTTATAAAAAAATATCACAGGTATAATTTAGCGCTTATGGATTGGATGCAACTCACAGTAAAAACTAGTAAGGAAAAAGCAGATTTAGTTAGCGAAATACTCATGGGTTTAGGTAGTGTATCGGTGACATTTAGTGATACACATAATGATGAAATTTTTGAGCCACCGGTGGGTGAAACGCCGCTATGGCCTGATACAACAATTCAAGCTTTGTTTGACTTAGAAGTAGATCAAGCACATGTTCAATCAATGCTATTGCAGCTATGTGATATTCAACAATCATCTTTTGAATTATTAAAAGACCGCGTTTGGGAAGATGAATGCAAAAAAGATTTCCACGTTATGCAATTTGGTCAACGCATTTGGATTTACCCTTCTTGGGAAGATAGCTCAACATTACCCGATGATGCTGTGGTGATTAACATGGATCCTGGCTTGGCGTTTGGTACAGGCACGCATCAAACGACTGATTTATGCTTACAATACCTTGATGAAAATCCACCGATTAATCAAACGGTAATTGATTACGGTTCAGGTACTGGCGTATTAGCGATTGCAGCGGTAAAATTGGGTGCGAAAAGTGCTGTTGCTATTGACAATGATCCACAGGCAGTAATTGCAACTAAGGACAATGTTAAAACCAATCAATTAGAGAGTAGAGTTAGTGTTCTACATAGTGATGAAGAAGGCGAGCTAGATAGGGTGGATTTATTAATTGCAAATATTTTAGCTAATCCATTGGTAGGCCTCTGTCAACATTTCTCAGGTTTGGTAAGGACTGGCGGTAAAATAATGCTCTCAGGAATTTTGCAAGAACAGCTTGATATGGTGTTAGAAGTCTATAGTGAATATTTTATCGATTTAAAAGTCGCACAAAAAGACCAGTGGTGTCGAGTAGATGGAATTAGAAAGTAAGCAATGAGTAAGCAAATAAAAGCAGTATCGCTAATTTCCGGTGGATTGGATTCATTATTGAGTACTAAATTGATACTTAACCAAGGTATTCATGTAGAAGGTATTAATTTCTTTACTGGTTTTTGTGTAGAAGGCCATACTCACGCAATTCGTAAGCAAAAAAACGATAAACCTAAGCGTAATAACGCCTTGTGGGTAGCTGAGCAACTCGGTATTAAGCTGCATATTGTCGATGTGATCGAGGAGTATCGTGATGTACTTTTAAATCCAAAACACGGTTATGGTAAGAATATGAATCCATGTTTAGACTGTAAAGGCTTTATGGTGAAAAAAGCTTTAGAATGGATCAAAGAAAATGATTTTGACTTTATTATTACGGGTGAGGTAATGGGGCAGCGCCCAATGTCACAACGTAAAGACACTATGCCGGTCGTGCAAGAAGAGTCTGGTGCAGATGATTTACTGTTGCGCCCATTATGCGCCAGACATTTACCTGAAACCAAACCAGAGCGAGAAGGCTGGGTGGATCGTGAACAGTTGTTGGATTTTTCAGGACGTACACGCAAGCCACAAATGGCTTTAGCTAAAAAATATGGGTTTGAAGATTATGCGACTCCTGCAGGTGGCTGTTGTTTTTTAACGGATAAACAGTATTCAGATAAGTTAGTGGACATGTGGCAAGCGCGCGGTAATCGTGATTATCAACTTGATGATTTAATGATGCTCAAGGTTGGTCGTCACATTCGCCCTAATCAACGTTTTAAGATGATTATTGCCAGAGAAGAGGGTGAAGTTAAGTTTTTAGAAGGTTATCGCAATCAATACACCAACTTATATCCAACTAGTTGTAATGGACCGATAGCATTGATTGATGGCGATCCCAACCAAGAAGATATAAAGGTTGCTGCTAAGATTTTGGCGAGATATTCCCAAGGTAGAGATGAAGACAGTGTTGATGTAGAAGTTAAATTGCAGGCTGGCGTAGCTCAGCAATTAAATGTTAAACCTTTTTTAGCAGAAGAGATTGATAAAAACTGGATGGTTTAAGGTGTTATAATAGTAATACTTTTTTAATTACTTAAATATTATGAAGACAATTACTTTAAAAACCAAAGATGATTTTTTTGATCAAATCAATCAAATGGCATTAGACGCCCATATATCCAAAAGTGCATTAATACGAAAAGCAATTAGATCGTATCAAAAAAACCTTGAAAAGCAAAAAATTATCAAACAAATGCAAAAATCTTCTTTTGAAACTAGAGGTTTGGACGCTGAATTAAAACATGATTTTGAAGTAATAGATGATGAACACCTTTTGCCGCCTTGGGAAGATTAATGAGTTTTATTAGAGGCGGGATTTATTTAGCTAACCTTAATCCAAGTAGAGGCGCTGAAATTGGTAAAATTCGTCCAGTTTTAGTTATCCAGTCTAATGGATTAAATAGCATAAAACATCCAACAGTAAATATTTTGCCACTTACTACAAATTTGAAAAATAATACTTTTTTGCATTTTAGAGTTAACAAAAGAGATGAGTTAAAGCATAATTCAGATATTGTTTGTGATTATATTCGCGCAATTGATAGTGGTAAATTCACATCAAGTATATTAACTCAACTTAGTAAAGATGAAATGCAACAAATAGAGGAAAAAATAAGTTGGATATTGGGCTTTAACGATTAGCCACCACCAACAGCTTTAATAATCTCAATCTTATCACCTTCATTTAAGCTAAATTCAGCATGTTTAGATTTTGGGATAATAGCTTCATTAACTTCTAGTGCAATACGTTGATCTTGATAACCTAACTGATTGATTAAATCAGCGATACTTGCTTGGTTACTGATTTCCAGATCTTTCCCATTAACTTGAATAATCACTGATCCATCTTACCAATTGCACAAGAAACAAAAGATTTAGCTTTAGCTTTGGCAGAATCAAAACCATGTACTGAATCGGTTTCAGGATAGCCTAAATCCAGTAATACTTCAATTAACTCTTCTCTTTTAGATTCGTCAATATCAATATCGACAATACCCTGTTCGATATTGATATTAACCTTATCAGTATCAAAGACTTTGGTTAATTTTTTAGTAATAGTGCCAGCACAACCGCCACATTTAATATTTTCAACAGTAATATTCATAACACCTCAAATGTTAGTTATCTATGTTGTTATTATATCACTCAAATATAAGTATTTGAGCATCAGCCTGAATGACGAGTGTGGTAAAATTCTCGAAGTTTTGGATTTAGGAGTGTTTGGTGCCACAAGTTGCCCTGCTAGCATTGGAAGATGGTCAGATTTTCAAAGGAAAATCAATTGGCGCTAGTGGTGATACTGTTGGTGAAGTAGTATTTAACACTTCAATGACTGGCTACCAAGAAATCCTTACAGATCCTTCTTATGCGCAACAGATCGTTGCACTCACTTATCCGCATATTGGCAATACTGGCACTAACCAAATTGATGAAGAATCTAACAAAATTTATGCTTCTGGTTTAATCATTAGAGACTTGCCATTTATGCTAAGTAATTGGCGTAATACAATGCCACTTGATGAATATTTGTCATCAAATAATGTGGTGGCTATTAGCGATATTGATACACGCGCATTAACACGTCATTTGCGTGAAAAAGGCTCTCTAAAAGGATGTATTGTGACTGGCGATAATATCGATAAAGCAGAGGCTATTAAAAAAGCACAATCTTTTGTTGGACTAAAAAATATGGATTTGGCAAAGGTGGTTTCTACCACCAAGCAATATGTATTTAATAAAGGCTCTTATTCTTTAGAAAGTAATAAATTTAGTGAGCTTGATGCTAAATTTAAAGTTGTGGTTTATGATTACGGTGTGAAGAAAAATATTTTAAGAATGTTGGTTGATCGTGGCTGTGATTTAACAGTGGTGAATGCGCAAACACCAGTTGCTGATGTATTAGCTATGAATCCTGATGGTGTGTTCTTATCTAATGGTCCAGGTGATCCAGAGCCATGTGATTATGCAATTGACAATATACAGGCGTTATTAGAAAAAAATATACCAATGTTTGGTATTTGTTTAGGCCATCAGTTGTTATCGTTAGCGAGTGGCGCAAAGACTGAGAAAATGAAATTTGGCCATCATGGGGCTAATCACCCTGTGCAGGATTTAGACACTAAGCAAGTAATGATTACTTCGCAAAATCATGGTTTTGCTGTATCAGAGCAAGACATGCCAGAGTCGTTAGAAGTTACACATCGATCATTATTTGACAATTCAATTCAAGGTGTTAAAGTAGTAGGCAAGTCGGCTTTTAGTTTTCAGGGGCATCCTGAGGCTTCGCCAGGGCCACATGATGTGAGTGGTTTATTTGATGTTTTTATTGAGGGGATGAAAAAATGAAAAAAATATTAATGAGTTTATTGTTGTTATTGATGGCAAATACGCTAGTTTTAGCCGAAGATGATGTTGATCCGTTTGAGGGTGCTAATCGGTCTATATATGAGTTTAATGAAGCCATTGACGATAACTTACTTGAGCCAGTATCTAGAACTTATAAAAACAATATGCCGGATGTTGTGCAAACAGGTGTTAGTAATTTCTTTGGAAATCTGCGCGATGTCTCTACATTGGCTAACCAGATATTACAATTTAAACCTGTTGAAAGTGTAACAACACTCGGTCGTGTTGTTGTGAACTCAACCATTGGATTATTTGGCTTGTTTGATGTGGCTTCTGAGATAGATTTAACCAAAACCAAAGAAGATTTTGGACAAACATTAGCTGTATGGGGTGTGGGTGATGGACCTTATATAATGATTCCATTATTAGGGCCGTCAACTGTAAGAGACGGCGCTGGACTTTATGTTGACTTGACCTCTCCTGCTAATATGGTAAATGAGATGGATGATATTGGCTTTGTGAGTGCTACAGCAATGAATATTATTGATAAACGTGTTGAGTTATTACCAGCAACTGATTTGCTAGATCAGTCAGATGACCCTTATATTGCAATGCGTTCATCGTATTTGCAAAAGAGAAAATTCGAAATTTTTGATGGCAGTCCGCCAGTTGAAGAAGATGACGAATTCTAAAATAATTTAAAACTAAAATTACATGCCCAAAAGACAAGATCTTAAAAGTATTTTAATTATTGGCGCCGGTCCAATTGTTATCGGCCAAGCTTGTGAGTTTGATTATTCAGGTGCACAGGCGTGTAAAGCCTTGCGTGAAGAGGGTTACCGCGTTATTTTAGTTAATTCTAATCCGGCAACCATTATGACAGATCCGCAAATGGCGGATGCTACCTATATTGAACCGATTGAGTGGCGAACGGTTGAAAAAATTATCAAAGATGAAAAGCCAGATGCTTTATTGCCAACCATGGGCGGGCAAACAGCGCTGAATTGTGCGCTTGATTTAGAGCGTCACGGCGTGTTAGAAAAATTTGGCGTGGAAATGATTGGCGCTAAAAAAGAAGCAATTGATAAAGCAGAAGATCGTGATCTATTCCGCGAAGCAATGCTCAAAATTGGCTTGGATATGCCTAAGGCAGCTGTTGCACATAATTTAGAGGATGCTCATAAAATTCAAGAAGAAGTTGGCTTTCCAACTATTATTCGTCCTTCATTTACTATGGGCGGTTCTGGTGGCGGTATTGCTTATAATAAAGAAGAATTTATTGAAATTTGTGAGCGTGGCCTAGATTTATCACCCACCAATGAACTTTTGGTTGAAGAATCAATTCTTGGTTGGAAAGAGTTCGAGATGGAAGTGGTGCGTGACACTAAAGACAATTGCATTATCATTTGCTCGATTGAAAATCTAGATCCAATGGGTATTCATACTGGAGATTCAATCACCGTTGCACCAGCGCAAACTTTAACTGATAAAGAGTATCAAGTTATGCGTAATGCTTCACTTGCAGTGCTTCGTGAAATTGGTGTAGACACTGGCGGCTCAAATGTTCAGTTCGCACTTAATCCTGAAGATGGACGTTTAACCATTATTGAGATGAACCCACGTGTTTCTCGTTCTTCAGCGTTAGCATCAAAAGCAACTGGCTTTCCAATTGCAAAAGTTGCTGCTAAATTAGCGATAGGCTATACATTAGATGAGCTTGATAATGATATTACGGGCGGAAAAACACCCGCTTCATTTGAGCCAAGTATTGACTATGTTGTTACCAAGATTCCAAGATTTGCTTTTGAAAAGTTTCCAAAAGCAGATGATCGTCTAACGACACAGATGAAATCAGTAGGTGAGGTAATGGCGATGGGATCAACCTTCCAGGAGTCATTACAAAAAGCTTTGCGAGGACTAGAAACTGATAAAGTTGGTCTAGATCCAATAGTTGATTTAAATACTGATGATGCCCGCAACAAAATACGTAGTGAGTGCATCTCGGCACGTGGTGATCGTATTTTTTATTTGGCCGATGCCTTTAGGCTTGGCATGAGTTTAGAAGAAGTATTTGATTTATCTAAAGTGGATCCATGGTTTTTGGCACAAATACAAGATATTGTTTCTACTGAAATGCAAGTGAGTAGTTTAAATCTAGTCGATATTGACGAGAGCCAGATGTTTAATCTTAAGCAAAAAGGTTTCTCTGATGCGCGATTGGCAGATTTATTTTGCTGTAGTGAGTCTTCAGTGCGTGAGCGTCGTAAGATATTAAATATTAAACCAGTATTTAAGCGTGTTGATAGTTGTGCAGCTGAGTTTGACACACAAACTGCGTATTTATACTCAACTTATCAACAGCACTGCGAAGCTAATCCAACCGATAAAAAGAAAGTTATGATTCTTGGTGGCGGCCCAAATCGTATCGGCCAAGGTATTGAGTTTGATTATTGTTGTGTGCATGCATCGCTTGCATTGCGTGAAGATGGTTATGAAACTATTATGGTAAATTGCAATCCTGAAACAGTATCGACTGATTATGATATTTCTGATCGCCTATATTTTGAACCATTAACGTTAGAGGATGTTTTATCAGTCATTGAGATTGAAAACCCTGACGGTATTATCGTGCACTATGGCGGTCAAACACCGCTTAAATTGGCAGATGCACTAGAGAAAAGTGGTGCAAAAATTATTGGCACCAGTCCTGATGCGATTGATTTAGCAGAAGATCGTGAACGTTTTTCCAAAATGTTACAGAAATTAAAATTAAAACAACCACTGAACGGTACTGCTCGCTCGCTGAAACAAGCACAAGACATTGCTGATGCGATTGGTTTTCCACTGGTAGTTAGGCCGTCGTATGTACTTGGTGGTCGTGCAATGGAAATTGTTTACGATAAGGGCTCTCTAGATCATTACATGCACAGTGCAGTACAAGTGTCGAATGATTCACCAGTCTTGTTAGATTCATTTCTTGATCATGCAATTGAAGTAGATATTGATGTAATTTGTGATGGAGAAGACGTAGTGATTGGAGGTATTATGCAACATATTGAGCAGGCCGGTATTCATTCAGGCGATAGCGCTTGTTCACTGCCACCCTATTCATTGCCAAATGATGTAATAGATCAGATGCGTCAACAAGTGATCGCTATGGCAAAAGAGTTAAATGTAATCGGCCTTATGAATACGCAATTGGCTTACCAAGATGGCGAAATTTATATTATCGAGGTTAATCCTCGTGCTTCACGTACAGTGCCATTTGTTTCAAAAGCCATTGGCGCACCACTGGCAAATATTGCGGCGAGAGTGATGTCGGGTAAAACATTGAAAGAACTTGGCTTCACTAAAGAAATTATTCCAAAGCATTTTAGCGTTAAAGAAGCAGTATTCCCGTTTAATAAGTTTTTAGGTGTTGATCCAATTCTTGGCCCTGAAATGCGCTCAACAGGTGAGGTGATGGGAGTGGGCGATGATTTTGCATCAGCCTTTGATAAAGCCCAACTTGCAGCAGGAGATCGTGCGCCTGAAAGTGGCAAGGTTTTCGTTAGTTTGCGTAAGCTTGATCGTAATGAGTTGGTTGATCTTGGTAAGAAGCTTACCAAACAAGGATTTAATTTAGTTGCCACACGAAGTAATAGAGACATGCTTAATGAAGCCGGCCTTGAATGTGAGGTGGTCAATAAAGTGTCCGAAGGCTCGCCACATATTGTGGATATGATTAAAAATGATGATATTGATCTTATTATTAATTCAACAGAAGACACTCAAGGTGCAACCGATGCAGGTGCTATTCGTTGCCAAGCATTAGTACACAAGGTGCCATTTACCACAACTGTAGCAGCAGCATTTGCCATGTTGGACGGGTTAAAATCCCATAATGAAATTACAGTAAGAAGCTTACAAACACTGCACTAATTTAGGAAGATAGTATGGAAAATATCCCAATGACAGTTGCAGGTAGTAAGACCCTAGAAGAGGAGCTAACAAGGCTTAAAGATATTGATCGTCCTCGTATTGTTGAAGATATTGCCACGGCGCGTGCACATGGAGATTTAAAAGAGAATGCCGAGTATCACGCTGCTAAAGAAGAACAGAGTTTTTGTGAAGGACGCATTAAAGAAATTGAATCAAAATTATCTCGCATGCAGGTGATTGATGTCACTAAGCTTAATCAAGATGGTCGCTGTGTTTTTGGCACCACCATTACACTGATGAACATTGAAGATGAAAGTGAAATTACCTATCAAATTGTAGGCGAAGATGAGGCAGATATTACTCATGGTAAGATTTCTTGTCATTCGCCAATTGCCAGTGCGCTAATGGGCAGTGAAGAAGGTGAAGAGGTCACAGTAAAAGCACCTAAAGGGGATGTTGTTTATGAAATTCTTGAGGTTGAATATATTTAATCGTCTATCGTCTATCGTCTATCGTTTATAATACATTTCGATGAAAAATCTATGGTCTAACAGTGATGCAAAGCAATTCAAAGATGATTTAGCTTTGCGTGTTTACACTTCTCGTTTACTTGGGCAAGACACGTCTTTAGTTTTGCATGGCGGTGGCAATACCTCAGTAAAAATTACTGAAAAAAACCTTGTTGGTGAAGATGAGCAAATTCTTTACGTAAAAGGCAGTGGATGGGATTTAGTTTCAATTGAAAAAGCCGGATTCTCACCTGTTCGTATGGCGCATATGATTAAACTTGCTGAGCTAGATTCGCTTTCTGATCCGCAAATGGTGAATGAGTTAAAAACTCAGCTTACCAATTCATCAGCGCCTGGACCTTCAGTTGAAACTATTTTGCATGCGATTCTACCGTTTAAGTATGTTAATCATACACATGCAGATGCTGTTGTTACTATTTCTAATACATCAAATGGCAAAGAAAGAATTAGAGAGATTTATGGCAATCGAGTGGTTATTGTGCCTTATGTGATGCCTGGTTTTGATTTGGCAAAGGATGTAGGTCGATTATTTAACGAGCATGCAACAGACAAGACTGAAGGAATGGTGTTGCTTAATCACGGCATTTTTTCTTTCGGAGATACAGCGAAGCAAGCTTACGATAGGATGATTGAGTTGGTCGACCTTGCAGAGCAATATTTAAAAAATCAGAATGCTTGGGAAATAAAAAAACCATCAGCGGTTATAAAGTCTGAGTCAGTGCGAAATGAAGTTGCACAACTTAGAAGTAATATCTCATCAGTGGTTGGCCATCCAGTATTATTTAATTTAACCAACAGTAAGCAGGGTGCTGATTTTTCTAATCAAGACGATGTTGCAGATATAGCCACTAGAGGGCCAGTAACACCAGATCATGTTATACGCACCAAACGCATTCCAATGATTGGTCGTGACGTTGAACAATATACAAAAGCATACCAAGCATATTTTGAAAAATATGAACCGAGTGCAAAAGATCGGAAAACCATACTTGATTCAGCACCTAGAGTAGTTTTAGACAAGGATTTTGGTCTTTGTGCAGTCGGTAAAAACATGAGTGAAATTGGCATTATCGCTGATTTGTACGAGCATACAATGGAGTGCATACTCCGAGCTGAAAAACTTGGTGGATGGCAAGCATTACCTGCGTCTGATATTTTTGATCTTGAATATTGGGATCTTGAGCAAGCAAAATTACAAAAAGGCGGTAGTGCGCCAGAATTCCAAGGGGAAGTTGTGTTAATTACTGGCGCCGCATCTGGTATTGGTAAGGCGTGTGCAGAGTCTTTCCTTGCTCGTGGCTGTGCAGTAGTAGGGATTGATTTAGAAGATTCTATTAAAAACACTTCAAGTAGTAATAATTATCTAGGCTTGGTTTGTGATGTAACCAATGAAAAATCACTTAAAGATATGATAGAAGAGAGTGTACGTCATTTTGGCGGGATTGATATGGTGGTACTGAACGCTGGTATTTTCCCTGGAGGAAAAGCAGTTGCTGAGCTTGATACTGATGAATGGCGCAAAGTTTTTTCAGTAAATTTAGATGCAAATTTAACCTTGCTTCGTGAAGTTCATCCTTTGCTTAAACTTGCTCCAAATAAAGGTAGGGTTGTTATTATTGGTTCTAAAAATGTGCCAGCTCCAGGTCCAGGTGCAGCTTCTTATTCAGCTTCTAAAGCAGCACTCAATCAACTGATGCGTGTGTTAGCGATGGAGTGGGGAAGTGATGGAATTAGACTTAATACCTTGCATCCAAATGCAGTGTTTGATACAGGTATCTGGACTGATGAAGTTTTAACATCAAGAGCAAAGCATTACGGGCTTAGCGTTGATGAATACAAAACCAATAATGTCATGAAAGTTGAAGTGACTAGTAAAGACGTGGCTGAGCTTGCAGCTGAGATGTGTGGTGCTTTATTTGCAAAAACTACAGCTGCACAAGTACCTGTCGATGGTGGTAATGACAGGGTAATTTAGATTTATAAACAACAAATAAAATTATGAGCAATAAAACAATTCTTGGAATTCTTGGTGGTAGCGGTGTTTATGATATCGATGGACTGAGTAACACTCGTTGGGAAAAAGTTGATTCATCTTTTGGAGAGCCTTCGGATGAATTATTATTTGGTGAGCTAGACGGACAACAAATGGTATTTTTACCTCGACATGGTCGTGGACATCGTATTCCCCCATCAGAAATTAACTTTAAAGCGAATATTGATGCGCTTAAAAGAGCAGGTGTTACCGATGTTATTTCAGTGAGTGCAGTGGGTTCTCTAAAAGAAGAATTAAAACCTGGTACATTTGTTATTGTCGATCAGTTTATTGACCGAACTTTTGCTAGAAATAAAAGCTTTTTTGAAACAGGGCTTGTAGCTCATGTTTCTATGGCGCACCCAGTTTGTAATCGATTGGGAGAGCATCTAGAATTAGCAGCAAAAAATAGCAATATTGATGTTGTGCGTGGCGGTACGTATTTAGTGATGGAAGGCTCACAGTTTTCATCAGTAGCTGAGTCTGAGCTTTATCGTTCTTGGGATTGTGATGTGATTGGTATGACCAATATGCCTGAGGCAAAACTCGCTAGAGAAGCAGAAATGTGCTACGCAACGGTAGCAATGGTAACTGATTATGATTGTTGGCATCCGGATCATGATAATGTAACTGTAGATGCTATTATTAAGGTGTTATTAGCTAATGCTGATAATGCCCGCTCTTTAGTTAAAAATGTTGCACCAGCAGTTGATGCTGATTCACAAGGTGCAACGTGTCATTGTAAAACTGCACTTGATAATGCCATTATTACCTCAATAGATGCTAGAGATCAAAACATAGTTAAAAAATTATCAGCCGTCGCAGGGCGAGCATTAAATCAATAGGAGTAATTATGCCAATTAAATCACGTATTAGAACCATAGAGCATTATCCAAAAGAAGGGATTATGTTTAGGGATTTCACCACACTTTTGCAGGACCCAGTAGGATTTCGAATTTCTATTGATGAGTTGCACGCTCGTTATAAAGACATGAAAATTGATAAAGTGGCTGGTATTGAATCTCGCGGATTTATTATGGGTGCGCCGTTAGCTTATTTACTAGGTGTGGGTTTTGTACCAATTCGAAAACAAGGTAAATTACCTGCTGAGACTGTTGGACAAGATTATGAGTTGGAATACGGCGTTGATCGTATTGAAATTCATACTGATGCCATTAACCCTGGTGAAAAAGTATTGATTGTGGATGATTTAATTGCAACTGGTGGTACGGCAGAGGCAGCAGTTAAGCTAGTGCAAGAAATGAATGGTGAAGTGGTTGAGTGTTGTTTTGTGATTGATTTGCCGGATATTGGTGGTAGGGCGCGTTTAGAGGCTATGGGCCAGAAAGTATTTGCTCAATGTGAGTTTGAGGGCGATTAAATGAGTGAAAATATTGAGACTTTAAGATGGAATAAAGATCATTTTGAAATGATTGATCAGCGCATATTGCCCGCCGATTTTAAATATATTTCATATATTAATGTTGCTGATGTTGCTGATGGTATTCGTGACATGGTAGTACGCGGGGCACCAGCTATTGGCTGTGCAGCCGCTTATGGTGTAGCGCTTGCAGCCCTTGAGTTACAAGATACCGAAAGTGATGAATTTACCCAAGGCATGGAAGAGGCGTTTGAAGTATTAGCACAGTCTCGACCAACTGCTGTTAATCTATTTTGGGCAATTGATCGAATGAAATCGGTAATGAATAATGCTCAAGGTTCAGTGAAAGAAATTGCCAATATTTTGCTTGAAGAGGCTCATGAAATTAAAAGAGAAGATATTCAAATCAATCGTACAATGGGTAGTAACGGCGCGGCATTATTAGAAGATGGTGCACGAGTATTAACCCATTGTAATGCAGGCGCATTAGCAACAGCTGGGCATGGCACTGCACTAGGTGTATTTAGGTCAGCAGTAGAAGCAGGTAAAAGAATATCTGTTATTGCCGATGAGACTCGACCGTTTTTACAAGGTGCGCGTCTTACTGCTTGGGAAATGGTGCAAGAGAATATTCCAGTTACTTTAATTTCTGACAATATGTCAGGACATCTAATGAGTCATGGCGAGATAGATGCTATTGTTGTTGGCACCGATCGCGTAGCTGGCAATGGCGATGTTGCCAATAAAATTGGTACCTATATGGTAGCTGTATTGGCTAACAGACATAATATTCCATTTTATGTGGCTTGCCCTTTGTCGACAATTGATCGTTCTATTGTTAGTGGCAAAGATATTCCTATTGAAGAACGCCCAGTTGATGAAGTAACCGGTTATCGTGAGTGTCAGTGGGCGGCACAAGGGGTTAACGTAAGAAACCCTGCTTTTGATGTTACTCCAGCGGAATTGGTGACGGGATTAATCACTGAAAAAGGTGTGGTTCTTAACCCTACTACTGAGAAAATTAACAAATTGTTTGAAAGTTAAAATTTCCTAAATTTTCGAAGAATAGTTGATAAAAGTATCTAAAAGTCTATATTTAGTAGTTAAAAGTCATTAAAAACACTTAAAAATCAATAAAGTTAGGTAAATTCGTAGTCATTCTTAAAATTTCCTAATTTTTTTACGTTATTTTTGCAAGTATTTTTACTTTCTACACGGCAACAATAAAAATATGATTGAGCATAGGTATTACTATGCGATTAAATATTTTTTTGAAGTTAACAAAGTAGAAAAGGAAAAGACAAAGCTAAACAACTATCCTCTTGGGTGGTGTTTTGAATGCTGAGATTTAAGCTGAGTATTCTGGATGTGTGTATAAATTTGCGTGGTAGAAATATCACTATGTCCGAGCATCAGCTGTACACTTCGAAGATCGGCACCTTGTTGTACAAGGTGAGTGGCAAATGCATGGCGTAGTGTGTGTGGTGAGAGCGGTTTGTCAATGCTAGCCTTTTTAGCGTAAGCTTTAATGATGTAAAAGAAGTTTTGTCGAGACATATTTGTGCCACGATTAGATAAAAAATAATGGTCAGTCTGGTTAGTTTTTAGTAAATAAGGCCTCGCATTTTTTTCGTAATTCGCCAGATAATCCATTGCCACTTCACCCATAGGTAAAACCCGCTCTTTGTTGCCTTTGCCGTGAATAAGGATGTACTCTTCGTTCAGATTGATATTATGATAGCTCAGATTAATTAGTTCTGACACGCGTAGACCACAAGAATAAAGTAGCTCAAGCATGGCGCGATCACGCTGACCAAAAATTGTTTTTTGATCAGGTGAACTTAGTAGTTGATCGACTTCATCAATGTTTAAAAAAATAGGTAGCTTTTGAACTTGTTTAGGATGATGGAGTTTGATAGTTGGGTCTTGATTAATTAAGTTTGTTGTTAATAAATAATGAAAGAAAGCGCGCAAGCAAGTTAGAATTCTTGATTGAGTAGCGCTGCTCATTGAGCTTAATTGACGATATTCAAAATAATCTTTAATGGTTTGATTGTTGACACTTGTTAGTGGCTGATTAAACCATTTGGAAAATAGTTTAAGATCTGATCGATAAGCAGACAGCGTATTTTGACTAGCACCTGATGAAAGCCAGTAATGATCTAGGAATTTATCAATTAATTTTGAGTTATTCACGATTTAAATTATGGCATAAAAAATGCCGGTTTTGACCGGCATTTTTATTGGAAAAATATAAGACTTACTTTTTAGCCAATTTTTCTTTAATTCTAGCCGCTTTACCTGTAAGACCACGAAGATAGTATAGTTTTGCTTGACGAACCTTACCACGGCGTTTCACTTTAACAGAGTCAATCATTGATGAGTGTGTTTGAAATACTCTTTCTACACCTTCACCGTGTGAAATTTTTCTAACAGTAAATGCCGAACCTAAACCACGGTTTTTCTTGGCAATAACAACACCTTCAAATGCTTGTAATCTTTCACGATTACCTTCACGTACTTTAACTTGTACAACAACCGTATCGCCTGATGAAAATTCAGGGATATCTGATCTTAGTTGTTCATTTTCAATTTGATCAATTAAATTCACGGTTATGCCTCTACTAAAACTTGAAAAGAGACGTATTATACCGTTATTTTTTTCGATAAACAAGAAATAATATCGGCTAAATATGGCATAATTATGTGCTTTATATTTGAGTGTTTGAGAGCGATGGGAAAGGTAACCGGCTTTAAAGAATTTGATAGAAAAACTGAGGACTATCGTCCAGTTGATCTTCGTATCAAAGATTATGGCGAAATTTTTACCGGTAAGCATGATCTTAATCATTTGCAAGAGCAAGGTGCAAGATGCATGGACTGTGGTGTGCCATTTTGTCAATCTGAAAATGGCTGTCCGGTTGATAACTTAATTCCAGAATGGAACGACCTAGTTTACAACGATAAATGGCAAGAGGCTTTAATTCGCCTACATAAGACTAATAATTTTCCAGAATTTACTGGCAGAGTTTGCCCTGCCCCTTGTGAAGGTGCCTGCGTGCTTGGTATGAATAACCCTGCGGTTACGATTAAAAATATTGAACAATCAATTATTGATCGTGGTTTTGATGAGGGCTGGATTGAGCCAAATATGGTTGAGTACCGTACTGGCAAAAAGATTGCTATTGTAGGATCTGGCCCTGCAGGTTTGGCAGCAGCAGACGAGCTTAACAAAATTGGCCATAGTGTTACTGTATTTGAGCGTGATGATCGTATTGGTGGGCTGTTGATGTATGGTATTCCAAATATGAAGCTTGGTAAAGACGTGGTGGATCGTCGAGTTAATTTACTGAAAGATTCCGGTGTTGAATTTATTACTAATGTGAATGTTGGTAAAGATGTTACAAGTACTGATTTACAAAAGGATTTTGACGCTTTAATCTTCACCACAGGTGCAACCAAGCCACGTGATTTGCCAGTGGATAACCGTGATGCGCAGGGTGTGCATTTGGCCATGGAATATTTGGCTAAAAATACCAAACACCTGTTAGATACAGGTAAGGCAGATAATTCTAATTTATCTGCCAAAGGTAAAGATGTGATTGTGATTGGTGGTGGCGATACAGGCACAGACTGTATTGGTACAGCGCTACGTCAAGGTGCAAAATCAATTGTGAATTTTGAGTTGATGGGTAAGCCGCCAGCTGAGCGTGCGGATAATAATCCTTGGCCATTATGGCCACTAATTTATCGAGTAGATTATGGTCATGCTGAAGCGGCGCAGGTATTTGGCGAGGATCCGCGCCAGTATCATCTAATGACTAAATCTTTTATTAAAGATAAAAATAATCAAGTGAGTGGCCTTAATACAGTTAAGGTTGACTTTAAAGATGGAAAGCTAATTGAAATTAAAGGCAGTGAAAAAACTTGGGATGCGCAATTGGTATTATTATCGATGGGTTTTTTATCTCCTGAACATTATTTAAGTGATGATGCTAATATTGAACTGGATGATCGCGGTAATTATAAGGCTGAATATGGCCAATACACAACATCACAAGAGGGTGTGTTTACCGCAGGAGATTGTCGTCGTGGTCAGTCATTAGTTGTATGGGCTATTAATGAAGGGCGCGGAGTTGCTAAGCAAGTTGATCAGTATTTAACGCATAAATAATCATAATTTATTGTCTTTTATATCCCCTAAGGGATAGTCAAAAATACCACTAATATATCGCCAAAAATTTGGGTAATTTCTTGTATTCGGGTATAATTTGTACCGTTCATATCTTCTTAATTTGAGTAACGCAAGAAGATTTATATAAATATACTGGAGAGACAAAATGGCAAAAGAGATATACAATACTCCCAACCTTGATGAGTTGGAAAATGGTCCATGGCCTTCATTTGTAACTGGCCTTAAGAGACTAGCAGCTGATGATCACGCAGGTGCCGATATGGTGCGTGACGTGTTAGGCACATTGGAAACATCATATGTAACTAAAAAAGGTTACTGGAAAGGTGGTACCGTTGGTGTAATTGGTTATGGTGGTGGAATCATTCCTCGTTTTAACGAATTAAAAGACGATAAAGGTGATTACAAGTTCCCTGCAGCAGGTGAATTCCATACTTTACGTGTTCAGCCACCAGCAGGTAATCATTACACTTCTCAATTATTAAGAGATATGTGTGATATGTTTGTTGATAACGGCGGTTCTGGTTTGATTGCATTACATGGTCAGTCTGGCGATATTATGTTGCAAGGCTCTACTGAAGAAACAACACAAACTATTTTTAATGCTTATAACGACTATGGTTTTGACTTAGGTGGTGCGGGCCCAGCAGTACGTACTGGTATGAGTTGTGTTGGTGCAGCGCGTTGTGAAATGTCAAATACTAACGAGCAAGCAGCATTACGTACATTGGTTAATGCATTTTTAGATGATATGCATCGTCCAGCGCTACCTTACAAGATGAAGTTCAAGGTTTCAGGTTGCGGTAACGATTGTATGAATTCTATTCAGCGTGCCGACTTCTCAGTTATTGGTACCTGGAGAGACGATATTAAAATTAACCAAGATTTATGGAAAGCAATGGTTGCTGATAAAGGTAATGCTTACGTGGTTGATAACATTACATCTCGTTGCCCAACAAGTGCAATGACACTTAATGATGATA
>CAZOAA010000002.1:0-82289 GCA_964577715.1 uncultured Candidatus Thioglobus sp. | reverse complement strand
GCTGCTGATGCGATTGCATCGATTAATTCTGATTTGTTCATTTGTTCTCCTCTATGGTTGATTAATTATTATAAAACTAGATGTTAGAGATTAACTATTAAGGAGGCAGAGAATGAAACTGTCATTGTTGCTAACCTCCAACATTTAGCCTTCACAATTATAAGTGTTTTTTTTATTGGAAAACAACAATTTCAAAAAAAAAAAAAAACGATTCTAAAAGCCCTATATAAAAGATTATCGATTACTTTCTTTTAATGCTCTTTGCTTATCCCTTTGCCAATCTTTGGCTTTGATATCTTGACGCTTATCATGAGATTTTTTACCTTTAGCAACACCAATTTCTAATTTTATCCTGCCTCTAACCCAATATAGTTTAAGTGGTACAACGGTGGCTCCCTTTTGGTTTACCTTATCTTTAATTCGATTAATCTCCAAACGATGCAATAATAATTTACGTGTACGAATAGGATCTATATTGACATGTGTCGATGCATTTTTAAGTGCTGAGATGTGTGCACCAAATAAGAACAGTTCATTATTTTTTAAAATAACGTAGCTTTCTTTGATTTGAACTTTATTGTCGCGCAGGCTTTTTACTTCCCATCCCTGTAAAGATAGTCCAGCTTCAAAGGTTTGTTCGATAAAATAGTCATGTCGTGCTTTTTTATTAACAGCGATCGTATTTGAACTTATTTTTTTGGATTTTTTAGCCATGCATCATATCTCTAAAAGTGCCATTGTTCCCTATTCAACTGAGCAAATGTATCAATTAGTTAATCAGGTTGATGATTATCCAAAATTTCTTAGTTGGTGCTCAGACGCTTCTATTTTAAAGCAAACTGAGAATCAAATTACTGCCTCAGTTAAGATTAATAAAGGAGCGTTCAATCAAACATTTTCTACTATTAATACACTAACACTTAATAAACGCATTGACATGCAACTTGAAAATGGCCCTTTTAAGCATTTAAGCGGTGCATGGATTTTTACCCTACTTAACGATCATGCCTGTAAAGTTGAGCTTGAATTAGAGTTTAATTTCTCATCAAAGTTAATTGATGTTGCTATCTCACCTGTTTTTACTTCAATTGCCAATACTCAATTAGATGCGTTTATTTCACGCGCAAAACAAGTTTATGGCTAATACAGTTATTATTTTTAACAAACCTTATGGAGTATTGTGTCAATTTAGTGGTGAAGATAATAATTTATCCAATTATATTAACATTAAAAATATTTACCCTGCAGGTCGTCTGGATAAAGACTCAGAAGGATTGGTCGTGCTGACTGATGATGGCAAACTACAACACCAAATCTCTCACCCAAAATTTAATAAAGAAAAAACCTACATTGTCCAAGTTGAAGGGGAAATTACCAATGATGCTATTGATAAACTTTGTAATGGTGTTAAATTAAAAGATGGTCTCACCAAGCCCGCTAAAGCAAAAATTATTAATGAGCCTAAATGGATTTGGGACAGAGACCCTCCAATACGTATTCGTAAACACATTCCAACTTCATGGATAGAACTTAAGATTACTGAGGGTAAAAATCGTCAAGTTAGGCGCATGAGTGCCCATGTAGGGTTTCCAACACTGCGACTAATCCGTACCAAAATTGGTTTGTGGCATTTAAATCAACTCCCACTTGGAAAGTATGAACGTATTTAAACTATCATATGACGCGTTAATGAATAAATCTATTAGTGGGAAAATTTTACTTACTAATCAACTACACCAATTAAAAGAAAATTCTCAGCTCAATTTCCAGTCTCAATTCCCAATTAAATCAACCAAAAATCCAGGTCGGCCAAATAAGCCAAATTTAGTTAGATTTCAATCAGTTCCTAAACGTGATCAATCTGACATAGGTCTTATCAAAACCATTCATGCAATTTGCCATATTGAATTTAATGCAATTAATTTGGCATTAGACGCTGTCTATCGGTTTAGAAAAATGCCTGATAAATTTTATCAAGACTGGATACAAGTTGCTTTTGAGGAAGCTCAACACTTTAGCTTGATTAATAATTATCTATCTGAAATTGGTTATCAATATGGTGATTTTGGCGGGCATAACGGCTTATGGACTATGACACATGATACCGATTATGACGTACTTGCCAGAATGGCTTTAGTGCCTAGAGTGCTTGAGGCTAAAGGCTTGGACGCCACACCAAAAATTCAAAAACGTTTTAAACAATCTAAGTTTGCAAAAATGTCAGACATTCTAGATATCATTTTTAATGATGAGATCACTCATGTAAAAATTGGTAATTACTGGTTTCATCAACTGTGCCAACAAAGAGGCTTAGACCCAATGCAAACTTTTGACCAACTCATTAAAAAACACATTGGCGATAAACTACGGGGACCTTTTAATATCGAAGCAAGAAAATTAGCTGATTTTTCTCAAACTGAGCTTAACTATCTTGAAGCGCTATAGCTTATTATCGTTTAAGAGTGCTTAACCAGGTATCAATAGTATCGGTTAAAGCCTCTGCACTGCCATTTTCTTTATAGTAATGATCTGCCCCTTTTATTACCATTTGTGCACTTTTAGAATTATTAGCAATATCCATTAAACCTTGTCTAGACTCTGAAAGTTTAATCACACCCGGAAAATCATTCTCACCAAATACATCTAAAACTGGCGTTAACATTTTATCAAGCGGAAATTGTTTGACTAATTTTTGCTTATAATCCGTTGCACCCATGCCAATACCTACATAAGAAGATATTTTAGAATCGCCATGCTTATCAATATAACTCATTGACATATGCGCACCACAACCATGGCCAACAAGAACAATATTATCAATACCTCGCTGATAGTAGAAATTAATTGCCGCATCAATTCTCTTATGCGCATGAGGGAAAATTGGCACATAATCATAATATTTTGCATTTTTGCCTAGTACTGGCATCTGCACTGAAAGCGTACTCCAACCTTTGTCTGCTAGCCCTACTCGTAATGGTTTAACTGTATTATCCCAATTAGCATGATAACCTCTAGAATGCAGGATAATTACACCACCCTTTGGCACATCAGCATCACCCTCCATGTAAATACTAAACACTTCCTTACCTTCTGATAAGGGTAAATATTCAACATCGCCATCCATCACGGCATCTTCAATTTCACTAACCATGCGAGACTCTCTATCAAAATCAGGTTTTGCATCAGTAAATTCATTAAAAAATTGACGCAAACTATTGGGATCAAAATCTCCAAACTTCGGTAATTCTGGCAAAGCAAAAGGTAGCGACAAGGATACTTGTGAAAACAACAAACCTATTACTAATAATATTTTATTCAACATATTTCTCTCTCAATTTATCTAATGCCGCTTTGGCATCAGGGTGATTATTATTCTCTGCTCTAGTAAACCAATAATAAGCTTGTTTAATATCAGATTGTTCTAAAAATAACGACGCCAAATTAAACTGTGCATATTCATCTTCTTGTTTAGCGGCACTTAACCACCAATCATACGCCTTTTTTGTATCTTTCTCTACCCCAGAGCCTAGATAATAGAGCATGGCTAGCTCACTTTGAGCATAAGCAAAACCCTGTTTAGCTGATTTTTCAAACCAAAAAAAAGCCTTCTTTTCGTCTTTAGGAGTGCCGAGTGCATGTAAATAACTCAAACCAATGTTGTTTTGAGCGGCTGCATGCCCCGCATCTGCAGCTTTTAGCATCCACTTAAAAGCATCTGAATTACGCCCGCGCTGAGAATAGTCATAACCAATCTTATACCAAGTATTAGCTCTATCATCAGCTAAAACGTTTAAATTTAAAACGAAAAAAAAGGACGCTATTAACGCCCCTCTTTTAAAACTAACGGTTAACAATTATTTAACTGTTAAACCCAACAATTTCCAATCGTTCATACCACCACGGTAGTATTTGATTTTGCTTTGTGGGTAACCCATTGTTAATAATGCTCTAATCGCCGCTGGCGATTGACCACACCATGAACCATTACAGTATAGGTATAAAGTTTTAGCACCATCGTAATCTAGAACACCGTCTAAATCTTTAACGCCAAACTTATCAGTCATAATTTCTACAACAGCCATAGGGTCTTTTGCAAGCGCCTTAGAATTAAGCTTGGTAAATGGAACGTTGACTGCATGAGGAATCATACCTTTCTTAGCCCAACCTGGAGTACGCGCATCAATAATCATCTTAGACGCATCACCGCCAGCAATATCACGCGCTGCGTGAATTACATCTAGCTCAGTAACTGTTTCAACAGCAGCTGGCGCAAATGGCTCAGTTGGTTGAATACAAAATGGTGGACAAGGACGTGAAGTCTTTGCAAATGCTGGATCTACCGTATTGCCATTATCAGCATTACGAGAAATACCCGCAATCTCTAAAACACCTTTAACAATGCCAACCGGCTTGCTAGCTTTTTTAGCTGGAGCCGCTGAAGATCCATTGTTCCAGTTGTGGCTTGCAGGCAAGAAGTCTGCTGCACTCACACCTAGGGCAAATGTCGAAGCAACTGCTAGTGCAAATAATTTAGTTTTCATAATAATCTCCTATAATAAAAAGACGCTTAACTTAATAAGCGCCTTTTCAAATCAATTACTTAGTTGTTAAACCTAAAGATTTCCAAGCATTCATACCACCACGGTAGTACTTAATCTTGTTCTCAGGGTAACCCATAGTAAGTAGCGCTCTAATTGACGCTGGAGATTGACCACACCATGAACCATTACAGAACAAGTATAAAGTCTTAGCGTTATTGTAATCTAGTACGCCGTCAAGATCTTTAACACCGAAAGTACCTGTTAAGATATCCACTACAGCCATAGGATCTTTAGCTAATGCCTTAGAGTTAAGCTTAGTAAATGGAACGTTGATTGCGTGAGGAATGGTACCTTTCTTAACCCAACCCGGAGTACGCGCATCAACCACTAATACTGAAGTGTCACCATTTGCAGCATCACGTGCAGCATGGATTACGTCTAATTCGGTTACTGTTTCAACAGCAGCTGGCGCAAATGGCTCAGTTGGTTGAATACAAAATGGTGGACAAGGACGTGAAGTCTTTGCAAATGCTGGATCGATTGTTGCTTTGTTATCTTGGTTACGTGAAATACCCGCAACTTCCATAACACCTTTAACGATGCCTACCGCTTTACCTGTTACTTTTTCACCAGCAAATGCTGCTGAAGATGTTAATACTGCAGCTACTGCAGTTGATACTACTAATGTTTGAAGTTTCATACTTCTCTCCTCTTTTATATATAAAAAAATAACTCATCATTGAGTTTTTTATTTATAGCCCCCCCAAGTGAGCGAAAGCTAAAAATTCTTGTTATTAATCGCAGCTTGGCTCTTCTTCCAAATTGTGATTAGCAAAATAATCCATTACACATTCTTCTTTTTCGTCTTCTTCTTTTTCGCTACAAGCATTTTGTGCACCATCGCGAATAGCTTGTTTCTGCGCTTCTGTCGGGTTAGCGCCCAAAGGCTTAACACCATCTTCTGGTGTTGCAAAAACATTAAAACTTAATAAAAATCCAAATAAAACTGCTAATTTTTTCACCACTCCTCTCCTTATTTATATTAGTCAAAAACTTCTTTATACCATTTATACAGACAATTTCAAGTTTTTCTTAAACTATTTAAATATTATAATATTCTAATAATAGTTAACTTATGTTATTAACTTAATTCATCCATTGCTTGGTTGGCCAATTCATCTGCCATATCATTACCTATATCGCCACTATGTCCTTTAACCCAGTACCAATCAACATTATGTTGTTCATTCAGTGCATCTAAACGTTTCCAAAGTGCCACATTCTTAACGGGTTTTTTATTCGCTGTTTTCCATCCTTTGGCTTTCCAGCCCACAATCCACTCATTAATACCGTGCATGACATATTTAGAATCAGTATACAAATCAATCGCAATATTGCTAGATTTAATTGCCTCTAGTGCTTTAATGGCAGCCATCAACTCCATTTGATTGTTGGTTGTTCCTTTTTCAGCGCCTTTGAGCTTTTTATCATGATCACCATAACGAAGCCACACGCCCCAGCCGCCCACACCAGGGTTGCCTCGACATCCACCATCAGTGTAAATAATAATTTTATCCATCAATATTAATTTGTAACCAGTACTCGAGTAGCGCCAAATGCCAAAGTCGTGATCCATTCAGTGCTGTCATATATTGTTCAGGCTGATTAATTACCTTTTGTACAAAAGTTTGATTATAAACACCACGATTAATACACTGACTTGAATTTAAGATATCACGCATAAAGTCTAAAAATTCACCACGCACATATTTGAGTGCTGGCATTGGAAAATAACCCTTCTTTCGATCAATCACGCTATTTGGTAATAACCCACGAGAAATTTGTTTGAGTGGATGTTTGCCCTCTTCGCTCATCTTTAAACTCGGTGGAATACTCAGCGCATGCTCTACTAATTGATAATCCATAAAAGGTACTCGAGCTTCTAAACCCCAAGCCATAGTCATGTTATCCACACGTTTAACTGGGTCGTCAACAATGAGTCGAGTAATATCGGTGCGAAAAACCTTGTCCATAAACTCTCCTGCATTGGCTTTAGCAAACTCTTTATTTAACCAAGTCTCAGTATGATTACCATCATGGTATTTTCGATTGACAGTTTGTAAGTATTCTTCATACGGACGATCGACATAATGCTGAGCAAAACGCTCAACCTCACTACCTGATTCAGCTTGCATGCATGGATACCAAAAATAACCAGCAAAGGCTTCATCAGCACCTTGACCTGATAATACAACTTTAATGTGTTTAGATACTTGCTCAGAGAGTAAATAAAAAGCCACAGCGTCTTGTCCTACCATTGGCTCAGCCATATTGGCAATCGCCTCACCTAAACGCGGCAATACTTGAGTATTAGACACCACATATTTTTCGTGTGTGGTGTTGAACTGCTTAACAATTTGATCAGAATATTCAAACTCAGAACCCGCCTCATCATCAATATCCTCAAAGCCAATAGAAAAAGTACGTATGTCTTGGTGACCAGCCTCATCCAATAAACCTACCAACAATGAAGAGTCAAGACCGCCTGATAATAGCACACCAATTGGTACATCTGAAGCATTCATTCTTTTAGTGACTGCTTGGGTTAATAACTCATGCGTACGTTCAATGTATTCTGAGTTACTTAAGTCAAGACGCTTCGCACTCGGTTGCCAATAGGTGTTTTCTACTATTTTTCCATCGGTATTAATGGTTAAAGTAGTGGCGGGTTTAATCTTATTAACCCCGTTTAAAATCGTATTGGGCGCAGGCACTACCCCGTGTAAAGACAACTGCTGTTGCAAGGCTACTGAATTAATATCAGTATCTACATTAAGTGTTAATAACGCTTGTGTATTAGAGGCGAAACTAAAGGCTTGATCAGTCAAATTAAAATACAAAGGCTTAATACCCATACGATCACGCGCAACAAATAACTGATTGGTTTTTTGATTCCAAATACAAAAAGCAAACATACCGTCTAGGCGGGTAACGCAATCCTCACCCCAAAAGTGATACGTTTTAATAATCACCTCAGTATCTGAGTGTGAAAAAAACGTATAGCCTTGTTTAATTAAATCTTGACGCAGGGATTGATAATTGTAAATCGTACCATTAAATACCAAAACCAAATCAAGCTCGTTATCTTGCATAGGCTGATGCGCATGGTTGGATAAATCAATAATTGACAAACGCCTGTGTCCAAAACCAATAGCTTGATTAACCCAAGTGCCTTTATCATCTGGTCCGCGACGTGCAATTTTATCCATCATGCCTGATAAGGCATTGGAGGATACTTCTTGATTATCAAATCTTAACTGGCCACAAATCCCACACATATCAAGGTTATAGAGAATGTAAAATAGCTTATTTTATCAGCAGGAATAGCGATTAATGGCACAAACACTTTACGATAAATTAATGAGTGCACATGTAGTACGCGAAGAAGCAACAACTTCACTTATTTATATTGACCGCCAACTGATTCACGAAGTCACTTCCCCTCAAGCTTTTGAGGGCTTAGAAATAGCGGGCAGAAAACCTTGGCGGTTAGATGCCAATCTAGCCGTGCCAGATCATAATGTGCCAACCACGCAGCGCTCAAGTGGTGTTGATAGTATTAAAGATCCGGTTTCTAAATTACAAATTCAAACATTGGATAAAAACTGTGAAGAATTTAGCATTAACGAAATCACCATGAATGATATTCGTCAAGGCATTGTTCACGTGGTTGGCCCTGAACAAGGCGCTACCCTGCCTGGCATGAGTATTGTTTGTGGTGACTCGCACACCTCAACTCACGGTGCACTTGGGGCGCTTGCTTTTGGTATTGGCACCTCTGAAGTAGAACATGTGTTAGCCACAGGTTGCTTATGGCAAGCCAAGTCTAAAAATATGAAAATTGAAGTAACAGGTGCGTTAAATCAAAACGTTAGTGCCAAAGATATTGCGCTTTATATTATTGGCCAAATCGGCACCGCAGGTGGTACTGGTTATGCGATTGAGTTTGCAGGTAACAGTATTCAAAATTTATCTATTGAAGGCAGAATGACACTATGTAATATGGCAATTGAGGCTGGTGCACGTGTCGGTATGATAGCCGTTGATGAAAAAACCATTGATTATGTAAAAGGCCGACCGATGGCACCAACAGGTAAAGATTGGGATAATGCTGTTGCTTATTGGCAAACACTACATTCTGACGAAGATGCTCATTTTGATCAGGTGATTCATATTGATGCTAAAGCTATTCAGCCACAAGTTACTTGGGGTACTTCACCTGAAATGGTTGTGAGTATTAATGGACTAACACCAGACCCTAGTAAAGAAAGTAATCCAGTCAAAGCAGAGAGTATTAAAAACGCACTTAACTACATTCACTTAAAAGCCAATACACCTATTAATACCGTTGATATTGATAAAGTCTTTATTGGCTCGTGTACCAATTCTCGCATTGAAGATCTGCGCGTTGCAGCAAAAGTTGCCAAAGGAAAACACATTGCTAAAAATATTAAACTCGCCTTAGTAGTACCAGGCTCAGGCTTGATTAAAAAACAAGCAGAAGACGAAGGTTTAGACAAAATATTTACCGATGCAGGCTTTGAGTGGCGCGAAGCTGGCTGCTCAATGTGCCTTGCTATGAATGCCGACAAACTCGAAGTTGGTGAGCGTTGTGCATCTACTTCTAACCGCAACTTTGAAGGCCGCCAAGGGCAAGGCTCATTTACTCATTTGGTTAGCCCCGCTATTGCAGCAGCAAGTGCAATTGCTGGTCATTTCTCGGAGGTGGAATAATGGATAAATTTACCCAACTCACTTCTATTGCTGCACCACTTGATCGCGCTAACGTTGATACTGACGCTATCATCCCTAAGCAATTTTTAAAATCAATTAAACGCTCTGGCTTTGGCCCAAATTTATTTGATGAATGGCGCTATTTAAATCATGGCGAAGTCGGTATGGATAATTCCAAACGTCCACTTAATATGGACTTTGTTTTAAACAAGCCTGAGCATCAAGGCGCGCAAATACTACTGGCTCGTGAGAACTTTGGCTGTGGATCTTCGCGTGAACATGCGCCATGGGCACTAGAAGACTACGGATTTAGAGTAATTATCGCACCAAGTTTTGCTGATATTTTTTATAACAATTGTTTTAAAAACGGCATTCTTCCCATTGTGCAAGACAACAATATAATGGATGAATTATTTGATTTTAAAGACGAAATCACCATCAACCTTGAGACACAAACCATTCATGCCAATAACAAAACTTATACCTTTGAAGTAGATGCTGAGCGTAAACGCCGCCTTATAAATGGTTTAGATGATATTGGACTGACATTGCAATACGCGGATGATATCAAAGCTTTTGAGAAGGACTACTTCAAGACCTATTCTTGGCTATAATCATTAAGTAATGATTGGCAGACTCACAGGAAAAATTCTAGAAAAAAACCCACCCAAGCTTCTACTAGAAGTGGGTGGTATTGGTTATGAAATCCTATGTCCAATGTCTACCTTTTATGAAATAGGTAATAACGCTGACTTAGCGCTACATACACATTTTCACGTTAAGGAAGATGCACATACTTTGTATGGTTTTATTTCTAAAGACGAAAAAACCTTATTTCGTGAACTTATTCGTGTGAATGGTATTGGCCCTAAAGTGGCACTTGCGATTCTCTCTCATCTTAATGTTGCCTCACTAATGAACGCAGTTGCAACAGAAGATGACGCACTACTTGCTAAAACCCCAGGTATTGGTAAAAAGACTGCACAAAAACTCATTGTAGAGCTTAAAGATCGCTTAGAAAAGTTAGAGTTATATGGTTCAAATAATCAGGTTGTTACTGCAAGTAGCAATAACCCGAATACCACTAAAGCCTCGGCTGCTTTGCAAGCACTTGGATTTAAAGTTAAAGAAGCCGATAAAATGCTAAGTGCGATTAATGATGACTCGCTTTCAACTGAAGATCTCATTCGTACCGCTCTACAAAATAAGTAGAAAAATTTTACAAACAATCAAAATACGCCTTTAAAAATCTAAAAACCTCCTACAGCAACCGGTTTTCAAGGTTTATTCACTACAAATAATATTAAAAATCCTATTTTTATCATAAAAATAGGATTTTCTGCATAAAAAACAATCTCAAAAAGCGAAACATAAGCTTTATCTACATTGTGGGTAAAAATTTTAGAAATTATTGAAATCACCTATAAACTATAAGATTGCTATAATCAAAGCATGTTTAGAATATTTATATCTTTAATTTTTTTACCGCTAATATTATGGGCACACCCTATGAGTGAGTTAGAACAAGCTTATAACAATAAAGGCATTGATTACACCCCTAGAACACAGCATATTGATAATAAAGGTCGTGCAAAATTTGTCAATCATTTAATCTTAGAGTCATCACCCTATTTACTACAACATGCACATAACCCTGTTAATTGGTATAGTTTTTCAGATGAGGCTTTCAACAAAGCAAAACTCGAAAATAAACTTATTTTTATCTCTATTGGTTATGCCACTTGCCACTGGTGCCACGTTATGGAGGAAGAAAGTTTTGACGATATACAAGTAGCAGATTTTCTCAACAAGCATTTTGTTGCTATTAAGGTTGATCGTGAAATTCGACCAGATATAGATGCAACCTATATGAATGTATCTCAGCTAATTAACGGCTCAGGAGGATGGCCGCTCAATGCCATTATATTACCAAATGGAAAGGCATTTTTTGCAGGAACTTATTTCCCAAAATCTCAACTATTGGAAATACTTTCACAAGTTAAAACCCTTTGGAAAAACGAAAGTGAAAAGGTTGTTAATCAAGCTAATGATATTGACAAAGCCTTAAATACAACTAAAACAATAGCCGCAAGCAATATTGACCAAGCAATTGTTTCAAAATCTATTCAGGCAATGCTGGCTAATTTCGATGACATTGAGGGTGGTTTTGGACAAGCACCAAAATTCCCACATGAATCAATGCTGTTACTACTTATTGATGAGCAAAAACGCAATGCCAATAGTGAGCAGCTAAGCGCTATTACCACCACACTAGATGCCATGGCAAGTGGTGGATTTTATGATGTTGTCGGTAGTGGATTTCATCGTTATTCAACTGACAATGCTTGGTTAATACCTCACTTTGAAAAAATGCTTTACAATCAGGCTCAGCTTTCTTTGATCTACACTAGAGCCTACCAGCTTACACAAAAATCGCTCTATAAACGAATTGCCAAACAAACGCTGGATTACGTTTTAACAGAAATGCAAGATGTTAATGGTGGATTGTTTTCAGCGACTGATGCAGATTCACAAGGAGAAGAAGGTACTTTTTTTATTTGGTCAATTAAAGAATTAAGAGATATTTTAAATCAAGATGAGTTTAGGCAATTCAACCAATACTTCGATTTATCATCATATAGCGACTTCGAGGGTGATCATGTTATTCGATTTAACAATGAAAATAACATTGATGAACATGATTATAAAAAAATTGATCAATTAATTAAAAAGCTTTATAAGGTAAGAATTAAAAGAGAAGCTCCACTGACTGATAATAAGATTTTACTCTCTTGGAATGCTTTAATGATTCCTAGCCTACTTGAAGCAGGAGAGGCTTTTAATGAGCCTAAATACACACATGCCGGCTTATCACTTGCGAAATTTTTACAATCCTTTAATAAGGATAATGAACTTTATAGAGTATCTATTGATAATAAGTTACAAACCTTGGCATTATTTGAAGATTATGCTTATTTAGCGAATGCCTATTTGTCAGTATTTGACCACACTAAAGATCAAATCTGGCTTAACAGAACAATTCAACTCGTTAAGCAGATGAGGCAAAAATTTTGGGATGAAGAACAATCAGGCTTTAATATGACTACTGAGAATAAATACTTAAACGCTCGCTACAAAGAATCTTATGACGGGGCGATTCCTTCTGCCAATGGCGTAGCATATAACGTACTGATTAAACTAAACAACAGAACAATTGAAACAGACTACGCCAAACAAGCACAACAACTATTAAGCGCTTTTTCAGCACAAATTAATCAAGATCCATATAGTCATAGTTCTTTTATTTTAGGGTTTAACAAGTTTAAATATGGTGAAGAATCAAATATTCAATATGCCTATGATGGCCGTATCCGCATTCAATCAAAAAAAATGGCAAATAATCAAATACTCATTAATCTGGATTTAGATCCGCTTTGGCATATTAATTCCAATCAGCCTATACAAGATTCACTAATTGCTACTGAAGTAAAAAACCTAGATAAGGAACATTGGTCAATTGACACATCTACTTACCCAATAGGTGAGATAGCTAAATTAAGGTTCTCAAAAGATAAAATTTCAATTTATAAAGATAAAGTTAAAATTATAATTAATCTATCACAACACTCAGAAAACTATACAACGCCAAACTTGTCACTATCACTGCAGGCTTGTAGCGATAAAGTATGCTTACCACCAACAAATGTTAGACTAAAACCTTAAGATTTGCTTGTAAAGCGTTTAATCCAATGTACGAATTCATAGTTCATTAAGTATAGGCACGGCAATAATAATAAAGTCATTACTGTGCCAAAAAGTAGCCCATACCCAAGGGATAGTGCCATTGGCTGCAGGATATAATCTGTACCACCAATACCATAAGCCAATGGTATAACTCCGGCCAACGTAGTTAGTGTGGTAAGAACAACAGCCCTTAGTCGATCTTTAGTACCTTGAATAATAAAATCGTGTGATGAAGTTATGCTATCAAGTGTTTTTTCTTTTAGATAATTAAGATGAGAAACTAACACTAGAGAATCATTCACGATCACGCCGACTAAGGCTAGAGTGCCTAAAATTGCAAAAAAACTTAGTGTTTCACCATGCAAGAAAAATGCCCAAATCACGCCGATTACTGAAAAAGGAATGGCGCTTAAAACAAGTGCAGGTTGTGAATATGAATTAAACAATAAAATCAAAAGTAAGAAAATACCAAAAATAGCCATAACAAAAGCTTTTTTAAAGCTGTCCATTGACTTCATTGTTTCTTTAGCGCCACCC
Organism: uncultured Candidatus Thioglobus sp.; assembly: GCA_964577715.1. Classification (GTDB taxonomy): domain Bacteria; phylum Pseudomonadota; class Gammaproteobacteria; order PS1; family Pseudothioglobaceae; genus SUP05. The sequence continues at coordinate 68,673 of CAZOAA010000002.1, read as the reverse complement.
TCTCCAATTACTCTAATCTTGGGAAAGTTATTTTCCAAATCAAGTTGTTTTAATGCTTTAGTCATTGCAGAAGTAGTGGTTGTAATTTCATCATCAACACTAGCACTTAGCATGGAAGATCGTTGCCCGTTAAAATGATTAAAGTCTGGTTCACCTAAAATTTCCCTAATGGTTGAAAATTGTGAAATAGGTATCAAATGACCTTTACGATTATTAACTTTTAAAGACTCAATAAAAACTTCTGATTGCTCGTCATCTCCAAGATAAACTCTAAAATTAACGTCATTTTGTCCATCACGGATATCTGTCACATCAACACCTGTAAATGCAGTTTTTAAATATTGATTAACGGTTGAAAAATCCACTTCTAATCTGGACATTTTTTCAAAATCAAGCACGACCTCTATACGAGCTTTTCCTGTCTCATCATCTCTGTTAATATTATCAAGTCCATCAATAGATAAGAGTATTTGTTCTAATTTATCAGCAGCTGCTTTTCTTTGGATATTATCACTACCCACCAGGTTGATTTCAACATCCTCACCTTGAGGAGGACCTGGACGATGTATAGAAAACTTTAACTTTTTAGCTGCATCAACTTCATCAGACCTTGCTTTAAGTTGTTTTAATAATGCCTTAGAGGTTTGACTTCTCTCACTTGATGGGCGCAGTTCAATAGTAAACTTTGCTTTATGAGTAAAGTACTTGCCAACATCTGTAGTAATTGATTCAAGATCATCCCCTACTACATCGGTTATCAGCGCCTCTACGCTTTTGGCAACTAACTCAGTATTATTGAGCGAACTACCAACACCCATTTCTAACCTAGCACTAATAGTATCAACACCTACTGCTGGAAAGAGTACAAATTTCATTTGGGTTTTTGCAAAATAAAGTGAGAACACCAATATGAGGGTAAATACCATTACTACAACATATCGCCATTTAAGCATAATTGTTAAAAAACCTTCGAACCACTGCTCCACACGATTAAACCAAGTTCTAACTTTTCCTTTTTCATGTGAAGAGGCTAAGTGCGCTGGCAATGCTAAAGAAACTTCCAAAAATGAAAGTGTTAGAGCAAATATAACAACCATCGGAATTATGTAGATAAATTTACCCATTGTACCTTCCATCAAAAACATAGATGAAAACGCCAAAATAGTTGTAAGAATAGTGGTTATTACCGGCATAATTACACGCTTAAAACCATGTATAGCAGACTTATACCGATCCTCCCCTAATTGTTTGTAATGATGAATGCTCTCAGCCACAATAATAGAATCATCAACCACAATACCTAACACCAAAATCATTGCTGCAAGCGATACAAGATTGATGGTTTCTCCTGTGGCACCAAGTAATGCCACAGTACCCAACAAACTAACTGGCAAACTAACCGATACCCAAAATGCTGTTTTAAATGATAAAAAGGCGCCTAATACAATAAGCACTAATACCAAACCCATCATGCCATTGTTAGTGACAATTTTTAAACGGTTGCGAACATATTTTGATAAATCAGATGAATAAAAGAAATGCAGTTGATTGTCATACTTATTATTAAGTTTAATCATCTCCTCTTTGACCAAATCAACCGTGGTAATAACATCAGCCTGCTCTTGTTTACGTACACGTAAAATAAAGCCTTTTTTACCATTAACACGAACAATTGATTTTTCTTCAACATTACCACTACTAATGAGCGCAATGTCTTTAAGGCGCACAACAGGACCATCGAATGTTGATTTAATAATAACATCGCCAACTTGTTGAGCCTCGTCAAATTTTGCTAAAACAACAATGGTTTTCTCGCTTATTTCACTGTGATTACTTCCAACGGTATAGCGCTTGTTACGCTTACCAATTGCGTCCATTACTTGTGGCAGAGAAATCTCGTGAAGATATAATTTCTCAGGATTTATTCTGATTTGTATTTCTTTGTCTAAGTAACCATCTTTAACCACTTCAGAGACGCCATCAAGTAGTTCGATAGAATCAGCAATAGAGTCAGTAATTTCTCTTAGTTCGGAGTAAGATAAAACCTCAGAGCCTATACTAATTTTAATAATGCTTTTTCTTGAGGTTTTTCTGTCACGAACACTAGGCAGATCAACAACTTGCTCAGGTAATGATTTAATACGGTTAACTGCATTTCGAATATCTTGCTTTAAAGCATCCATATCGCTTACATCTTGAGAAAGTGTTACAACGATATTTGAAGAACCTTCTCGAGAAACAGAGGTAAACTTATCGATACCTGATATATTGCTTAATTCATCTTCAATAGGATTGGTTAGGTTTTGCTCAACGTCTTCAGGGGAGGCGCCAGGGTAACTAGTTACAACGGTCATTACCTCAAAATCAACATTTGGAAACTGATCTCTCTGAATACCACTAAGTGTTAATAAACCAAGTGCAATAATACTCACAGTAAAGACTAGAGCTAGTTTTTTTTGTTTAACAAAAAAATTGAGAATACTATCCATGATGGACTAGTATACCAATAGTGACGTGTTTTGTTGTCTAGTCAGACTTTTTATTACGTGTTCTTTTACGCTCAGTCTCGCTCAATAGTCGTTTACGAATACGAATATTATTTGGGGTTACCTCTACCAATTCATCGTCATCAATAAACTCTAAAGCCTGCTCTAAGTCTAGCTTTATCGCTGGTGTTAATACCACCGCTTCATCTGTACCAGAGGCACGAACATTAGTTAGCTGTTTACCTTTCATCACATTCACAACCAAATCTTTATCACGCGTATGAATACCCACTACCATACCTTCGTAAACATCCGTATTATGCTCAACGAAAAACTTACCTGATTTTTGAAGATTAAAGATAGCGTATGCCACGGCTTGGCCTTGATTCATTGAAATTAAAGAGCCGTTATTGCGTTGACCAATCTCACCTGGTTTTTGAGGTTTGTAAGCATCAAAAGTAGAATTCATTAGTCCTGTACCTGTAGTTGCGGTTAAAAACTCAGTTCTAAAACCGATTAAACCACGTGCAGGGATATTAAAATCAAGTTTTACACGGCCATTACCATCAGGTGTCATATTGGTTAGTTCAGCCTTACGTTCACCCAATTTTTCCATGATTGTGCCTTGATGTTGTGCTTCAACATCGACACTCAAATCTTCAAATGGCTCACAAACCACACCATCAATCTCTTTTAAAATCACTTGAGGACGACCAACGGCCACTTCAAAACCTTCACGACGCATAGTTTCAATCAGCACTGACAGGTGCAACTCTCCACGACCTGAAACAATAAATTCTGACGGATCGTCCGTATTAGCAACACGTAGTGCCACGTTGTAAATTAGCTCTTTATCAAGTCGATCACGAATATTTCTTGAAGTAATGTATTTGCCATCTTGCCCTGCAAATGGCGAATCATTCACACGGAATGCCATCGATACTGTTGGCTCATCTACGGACAATGGTGGCAAAGCCTCAATCGTATCAGGATCACACAAAGTATCAGAAATTGAAATACCTTCAATACCCGTCACACAAACAATATCCCCTGCCTCAGCACTGTTGGTTGAAATCTTTTCTAAACCCATAAAGCCCATTAAATCAGCAATTTTTGCTTTTCGCTCGACACCATCAGCACCAACAACTACCACTTGCTGATTTTTCTTGATCGTGCCACGCGTGATACGGCCAATGCCAATTGCACCCACAAATGAAGAATAGTCCAGTGCGGTTATTTGCATTTGCAATGGTGCTTGGATATCAACCTCAGGTGCAGCAACTTTTTCAACAATCGTCTCAAACATTGGTAGCATATCGCCTGAGCGCACATCATCTTCTAATGAAGCATAGCCATTAATACTTGACGCATAAATAACTGGAAAATCCAACTGTTCATCAGTCGCACCCAGCTGATCAAACAAATCAAATACTTGGTCAATTACCCAGTCAGGGCGTGCGGCATCTTTATCAATTTTGTTAATCACAACAATAGGGTTTAATCCTTGGTCAAAGGCTTTCTTGGTAACAAAACGCGTTTGTGGCATTGGCCCTTCTTGAGCGTCTACCAGTAACAACACTGAATCCACCATAGAAAGTACGCGTTCAACCTCGCCACCAAAGTCGGCGTGTCCCGGCGTATCAACAATATTAATATGATAATCATTCCACTTAATAGCAGTATTTTTTGAGCTAATGGTAATACCGCGCTCTTTTTCTAAATCATTAGAGTCCATCATACGATCAGTTGATTCAAAACGATCATCAAAAGTTTGAGATTGCTCGAGCAACTTGTCAACCAGTGTGGTTTTTCCGTGGTCAACGTGCGCAATAATAGCGATATTTCTAAGTTTGGTATTCATACGAATAAGTGAATGCGAAAAAGGCACTATTATCCCGTAAAATACCACTCAATATTAGAAATTATTGATATAACAATTCATGGGTAAAAAAGGCAGCTCTGCTCGCTGGATGAGTGAACACCTAAGTGACGAATATGTAAAAAAATCCCAAAAAGATGGATTTAGATCTCGTGCGGTTTACAAGCTGATTGAAGTCAATGATAAGGACAAATTTATCAAGCCAGGTTCACGCGTACTTGATTTGGGGGCTGCGCCTGGTGGCTGGAGTCAAGTCGCTGTTAAAATGGTAGGCCAATCAGGTCAAGTTATCGCTAGCGATATTCTTGATATCGAGCCGATTGATGGGGTGGATTTCTTGTGTGGTGATTTTACCGAGGACTCGGTTTATGAAGAATTACTACAATTAACCCAAGGTCATAAAATGGATGTTGTACTCTCAGACATGGCGCCTAATATGAGCGGACAGCTCTCAGTTGACATTCCAAAATCAATGTACCTATGCGAATTAGCACTTGATATGGCTGTTAAAAATCTCACACCCAAAGGATACTTTTTTATTAAAGTTTTCCAAGGTGATGGCTTCGATAGCTTTGTAAAATCCTGCCGTGAAGCATTTGTTAAAGTCACCATACGCAAACCAAAAGCATCTAGAGCACGCTCTAAAGAAGTATATTTACTGGCTAATGGTTTAAAATAGTTGCTATGCAAAATTTTGAAGACATTCAATCGCTTCTAAAATCAGATTTAAAGAAAACTGATGATGTTCTCATTGAGCGTTTAAGCTCTAATGTTGCACTCATTAATCAAATGAGTGGTTATATCATTAACGCTGGTGGTAAGCGACTGCGTCCATTATTACTTTTACTTTGTGCAAGAGCAACAGGTTATGATGGTAGCCATCATCACTTAATGGCTGTTGTTATTGAGCTTATTCATACAGCCACTCTACTGCACGATGATATCGTTGACGAATCTTCTACGCGTCGCGGTAAAGACACAGCTAATGAGGTCTGGGGTAATGCACCTAGTGTACTAGTGGGAGATTTCCTCTATTCACGTGCATTTGAAATGATGGTAGAAACAGATTCAATGCGCATTATGCAAATACTATCAAAAACCACTAACAGTATTGCTGAAGGCGAAGTTTTACAACTACTTAATTGTCAAAATTCTGAATTATCAGAACAAGAGTACTTTAGTGTCATTGAAAGAAAAACTGCTTGTCTTTTCCAAGCGGCAACGCAAATAGGAGCTATTTTATCCAATACCGATGAAAAACAAGAATTAGCCCTAAAAGACTACGGTCTACATTTAGGTAATGCTTTTCAAATTATCGACGATGTACTTGACTACGAATCAGATACTGAGACCATGGGCAAAGAAGTTGGAGACGATCTCGCTGAGGGAAAAACCACACTGCCTATGATTTGCGCCCTCTCAAGAACCTTAGGTGAAGAACACAAGTTATTAAAAAATGCTATTAATAATGCTGACAATAGCAAAATTGATCAAATAATCAAGATTCTAAACAGTGTTAATGCCTTTGAATATACACGCCAAAAGGCACAAGAATCGGCTGATTTAGCCAAGAAATCATTAAATAATTTAGAACAATCTGACTATAAGGATGCACTAAGCTTATTGTGCGATCTTTCATTACAGCGAAAATCCTAATTTTATGCTCTCAAACGAGCTAAAAACTCAGATTCGTCAATCATTCGAAGCAGCTAAAAATACCATGCCTGATTTTGTTATTCGCCCTGCGCAAAATAAAATGATTGCTGAAATATCCAAAACTTTAACAAAAGAATATCCGGATACTAACCCTATTTTGTGTGTTGAGGCACCAACTGGAACAGGAAAAACCATGGCTTACCTATTAAGTGCTATTCCTATTTCTAAAGCACATAAAAAAAAGCTAATTATCTCAAGTGCTAATGTTGCTCTGCAAGAACAGCTACTGAATAAAGACATTCCACAAGCACAAAAATACTGCAAGGTTGATTTTGAATACGCTTTAGTTAAAGGTCGTTCACGCTATGTCTGTGTGCGTAATTTAATTAATTTAGTTGAAGACAGTGCTAGTGAAAATGAACTATTTGATAACGCCTTATTATGGGATGCACCACCTGGACAATATCAGCTTGACCAACTTGGAGAAATATTAGAAGATTATTCAAACAAAAAATGGAACGGTGAAATTGACGACCTAGATCAAACTCCTGATCATTCTTTATGGCCAAAAATTGCCTGTAATCGCTTTACTTGTACTGCTAAAAATTGCGAATTTTATAATGATTGTGCATTCTTTAAAGCCAGAAAACAAATCACCAAAGCTGATGTTATTGTTGCTAATCACGATCTAATATTGGCAGATCTTAGTACAGGCAATACTGTGTTACCCGATGTAGAGGAGTCTATTTATATTTTTGATGAAGCGCACCACTTAAGCCAAAAAGCACTATCACACTTTTCGCTTAGCACTAGCACTGAGTTTATAAAAACCAGTATACGACAAACTCAAGGCGTAAGTGAACAAGTATGCAAAATCACCAAGCAAGATCCACCTGAAAATAGCATTAAACAAGTTGATGATTATTTAACTGATTTAGTGTCACTATTTAAAAATCTTGATTTTGACGAGGAAATTCATCTATTTGATCAAGGCAATGTCGATGAGTCAATTCAACTCATTTGCCAAAACTTGCGCACAACAATTAACACTATTCATACACAATTTGATGCATTAAAAGAATCTTGGTCAGATTACCTTAAAATAAAAATAGTTGATAAAACCATTTCCGATCCGCTCAATAATGCCTTAGGAGAATGTGAGCAACACCTATCCTCCATTCTACTGTTGTTTTCTTCCTTGTTACAAACTGATGAAATTAACACTCCACCCCATTCACGTTGGATTGAAAAAACCATCTTAGCCAATAAAAAAACTAACTATTCTATCAATAGCGCCCAAATCGATATTTCTAATAATTTAGACCAACTTATTTGGTCTAAGGTTTCTGGCGCAGTACTAACTTCAGCCACACTTTCATCACTAGGGAGTTTTGCACGACTTAATCGGCAAGTAGGCCTTGTAAAGAATAAAAATCAATATTTGCGACTACCCTCGCCTTTTAATCTTGATGGGATAGATTTCATTGTGGCTAATTTTAAAAACAACCCAACTCAAGTGTACGAACACACTCAAGAGGTCGCCTCTCAACTTTTAGAACGTATCAATACCAATGAAGGTTCATTGGTATTATTCGCCTCTAACAAGCAAATGCAGATGGTAGCTGACTTAGTTGAAAAAAAACTAGACTGCGTTTTACTAGTACAAGGAGAATTTTCTAAAAAACTCATACTAAAAAAACACACTAACTTACGCAAACAAAATAAAGGTAGTGTGATTTTTGGCTTAGATAGCTTTGCTGAAGGTGTTGATCTTAAAGGAGATAACCTTACTCATGTAATCATTGTAAAGTTACGATTTAGCGTACCAACCTCACCCATTGAAAAAACCACACAGGATTACTTACAATCTCAAAATCGCAATCCATTTATGGAAATTTCACTACCTGACGCATCACTTCGACTCATTCAGGCTTGTGGACGACTAATACGAACCGAAACTGACACAGGGAAAATTACAATTTTTGACAATCGTCTCACGACTAAGTTTTACGGCAAGCAATTACTTAGCGCATTGCCTGGTTACAATATTGTGGTTGAATCATGAAACACTTTCCAAGAGTACATATACACCATTGATTACCTTATTTACTGCTGATTTATTTTTGTAAATTTACTAATATCGCTTTCAATTTGTAGCAATATTCTTGCTTTTTTTATACCTATACCTATGCTTCTATTTTTATATTCTATTTTGATATAAGGCTCTTCCACTGTTCTGCCATATCTACCTTTAAATTCATTAAATTTTGTTATAGTATATTTACCCTTTACAACATAAGGAGTAGCGACCTTTAAATCTTTTGAAACTCCTCCTGAATTTGCAAAATCCTCTAAAAAACTAAAACAATTTACAATCATTTTTGCTTTTTCAATACCAAACCTAAAATGCTCATCGTAAGGTGAATTATATGGTTCATTGTATTCCATTATTTCTAGCATTGGAAAACCGTTAAAACTACTCTCTTTAGCTGAAAAACGCTTTGCCTTGTACAATTTATCAAGAACATTATCCATTTCAGGTCTTCTTTCACCTAAACAATACCACTTTCCTTTAATGCATTGATATGTTTTATTTTTATGCTCAACTTTATTACTCATTTTATTTTTTAATAAACTATGGTTTATTCAGTGTACCAATCCTTTTATCTTTTTAAATCTGTAGCCCACAGTTTTAATGCAACCGCCCTCTACCACCAGATAAACTTTTTCCAAATTTTTAAGTTTATTATTTTCCTTTTCTATTTTTTTCTTCATTCTTTTAGAAAAACATATAATCCAAGCACTACCTTTCTTTTTATCTTTCTGACGCTTTTTCTCTCCATATTTAAGAACTAAATCCACATACTGGTCTGTAATTCCTCTTTGTTGCTGCCTAAGTATTGCATGTTTAGTTTTATATAACATAATTTCTCCTAAGTTAACTTAATTTAATATTCTGGTATTACCTCTATATAAATAATGAATTCACATAAAAGTAGTTTGCCCTTATCACAGCGCACTTTCTCGAAGTGATTACATTATTACACCACAAATCTAACAATCCTGCATAAACCTTATATAGCAAGGGTTTTCTGAGTGGTGTTTTTATGTAGTACAATTTTTCCTAGGTTGAATTATTTGGCTTTTTCTTTCCATAAGATTTCCACGCTTCTGATATCCATTCAGTTTTAATATTTTTCATCTTGTCTTCAAGCAGAGGAGACATCATGCTGACTTCTTTATAATTGCCACCACCCGACATATAATGCTTCTCATAAATATCATCTATTGTATTTTCAATATAATCCTCTATATCAAGATCTATTTTTGGATTAATTTCTTCGTACCATTCTCTTATATTGTATTTAAATTTTTCTATTTCATAAAAATTGATACCAGTTACCATCTCTATTTCATCTAAAGCGTCCAATAATGCCCCTTCAATAATTTTCGATACAGAAAAATCATAGCCATTTAGACCACCTGGATTTCCTTTTTGATAATGCTTAGCGCTATTAATAGATTCTAAAATATTCTCCGGAACCCTAGCTCCAACTACCTTCTTTTTATGTTTATATGCCTTAATTTCTGTAATATATTTCATAATCCTAAAAATTGTTATTAAAAAGTTGGTTAATTATACCATATAATTAACATTTATGTAAAATATTATGAATATTTGTTAACTTTTTTTTATAAAAAAATATATATTTGTTAACTTAATATAGCATTATGACACCACCTATATTAAGTTATAAATTCACAGAGTAGTAACTACACCCATCATCACAACACACCTTGTCGAAGTGATGCCATCATTACATCACAACTTTACACTCTTGTCAAATCATGCTCTACATAAGGGTTTTAGAGGGTGTGGTTTTTATATATTAATCAAAAAATATAAAACTTACATTACCCCCTATTTATCAAAAACCCAAGTGGTAAATCCACTTTAGTTTTTAACCAATTCCCTTTTAAAAATAAATCCAAGCATTCTTATTGAAGTGAATGGCCGATTTTTCGGTGTTTGAGCGCAGCGAGTTTAGAAAAACCAATGAACGAAATTAGAAAGATTGAGATTGTTTTTAGGGGCGAACTCTTTTTGGATACTTTTTCTATTCGCTAGAAAAAGTATCAAGACCTCAGCGAGAAAATAAAATATTTTCGAGAAAGGGTTTCAATAAAAAAATATCAGAAATTATCAAAATAGATAGTCAAAACACCAAGTCAGCAATCAAACTCGCTAAAAACGGCAGTTCAAAGGCAGAAAATAGCTTATTTAAGCGGTTTTTGCTCTAGAAACAAAGCTTTGCCAAAGTAATACAAAAATTTAGGAAATTTTAAAAATAACGGGTTTTTGACTAAAAACGCCAAAAAGCTTTATGCAATAACGCCATTAGCGTTAAGATCTCTAAACGACCCAGCAGCATTGAAAAACTAAGAATCCATTTTGCCGTATCATCAATACCGCCATAATTAGCCGCCACCTCTCCTAAACCAGGGCCAAGATTATTCATGCTTGCTGCTGTTGCTGAAAAGGCACTAACCTGATTAAGGCCTGTAAACATTAAGGCAATTAAAATTAAAATAAATGCAATAACATATAACGAGAAAAACCCCCAAACTGACACTAGTACATTTTCAGAAACACTTCGCTGATTAAGCTTAATGCTAATTTGCGCACTAGGATGAATAAATTTTTTAATTTCTTTCATGGCTAATTTAAACATAAGCAACACCCTGACTACCTTAATACCACCACCCGTAGAGCCTGCGCAAGCACCAACAAAACTAGCAAAGAGTAGTAATATTGGCAAAACAAACGGCCATTGAGAATAATTTTGCGATGCAAAACCTGTGGTAGTCGCAATAGAAACTGTTTGGAAAATTGCATGTCTAAACGATTCGCCTACACTATTGTAATACCCTGAATCTACTAAGTAGGTGCCAACCAAAATTACGGTGGTCAACAAAATAAATAAGTATGTTTTAAATTCTGAATCCTGCATATAAGTAAAAGCACTTTTCTTCTGCCACACAAAAAAATGCAAAGAAAAGTTAATACCTGCTAAAAGCATAAAGACAATAGCAACACCCTCAACTGCGCTTGAGTTAAAAAAACCAATTGAGGCATCATGGGTAGAAAAACCACCAATGGCAACAGTTGAATAACTATGCCCAATTGCATCAAAAACACTCATGCCTGCCAGATAATAACCCAGTGCACAAACAATAGTAAAACTGATATAAATCTTCCATAATGCTTTAGCTGTTTGTGTAAGTTTTGGTGTAAGTCTATCTTTAGAAATACCGCTAGACTCTGCATGATATAACTCCATACCGCCCACACCTAACATCGGCAATATTGCCACTGCCAACACAATGATACCCATACCACCTAACCATTGAAGTTGTTGACGATAATATAAAATTGCCTTAGGCAAATCATCTAGTCCAGAAAGAACGGTAGCGCCTGTTGTAGTTAAGCCTGACATTGATTCAAAGAAGGCATCACTAAATGACATTCTGAGGGATTCTGAAAGTAAAAATGGCGTTGTTGCAAATAACGATAGCACAAACCAAAAACTTACAACAACCAGCACTCCCTCACGAATTCTAAAGTCTCTTTTTGATTTTCTAAAGGGCAACCATAAAATAAGGCCACTCAGTAGTGTTAATGTAAATGCCGCTAAAAAAGACTGGTATTGGTTTTGATCATAGATAACATCAACAATAATAGGGGGAAGTTGAGTTAAGCTAAAAACCATTAACAACAAGCCAATGGTTTTAAAAACGATACTAAATTGCATAAGCTCGATTCAAGTTATTCATTCTCAGCAAATAAAGACTCTACTATGTGAATTTTACTCACATCAGTGAGCACCAGTAACACATGATCACCTTCTTCAATTATAAGTTTACGTGACCCCATAATAACTTCATTATTACGCACAACCGAACCAACCACTACGCCATCAGGCAGATTAATCTGTTCAACGGTCTTACCTACCACATCCGAATGATCCTGATCGCCATGAACAATTAGCTCAATAGCCTCAGCCTTGCCTTGACGAAGTGAATGAACCATCATAGTATCGCCTTTTCGAATGTGCGCCAAAATACCACTAGCAGTAATTTGGTCAGGTGAAACTACCATATCTACATCTTCACTTTGTTCTGCCAAGTCCTCATAAACATTACGCTTAACCAAGGCAACTGTCTTATGTGCGCCAAGTCGTTTGGCTAAAATTGAAACAATAACATTAATTTCATCAGAGTCTGTAAGCGCTAGAAATAGATCAGTACTTTCAATTCCCTCTTCTAAAAGTAACTCTTCATCGGAAGCATTGCCCTGTAAAACTAGCGTGTTGCCCAGCTGATCTGCAATTTCACGCACTCTACTTTTATTAAGCTCAATAATGCGAACTCTGTGTTTATTTTCTAAAAATTTTGCTAGATCAAAACCAATGTGCCCACCACCTGCAATAATGATATTTTTATAAGATTTATCAAGTCGTCTAAACTCTTTTAAAACTTTTGAAATACTTTCTTTTTTAGTAACAAAATAAACACGGTCACCATCTTTAATAACGGTATCGCCATACGCTGGAATTGCCCGACCATTACGATACAAACTAACAATTCGCATGCGTGTTTTTGGTAGGTGCTCATGTAAATCTTTAATTTGATGACCTACAATTGGTGTACCTGCGTATGCTCTGGTTTCTACTAATTGAACCAGGCCGTTCTCAAACTCAAACACTTGCTCAGTGCCTGGCTCTTCAACTACTCTTTTAATATAATTGGTAACTAAACTCTCAGGAGTAATAACAAAATCAATTGGAATAGCATCGGGCGCAAATAACTCTTTTCTATGTAGATATTCTGCAGTACGTATGCGGGCAACTTTTTTCTCAACTTGGTACAAAGTATGCGCCATCTGACAAGCCAACATATTGCCTTCATCAGAGCGTGTTACTGCAATAACCATGTCCATATTCTTAATGCCAGCTTCTTCTAAAATATTAGGATAAGAAGCGTGCCCTAAGACGGTTTTAACATCTAAATGTCGTTGCAGTGATTGTAAATTAGCCTCATCTTTATCAATGATGGTAATATCATTTTCATCATCAGATCCAAGATATTTAGCCAATGTAGAACCAACCTGACCTGCACCAAGGATTAAAATCTTCATTTTTTATCAATTCCCAAATCTTTTAACTTACGATATAAGGTTGTACGCTCTAGGCCTGCAAGCTCTGCTACTTTGGCAATGTTATGATTATTCTCTTCTAGATGATGATTAAAATATTGCCTTTCAAAAATATTTCTTGCCGCCTTTAATGGCAAATCAAAATCAATACCTGTAATGTCTTTTTCCAGTGCTTGATTAGCTTGCTGTTCACCTAAAATCCTGCGAACGAGTGGCAAAATATCATGCAGTGGTTTTTTCAAAAAATCAATAGCACCAAGTTTAATGGCTTTTACAACATCATTATGTTCAGCATGACCAGACATCATTACCACTGGTGTAGAAAAACCACCTTCCATCCACTCTTCTAATAAAGACATACCATCTTGACCAGGCATCCAAACATCCATCATTATCAAATCAAAAGTTTGATCCTTGATTATATTTTTGGCTTGCCCAGCATCTGCGGCTAATACCACTTTATAATTAACATCCTCTAGGGTGTCCATCATCGTTTCGGCATTAATTACTTCATCATCAATAATAAGAATCTTACCAATCACAGGTGAATCATTCATCTTTCTCTCCTCATTTTTCTTTGTAATCAAATTCTATGGTTACAATCGCACCATGCGGTTTAACATTACCAGCAAAAATACGCCCGTCATGTTGTTCAATAATGTTTTGTACAATAGCCATACCTAAACCACTGCCTTTAACCTTGGTAGTAACATACGGTTCAAATACTCTATCAATCACTTCCTCATCAAAACCATCGCCATCATCCTGAATACTTAAACGTACTATACCCTCAGACTTTAAGTATTGAGTAACAATCTTAATGACTAAATTACGCTCATCCCCTACCGACTCAGATGAATTTTTTACTAAATTAATCAGTACTCTAGAAACACTATTAGCATCTAACAAAAGCTCTGGCACGTCGCCTGATAAATCAAACTCTATATTAATGTTACTTTGTGCGTCATAAAGTGAAATTGACTGATTAATAAGCGTATTTAAATCACAAGGTTTTCTTTCAATTTGAGGTGTATTAGCATAATCTGCAAAGGCGCTAACCATCATATCCATTGATTTAACTTGTTCAATAATAGTATTGGTGGTTTTGTCGATAATATCTTGGTCTTTACCTTTCAGTGTTTCTAAAAATTTATTTCTTAGACGTTGGGCAGATAATAAAATTGGCGTAAGTGGGTTTTTAATTTCGTGCGCCATACGCACTGCAACTTCACCCCAAGCGGCTTTTTTCTGGGCCCTATGAAGCTGAGAAATATCTTTAATAATGATCACATAACCCAACGTTTCATACCTTGTATCTAGTGCTGTGCCCTGACAAGTTAATAAAATATGTCTCTCAGGTAATGAAAGCTCAATTTGCTCATCCCATTCGCCTAATTCTTGTTTAAACTTATCTGCCGTCATGTCAAATAAAGGCTGAAGATAGTTATATTTTTTAGAGATGGCGCCACACATTTGACCAATAAACTGTTTTTCATCTTTTATATGCAACATTTTTCCAATCACTGGATTGATTAGTCGAATTTTCTTTTTTCGATCGAGCCCAATAACACCATAAGAATATTTCAAAATAGTTTCTAAATATAAATTGTGTGTATCCAACCCTTCTCTTGATGTTTTAATTTGCCTAGACATTTGATTAAAATGCTTAATCAACTCCTTCATGTCTTTGTTTTCTTCACGAATATCAACTCGCACATCATAATTACCTCGTGCAATCTCTCTAGTGGCTAACGACAAGTTATGTAGAGGCTTCATTAAATGATCCATCATACGAAATACAATCATCAATACGCTTAAAATTGCCAGCAGAACAGTAGACGAGAAATCAATCAGAAAACGATTTTGGGTAATAGCCGTATTGGCTGAGAATTGAATGTCTTTTGTTCGATCACTAAAAGCCCTTACTTGGCGCAAAAAGCTCAATAATCCCGGATCTGTTGTATACAGAATATCAATCACAACAAAATCTTTTATTGGCTCTCTGGCAATAAACCTTGTAGACATCTTAACCTGAATAACATTACTTTGTTCATCTTCAT
This sequence comes from uncultured Candidatus Thioglobus sp., assembly GCA_964577715.1. GTDB lineage: Bacteria > Pseudomonadota > Gammaproteobacteria > PS1 > Pseudothioglobaceae > SUP05. The sequence continues at coordinate 53,376 of CAZOAA010000002.1, read as the reverse complement.
TAATTGTATAAGTTTGATTTTCTGGTAATGGAGAATCTTCAATTGGCTCACAGCCCTTAATATCAGCAGTTTTAGCAATTAGATTTGTTTGGTCATCAAATAAACTAATCTGACATGCCCAACCTTTATCAATAAGGCCATCAAGAAAAATTTGCATGTCGTTTTCATAATGTTCTGAATCTTTTTGAAAGTTACCATAAGAAACAATTACATCCAATAAATCCCTACTATGACCGGTATAACGTTCATCTCTTACTTTTTGTACGCCTTGATACAAGCCATCAACCTGCTGGATAAAACTAGCATTAAATGCATCAAATGTTTTTTCTGAATTTCTGACATTCTCTTGAACAGATTGAAAAGAAAATAAATAAAAAGACAATACTGGCACAATTACCAAGATTGGTACAATTTTTACAAACGACCAAGTAAAGCTAGAGCCAATTACATTATTTTTAAGATCGCGCTTTAAATATTTAATATTAGTTGAAATATAAAAAATTGCAATCAAGCTCATTACAACGTTATATGCAACTAGATGTTGCCAGTATTGTGTAATAAATTTAGGGTTAAGGCCAAGATAAAAAGTGCCTGAAATAGAAAGCAAAAATACAACCAACCAAAACCAAGCAGGTAGTGTTTTTTTCGTTTTAAAAACTTGGTTAAAAATCATTTAATACTAGATTAGTGTCATCATTTCTAGGCTGATTATCTCATAAAAAAACGCGTGTTATACTTAATTGTTGCTAAAATACAACAATGATACAAACACAGGCTCAACTCAGTGATTTTTTGCAAGCTATTCAAGGTGAAACTGAATTAGCAATTGATACTGAATTCAAACGTGTTAACACCTATTACCCCATACTGTGCTTAGTACAAATTGCCACTAAGAGTGCTATTGATTGTATTGATGTATTAAAAATTGATAACCTTAAGCCCTTGTTCGACAAACTCTACCAAGACAATTGTCTATGGATTGTACATTCTGCTAGACAAGATATTGAAGCACTATATTATTTATCCAAGCAACTACCAAAACAACTATTTGACACTCAAATTGCAGCCAGTTTAGTTAATCACCCTCAGCAGATATCCTATCAAGCACTCACTGAACAATTACAAAATGTACACCTTGAAAAGGCCTACACTAGACTAGACTGGACTACTCGGCCTTTGCCTAAAGAAGCTATTGAGTATGCACTGGATGATGTGCGCTATTTACTAAAAAATTATTACCAACTACAGGCACAACTAAAAACTGAAGAAAAATCTAGCTGGATCAAAGAAGAAGGTAAATCATTACTAGAGATTAACCTTTATAACCCTGATATTCAAAACGCCTGGCAACGACTCAAAGGTTTTTCCCGTCTAAATAAAAAAGCACAAAATAAAGCTGCACAGCTATGTGCATGGAGAGAGTATCAAGCAAAAAGTAAAAATAAACCCAGGAAGTGGATTATGTCTGACGATAAACTAACCGACTATGTACTGGGAAAAGATAAATTACCAACCAAGGCAAAGGCAGTATTTGATAAGTTTATTGAACATCACTCAAATATTAAATCAATGAACATTTATATTGAAAAAAATAAAATAGCAACAAAAACTGAGAAAATTAAGAAAAATGAATTGCAAAAACTAATACAAAAAATAGCAAATCAGTATAATCTAGACGATAAAGTTATTGCCAATGGCAAATCATTATTGAATTTTATTCGTGGCGATCGCTCAGTTATATTTTTAAGCGGTTGGCGTTTTAATTTATTAAAAGAGGAATTAGAAAATGCAAAATAGTTTAAAACCAGTATCGGCCGGCAACATTCCTGAAGAAGTTAATGTTATTATTGAAATTCCAGCTAATTCATCGCCGGTTAAATACGAAATTGACAAAGACACTGGCGCCATGTTTGTAGATCGCTTTATTTCAACACCAATGTTTTATCCATGTAACTACGGCTTTGTACCAGAAACATTGGCAGATGATGGCGATCCGGCTGATGTATTAGTAATTACGCCTTATCCACTTATCCATGATTCAGTGATTACCGCACGTCCAATTGGCGTACTGCGTATGACTGACGAAGCAGGTAAAGATTCTAAAATCCTAGCAGTACCAACCGATAAACTGTGTAAATCTTATCACGATATTAAAGGAATTGACGATGTTGGTGCAACGCTTAAAGATCAGATCGAGCATTTCTTTACTTACTACAAAGACCTTGACGAAGGAAAATGGGTGAAAATTGATGGCTGGGGTGATGCACAAGAAGCCAAGAAAGAATTACAAGAATCGTTCGACGCTTATAAAAAATAGTACTTGTCTAACACTAATTCCTTTCAAATTATCTCAGGTGAGTATCGTGGCAGAAAACTTAACTTTCCTGATGCCAACGGCTTAAGGCCCACATCCGGAAAAGCTCGTGAAACTTTATTCAACTGGATTCAGTTTGAAGTATTCGATAAAACTTACCTTGATTTATTTGCTGGTAGTGGTGCATTGAGTTTTGAAGCACTCTCTCGTGGCGCCAAAAAAGTCATCAGTATCGAAAAAAATTATAAAGCTTGGGAAAATTTAGAAAAAAATCGGAAATTATTAAAATCCGACAAAATTCAGTGCATCAACCAAGATGCACTATATTTTTTATCAAAAATAAATACTCAAAACTTCGATTTTGTATTTCTAGACCCTCCTTTTCATAAAAATATCCTGCCAAAAGCCTTAAAATTACTATCAAAAGGCAATTTTATTGCATCAGGCAGTAAAATCTATATAGAATCTGAAATCGAAATGAATAAAAAAGAGTTGTCCACTTTTTTTTCAGAAAAAATTGAAATCATCAAACAAAAACAATCTGGACAAGTTAATTACTGTTTATTAGAAGTATTATGAAAAAAATTGCAATTTATCCAGGATCGTTTGATCCAATCACCAATGGCCATATTGACTTGATCCATCGTGCTAGTAAATTATTCGATCAAGTTATTATCGGTATTACTCAAAATAGCAAAAAACCATCTTTCTTAAGCATAGAACAAAGATTAACCGCTGCAAAAACTGCATTAAAAGACATTGATAATATTGAAATACTAGGGTTTGACAAACTATTAGTGGATTTTGCCAATGAGAAAAAAGCCCAAGTCATTCTACGTGGACTACGTGCCGTGAGTGATTTTGAGTACGAATTTCAACTCTCAGGCATGAACAAACACCTTAATCCAAATATTGAAACTCTATTTATGACGCCAGCAGAACAATATGCCAATATCTCATCTTCCTTAGTAAGAGAAATCTTATTACTTGGTGGTGATATCAGTTCTTTTGTGCCAAAACCGGTTGAAAGTTTACTAAAAAACTCTTTATAAAGTATTTTTTCATAAATAATCCTTGAAAAATACTTGACTAGCCCTATATAGGGTGTATATCAAATACAAGGAGTTAAAAAAATGTCAAAAATTATTGGTATTGACTTAGGAACAACTAATTCATGTGTCGCTATTATGGATGGCGGTTCAGTTAAAATTATTGAAAACTCAGAGGGTGATCGCACTACCCCGTCTATCATTGCTTATCCAAAAGACAGCGATGAAATCTTAGTGGGTCAACCGGCAAAACGCCAAGCGGTAACAAACCCTGAAAATACTTTATTTGCAATTAAACGCTTAATTGGTCGTCGTTTTGAAGAAGAAGCAGTACAAAAAGATATCAACCTTGTACCATACAATATCGTAAAAGCAGATAACGGTGATGCTTGGGTTGAAGTAAACGGCAAAAAAATGGCTGCACCTGAGATCTCTGCCAAAGTAATTGGCAAAATGAAGCAAACTGCTGAAGATTATTTAGGTGAAAAAGTGACTGAGGCTGTTATTACTGTACCTGCTTATTTTAACGACTCACAACGTCAAGCCACTAAAGATGCAGGAAAAATTGCAGGTTTGGAAGTTAAACGTATTATTAATGAGCCAACTGCCGCAGCTCTGGCTTATGGTGTTGACAAACTTAAAGGTGACAAAACAGTTGCTGTTTATGATTTAGGTGGTGGTACGTTTGACGTATCAATCATTGAAATGGAAGATATTGATGGTGAAAAACACTTTGAAGTACTTTCAACTAATGGTGATACCTTTTTAGGTGGTGAAGATTTTGATCAAAAAATCATTTCTTATTTAGTTGATGAATTTAAAAAAGATCAAGGTGTTGATTTAACTAACGATCCGCTAGCTTTACAGCGCTTAAAAGAAGCAGCTGAAAAGGCTAAGATTGAGCTTTCATCAAGTGAGCAAACTGAAGTTAACTTGCCGTATGTAACTGCTGATGCTTCAGGCCCTAAACACTTAAATATTAAAATTACACGTGCTAAGTTAGAATCATTAGTTGATGAGCTTTTAAAACGCACAATTGAGCCGTGTAAAACTGCCCTTAAAGATGCTGATCTTTCAAGTGGTGATATTGATGAGGTGATTTTAGTCGGTGGTCAAACACGTATGCCTAAAGTATCACAAATGGTACAAGACTTCTTTGGCAAAGAGCCTAAGAAAGATGTAAACCCTGATGAGGCAGTGGCAATGGGCGCTGCTATTCAAGCTGGCGTACTAGGCGGTGATGTTAAAGATGTATTACTACTAGATGTAACACCATTATCTTTAGGTATTGAAACTATGGGTGGAGTTATGACTAAGTTGATTGAGAAAAATACAACCATTCCTACGAATGCTTCACAAATTTTCTCAACAGCAGCAGACAATCAATCTGCAGTGACAGTACACGTACTACAAGGTGAGCGCGAAGTAGCTAGTGCGAATAAATCACTAGGTCAATTTAACCTAGAGGGTATTGATGCAGCGCCAAAAGGTACGCCACAAATCGAAGTAACGCTTGATATTGACTCTGATGGTATTTTGAATGTTTCTGCTAAGGATAAAAATACTGGAAAAGAACAATCAATCACCATTAAAGCCTCAAGTGGTTTAAGTGAAGAAGAAGTTGAAAAAATGATTAATGATGCTGAAGCTCACGCTGATGAAGATAAGAAGTTCCAAGAGTTAGTTACTTCTCGAAACATGGCAGACTCTTTAGTGCACTCAACGAAACAAACGTTAGAGGAGCTAAAAGATGAAGTTTCTGATGATGAAAAATCGAGCATTGAATCAGCAATTAGTGAACTTGAAGAAGCAATCAAGGGTGACGATAAAGAGGCTATTGATGCTAAAGTTCAAAATTTGAGCGAAAAAGCACAGCCTTTAGCTGAAAAAGCACAAGCAAAAGCTGGTGCTGGTGCAGCGCAAGGAGATGCAACATCTGAAGCAACTGATGCTGGTGACGACGTTGTTGATGCAGACTTTGAAGAAGTAAAAGACGATAAATAATTTATCGCTCAAACCACAATAAACCTTCTTCGAATCTGGTGATTTGGAGGAGGTTTTTTTAATATAAGGCAAAAAAATATGTCACAAAGAGATTACTATGAAGTACTGGGTGTTGATAAAGGCGTTGACGATAAGCAAATAAAAAAAGCTTACAAACGCCTAGCAATGAAACACCATCCTGATCGTAACAAAGACAACAAAAAAGCAGCAGAGGAAAAATTTAAAGAGATACAAAAAGCTTACGCTATATTATCAGATCCACAAAAACGTCAAGCTTATGATCAATTTGGCCATGCTGGTGTTGATGGTAGCGCTGGCGCAGGTGGATTTGGTGGTGGCAACCCATTTGGTGGTGGTGGTTTTGGTGATATCTTTGGTGATATCTTTGGCGGTGGTTCTGCTCAAGTAGATAATCGTGGATCAGACCTACGCTACGATTTAGAAATTGATTTAAAAGATGCAGTTGAAGGAACAACCGTTAAGATTCGCATTCCTAAAAATGAATCTTGTGATACCTGTCACGGTACAGGTGCAAAACCAGGAACTTCGGTTAAAACATGTGGTACTTGTGGTGGATCAGGTCAGGTTCAGATGCAGCAAGGCTTCTTCGCAGTTCAAAGACCTTGCCATGTATGCTCTGGCACAGGACAAAAAATTGAATCTCCTTGTGGCACTTGTCGTGGTCAAGGTGTTGTTAAAAAACAAAAAACATTATCTGTTAAGATCCCTGCTGGTGTTGATACTGGTAATAGAATTCGCCTAAGTGGCGAGGGCGAAGCAGGCACACGTGGTGGACCAAACGGAGATTTATATGTTGAAGTCCATGTGAAAAAACATAATATCTTCCAAAGAGAAGGAAACGATTTATACTGCGAAGTGCCTATTGATTTTGTCACTGCAACACTTGGTGGCTCCATTGAAGTACCAACACTCACTGGAAAACTAAAAATTAAAGTACCAGCCGGCACCCAAACTGGAAAATTATTCCGCTTGCGTGGCAAAGGCATAAAGGCAATACGAGGTGGTGTTGGCGATTTACTTTGCCAGGTCAAGATAGAAACACCAGTTAATCTTAATAAAAAACAAAAAGATTTGTTAAAAGAATTTTCTGAATCATGTGGTAAAAAACATCACCCTGAGTCTGATTCCTTCTTTGGTAAAATGAAATCATTTTTTGAATAAACAAATAGGATATTAAGGTGAAAATTCAGCAAATTAAAGCAAGAGAAGTTATTGATTCTAGAGGCAATCCAACTGTCGAAGCCGATGTTATTTTGGACGATGGATCAATGGGTAGTGCAATGGTACCATCTGGCGCTTCAACGGGCCAACGTGAAGCTCTAGAACTACGTGATGGTGACAAATCTCGCTACTTAGGAAAAGGCGTTTTAAAAGCGGTTGAATTTATTAACACAGAAATCCACGAATGTTTGTGTGGATTTGGCATCGAAGACCTAGGAGCAATCGACCAAGCAATGATTGATCTTGACGGTACTGATACAAAGTCAAGATTGGGTGCTAATGCTATTTTGGCCGTATCCTTAGCTTGTGCACATGCTAATGCCAATAGGCAAAATAAACCTTTGTATGCTTCACTAGATCAGGGAAATAGCTACAAGCTACCCGTTCCAATGATGAACATTATTAATGGTGGTGAGCACGCTAACAACAGTGTCGATATCCAAGAATTCATGATTATTCCGGCTGGTGCGCCAAGCTTTAAGGAGGCGCTACGTTATGGCGCTGAAGTATTTCATCATTTAAAATCTGTGCTAGAGGCACAAGGCATGAATACAGCAGTCGGCGATGAAGGTGGTTTTGCGCCAGATTTAGCTTCAAATGAAGATGCCATTAAGGTAATTTTAGAAGCGATTAATAATGCTGGATATACAGCAGGTAAGGACATCTTTATTGGCATTGATGCTGCTAGTTCTGAATTTTATGCCGATGGCAAATACAATTTAACTTCTGAAAATAGATCGCTCAGTTCACAAGAATTTGTTGACTACTTGGCCAACTGGGTAGAAAACTACCCTATCATCTCCATTGAAGATGGTATGGATGAAAATGACTGGGATGGATGGGACTTGCTCACTAAAAAAATTGGCGACAAAGTACAATTGGTTGGTGATGATTTATTTGTAACTAATAGCAGTATTTTAAACAAAGGTATTGAAAATAATATTGCCAACTCTATCTTAATTAAAGTTAACCAAATTGGTACACTAAGTGAAACATTCTCCGCTATGAAAATGGCTACTAAAGCTAACTATACTTGTGTCATGTCGCACCGATCTGGCGAAACTGAAGACACAACAATTGCTGATTTAGCTGTAGCAACTGCTTGTGGTCAAATTAAAACTGGATCATTGTCTCGCTCAGATCGCTTAGCAAAATATAATCGTCTACTTAGAATTGAAGAAGAATTAGGTGATAAGGCAGTCTATCCAGGACTTGATGCTTTTAATCATTTGAATTAAACTATCAGATATTTAAAAAAATAATTCTTATTGGAAACACTTTCAACCTTTTGGCTTAGTATTATCCTTATTGGATTAATACTAATTTCTGCATTTTTCTCTTCTACTGAGACATCAATGATGGCGATTAATCGCTATCGCTTAAAATCCCTTGTTGCTGAAAAAAACAAAAAAGCTCAACGAGTAGAACAATTACTACTAGACCTTGACCGTCTAATTGGCGCTATTCTGCTGGGCAACAACTTTGTAAATATTTTTGCCTCTGCTATTGCTACCGTATTAGCTATAAAGCTTTGGGGCGAAGGATCTGTTGTGACTGCTTCAATTATTCTAACTTTTGTTATTTTAGTTTTTGCTGAAACAACGCCAAAAACTTTTGCTGCCAAAAATCCTGAAAAAGTTGCCTTGCCAGCCTCTATTATCATTGGATACTTAATTAAAATTTTTAACCCTTTTGTTTGGTTAATCTCCAAAATTTCCAAATTAATTTTGCGTATTTTTGGCGTTAAAGAAACCCAGGAAAAACAAAATATCAGTTCAGAAGAATTAAGAATGGTGGTTAATGATGCAAAACCTATCATTGCTTCAAATTATCAAAAGATGTTACTTAATATTATTGACTTAGAGAAAGTGAAAGTTGAAGATATTATGATCCCCCGTCATGAACTAATCAGTGTAGATATTAACGACCATAATGAAATAATATCTCAGTTAAAACGCATACAACATACTCGGCTACTAACCTTTGACGACTCTCCAGATAATATTACTGGGGTACTTCATATGCGTGATATTGTTAATCTATACGCCAAAGAGGAGTTTAGTATTGATAAGATCACTACACTAATACGCAAGCCTTATTTTGTGCCAGAAGGCACTTCTCTCGCTCATCAATTAGAGCATTTTCAAACTCAAAAGAGGCGTCTTGGTCTTGTTGTTGATGAATATGGAGAAGTAAGAGGTATGATCGTTTTAGAAGATATTCTAGAAGAAATCGTTGGGCAATTTACTTCAAACCAAAATGAAGCCATTGAAGAAATCAACCAGCAAAAAGATGGTAGCTACCTGATTAACCCTAAAATTAGTATTCGAGAGTTAAACACACAATTAAAAATCAACCTATCGGTAGCTAAAGCTAAAACCTTAAATGGTCTAATTTTAGAAGAATTGCAAACCATGCCAAAACGTGATGTTAGCTTAAAAATTGACAACACACTTATCGAGATTATACAAATTTCAGATCAAACTATTAAACTAGTTAAGTTAACAAAGCTAGATTAACGCCTGCCCCATTTGCACCACTTCTGAGGCTTTTAAGTTAAACAGGTTGTCTTGATTGGGCATCAGCAATATCACGGTAGAGCCCATATTAAACCGAGCCATTTCATCACCTTTTTTCAAAGTAATATCTTCACTCTGATAATCAAAATGTTGCACTTGCTTTTTATACGGAGGATTGATTTGCCCGTGCCAGACACTCTGCATAGAGCCAACAAAAATAGCGCCTACCAATACAAATGCACAAAGACCAAACTCAGTCTCGAAGTAGGCCACCACCCGCTCATTTCTGGCAAATAAATTATCAACATTTTGTGCAGTTTGTTGATTAACTGAAAACAAATCACCTGGAATATAATCCATCGATATTAACTTGCCATCATAAGGCATATGAATACGGTGATAATCCTTGGGCGATAAATAAATCGTAGCAAAAAAACCATCTTTAAACATTGGTGCTTTTTCTTTACTTCCAAGCAAGGCTTGGGAGCTGTATTTTCGGCCTTTAGCTTGCAGAATTTGTGAGTTGTTGATTTTCCCTACTTGAGAAACAACGCCATCTACTGGGCAAATGATCAAACTCTTAGCAATGGGTCTGGCACCTGGTTTGAGTGATCGTGTAAAGAAATCATTAAAATGTTTATAATCTTCCACTCTCTCTCGATTAGCCTCAGATAAGTCAACTTGATAAGCCTTAACAAACCAGTGAGTAAAGGTATTTTTTAACCAAGTGTTTTCAATGCGGGCAAAACGAAACATTAACTTGGAAAGCCAATGTTGTGGCAAAAGGTATTGTAACCAAACCATTAGTTAAGTTTGTCTTGAATAAAGGCCAGTGCCTGATCAAACTTAACTTCAACTTTATCCGCATTGTTTCTAGCCTTGTACTCAATGTTACCATTATCAGCATGCGTGTCGCTAAGCACCATACGGTGAGGAATGCCTAATAATTCACTATCGGCAAACATAATGCCGGCACGCTCTTTACGATCGTCAAGCAGTACTTCAATACCAGCATCTAGACATTGTTGATATAGCTCGTCTGCCAGCGCTTTAACACGTGTCGATTTGTTGTAATTAATCGGTACGATAACCATTTGAAATGGTGCAATAGATTCTGGGAATATGATTCCCCTGTCATCATAATTTTGCTCAATCGCCGCGGCAATCACACGTGTGACGCCAATACCATAACAACCCATTGTGGCTGTCACTGCTTTGCCACTCTCACCAATAACATTTGCATTCATGGCTTTAGAATACTTATCGCCCAACTGGAAAATATGCCCGACTTCAATACCACGTTTAATCACCAATTTACCCTTGCCATCAGGTGAAGCATCACCTTCTACGGCGTTGCGAAGGTCGGCTTCAGAAAACTTAACACCTTCCCAATTAACGCCTGTTAAATGGTGGTCCCACTCATTAGCGCCACAAACAAAATCACACAAAACACTGGCTGAATAATCCACAATTAAATCAATACTGAGATCGTTAATACCAATAAAACCTTTCTTTAGATCGAGTGACTTAATCTCATCATCCGTTGCAAATTCAAATTCGCCAAATAGATTATTGGCTTTAATTTCATTTAACTCATGATCACCACGAAGTGCTAATGCTTTATAACCATCGGTCGTTTTGATGATTAAAGTCTTTACACAACGCGCCTGTTCAACAGCTAAAAATGCTGCGACATCTTCAATGCTGGTAATTTTCTTAGTTAAAACCTTTTCTGTTGTTGCTGATGGTTTACAAGTACTGTCTTTTTTAGAAAAAGCCACTTTTTCAATATTGGCTGCATAGTCTGATTCATCTGAAAAACAAATGGCGTCTTCACCACTATCTGCCAATACATGAAATTCATGCGAGCTGTCACCACCAATCGAGCCAGAATCTGCCAAAACTGGGCGATAGTCCAAACCCAAGCGATCAAAAATATTTGAATAGGTTTGATGCATCAAATCATACGTTTCTTGTAGTGATGCTTGATCCAAATGAAAAGAATAAGCGTCTTTCATGATAAATTCACGCGAGCGCATCACGCCAAAACGCGGGCGTATTTCATCTCTAAATTTAGTTTGAATTTGATAAAAATTCATCGGTAATTGCTTATAACTACGCAAATATTGAGCAGCCAAATTAGTAATGACTTCCTCATGTGTCGGGCCTAGGCAAAACTCACGATTATGGCGGTCATTAAAACGCAATAATTCAGGGCCGTATTCGTCCCACCGACCAGACTCTTGCCAAAGCTCTGCAGGCTGGGCAACTGGCATGAGTAACTCTTGCGCACCAGCCTTGTTCATCTCTTGGCGAATAATAGACTCTACTTTTTGTAAAATTCTCAAACCCATTGGCAAGTATGTATATAGGCCTGAGGCCAGTTTAGAAACCAACCCTGCGCGAATCATCAATTGATGAGAAATCACCTGTGCATCATTTGGTGCTTCTTTTTGAGTCGGAATTAACAGCTGAGTGGTTTTCATATAAAATGAAGTAAGTTTTTAACAATTGTTCTGATTTTACCTGCGAGAGAAGCTTATGAGCGATATTCTATCTATTCTAATTTGGGCAATTCCGGTACTCTTTGCCATTACCGTACATGAGGTAGCACACGGGTGGATGGCTAACAAATTGGGAGATGGGTCTGCAAAAATGATGGGTAGACTTACTCTTAATCCAATAAAACACGTTGACCCTGTAGGTACAATTGCAGTTCCCTTACTGTTGTACTTAATATCAGCTGGGTTTATTTTTGGCTGGGCCAAGCCAGTACCGGTAAATCAAAATGCACTTCGATCACCAAAAAGCGATATGTTTTGGGTGGCTCTTGCAGGTCCTGGAGTAAATTTCATTATGGCAATTTTATGGCTGATAGTTGTGGCCATTGCAAACAATCTAGATATTCCTGTACTAGTTCTTATGGGCGGGGCTGGAATTTTTGTAAACATCTTGCTTGCAGTGTTCAATTTATTACCTATCCCACCACTTGATGGTGGACGAGTTATAAGCTCCATACTGCCAAACAAACTATCTTACCAATATGATCAACTTGAGCCTTATGGATTATTTATTCTAATCGGTCTTTTATATATTGGAGTGTTTAAACTAGTTATTTGGCCAATAGTATCAGAAATACTTATATTTCTAAACTCTATAAGTGGATTAAATATTGTTGAACTTGTTTTTAGTTTGCTATCTAGCTAAGCTTTGAACGTAACAGCTCATTAATTATTTTTGGATTGGCCTTTCCGCCAGTGGCTTTCATGGCTTGACCTACAAAGAAACCTAAGATTTTTTCATTGCCTGATTTGAACTGCTCAACTTGAGGTGAATTATTAGCAATAATTTCATCAACAATTGCTTCAATCTCACCAGTGTCGGTCATTTGCTTAAGGCCTTTGGCTTCGATAATTTCATCAGCACTACCTTCGCCATCCCACATAGCTTTGAATACATCTTTGGCAATTTTTCCAGAAATTGTGTCATCTCCAATGCGCTGAATCAGTAAAGACAAATCTTTTGCTGAGACTGGTGAATCTTGGATTTCAATTTGATTTTTATTTAAAGAGGCTGAAAGCTCACCCATTACCCAATTTGCACACAATTTAGCATTAGACTCATTACCACCTATCATAGTTTCAAAATAATCCGCCAAAGCCTTTTGTGAAGTTAAAACATCAGCATCATATTCATTTAATCCAAGATCAGAGATAAATCTTGCTTTTTTCTCAACAGGTAACTCGGGCAAAACCGCTTTAATACTGGCTAATAATTCATCAGAAATCTCTACTGGCAATAAATCAGGATCTGGGAAATAGCGATAATCATTTGCCTCTTCTTTGGATCGCATTGAGCGAGTTTCGTTTTTAACCGCATCGTACAATCGAGTCTCTTGTACAACCTCGCCACCCTCTTCAATAATATCTTGCTGGCGCTGAACTTCAAGATTAATGGCACGTTCTAAAAACTTAAATGAGTTGATATTTTTAAGCTCAGCACGTGTGCCTAATTTTTCTTGGCCCATTGGTCGAATAGAGACATTTGCATCACACCTAAATGAACCCTCTTGCATATTGCCATCACAAATACCAATATACTGCACTAAAGCATGAATTTTTTTCGCATAAGCCACGGCTTCTTTGGCGCTACGCATATCTGGCTCAGAAACAATTTCAAGCAATGGTGTACCAGCACGATTAAGATCAACCGCCGTATAGTCATCAAACATATCGTGGACTGACTTGCCTGCGTCTTCTTCTAGGTGGGCTCGAGTTACGCCAATCGTCTTAGTATTCTCGCCAACAGTGATATCAATTTCCCCTTCACCTACAATTGGCCAATCAAGTTGTGAAATTTGATACCCTTTAGGAAGATCGGGATAAAAATAATTTTTTCGATCAAACACATTGCGTTGGTTAATGTGCGCATTTACTGCTAAGCCAAATTTAATTGCCTTGTTAACTGCTTCTTTATTTAAAACCGGCAATACGCCTGGTAAACCTAAATCTACCGCACAAGCCTGAGAATTCGCCTCAGCACCGAACTGGGTTGAAGCCGATGAAAATATCTTAGATTTTGTGCTGAGTTGCGCATGAATCTCTAAGCCAATGACCGTCTCCCACTTCATTATTCAACCCCCTTTGGCGCTTTTTTATGCCAATTGGTTTGCATTTGGAATTGATGAGCAATATTGAGTAGCTTTGACTCAGACCAATAATTACCAATGAGTTGTAATCCTACGGGTAAATTCTGTGCAAAACCTGCTGGAATACTCATACCCGGTAAGCCGGCTAAGTTTGCAGAAAGTGTATAAATATCAGCCAGATACATAGATACTGGATCTTTAACTGAGCCGAGATCAAATGCTGTGGTTGGGGAAACTGGCCCCATAATCACATCAACCTCTTTGAATGCCTTTTTAAAATCTTCGCTAATTAGGTGTCTGGTTTTTTGTGCTTTTAAATAATAAGCATCATAATAACCAGCTGAGAGTGCATAAGCGCCAATCATAATACGGCGTTTTACTTCTTCACCAAAACCTTCTGAACGAGAACGTAAATACAAATCTTCTAAGTCTTTTGGATCATCACATCGATGGCCAAAACGCACACCATCCATTCTTGATAAGTTTGATGAGCACTCACAAGGTGCGACAATATAATAGGTTGGAATTGCATAAGCAGAATTTGGCAATGACACTTCTTTAACGCTTGCGCCCATAGTCTCAAACTCTTTAACCGCAGCCATTACTTGAGAGGCGACTTCATCATCTAAACCTTCTGAGAAAAACTCTTTTGGCAGGCCAATAGTCAAACCCTTAATAGAATCATTTAATGAGGCAGTGTAGTCTTCTACATTACGCTGCGCACTAGTTGAGTCTTTTTCATCAAAACCAGCCATTACATTGAGCACCAAAGCCGCATCCTCAGCTGTTTGCGTCATTGGCCCTGCTTGATCAAGGCTTGATGCGTAAGCAATCATACCGTAGCGTGATATGCGCCCATAAGTTGGTTTTAGCCCGGTAATACCACACAAGCTTGCTGGTTGTCGGATAGAGCCACCCGTGTCTGTACCTGTTGCAAATGGTGCTAAACGCCCCGCTACTGCTGCAGCCGAACCGCCCGATGAACCGCCTGGAATTTTATTCTCATTCCAAGGATTTTTAACATCACCATAATAAGAGTTTTCATTGGATGATCCCATGGCAAATTCATCCATATTGGCCTTGCCTAGCATCACCAAATCAGCTTGATTAAGCTTATGGCTTACGGTTGCATCATAAGGTGAGATAAAATTATCCAACATTTTAGAACCGGCAGAAGTTTTTACACCGTTGGTACAAAATATGTCTTTATGTGCATAAGGAATGCCTGTCAAGATATTTCCAACACCTTTAGCAATTTTGTCATCAGCACCTTGCGCTTGTGCCATTGCTAGCTCGTCAGTCACGGTAATAAAGGCGTTAAGGCCTGATGCGTTGATACGGTCTAAATAGTGTTGAGTTAGTTCAACTGATGAAAATTCGCCTGAACTTAAGCCTTGCGATAATTGCGCAATGGTTTTATTGTGAATGCCCATATTACTCAATCACTGTTGGTACTAAATAATGTCTCTTACCTGTCTTTGGCGCGATAGATTGAAAAGATTCTGATTGATCCTCTTCAGTTACCTTATCTTCACGTAGACGTTGTGTCATGTGTAGAGGGTGTGCCATTGGTGTAATGTCGTCGGTGTCAATCTCAGCCAACTGTTCAGCCAAGTCTAAAATAGAATTTAAATCTTTGGTGTTGCTTTTAACTTCTTCGTCGCTTAGAGATAGACGTGCTAGATAAGCAATTTGGCCAACTTGCTCCTCACTTAAGGACATATTAAAACGGAAATGGCATCTTATTGATTACACTCATTGGTCTAGAGAATGAGGCACGTAAGATTGATAAATCACGTTGCATCCACGTCATAGAATCTTGCATGGTTGTCATGTTTTTATTCATTTCTTCCATATTAATAAGCATTGGCTCCATTGCGTCCATTTTGGCACTAACCAATGTTAAGTCAGTAGAGATAGCATCTAGATTATCAAGTTTTTTTGCAATGACATTCATGTTCTTATTAACTTGAGAAAAGTTCTTCTGCATGTGTGCAACTGAATTAGTCATTTTTGACACACTGTTAGACATCTCCTCCACACTACTTACCATCGCGCTCATGTTATCCCCCATTTTAGGGTCCATTGAATTTGCAAGACGTGTCATATCCTGAGTAATTGAATAAATAATAACAAACATACCAATAATCGTAGCACTGAATACTGCTAAAGCTGGTAAGAAAAAACGCTCAAATTTAGAACTTGTTTGCTCATCTAATTTAGTAACTAAGTTTTCTAAGCACTCAATCGTTGGTACTTCGTTAGTATGATCAATGGCAGATTTTTGTTCTTTAGAGGTCAAAATAGTGTCCTTTTATTAGTTTATTTTGCACAAAAATCATTAAGCACTTGATCTAAAAGATCTTTTTGATAGTTGTCACAAATAAATGCATCGCCTAATTTCTTTAACAATATTAAGCGAATATTACCATCAATTACTTTCTTATCAACAGCCATTGCTTTAATGAAATCAGAGGTAGTAATTTTACCGTTAATCGTAGTTGGTAAATTAGATTTTTCTAATAAATATTTAACTCGATCAACCTCTTCTTGAGTTAAATACCCTTCAAGTTTAGAAAGCTCTATGGCCATTAACATACCTACAGATACCGCTTCACCATGCAAATAAACGCCATAACCTAAACTATTCTCAATCGCATGACCAAAGGTATGTCCAAGGTTTAATAATGCTCTTTTCCCTGACTCCAGCTCATCTTGCGCAACAATACTAGCCTTATCAGAACACGATTGATGTACAGCCTCAATCATAAGCAACTTGTCTCTAGCCATTAAGCCTTCAATATGTTCAGACAAATAATTTAGAAAATCAACATTTCCCAATAAACCATATTTAATAACCTCAGCCATACCTGCTGAATATTGCCTATCATCCAGAGTGTCTAATGTATCCATATCAATCAAAACACACTTGGGCTGATAAAAAGCACCAATCATATTTTTACCTAACTGATGATTGACGCCAGTTTTTCCGCCCACGCTTGAATCTACTTGCGAAAGTAGTGTGGTTGGAATTTGAATAAAATCAACACCGCGCTGATAACAAGCAGCGGCAAAACCTGTCATATCACCTACTACACCACCACCAAGAGCAACAAGTGTACAACTCCGATCAAAACGATTCTCAAGCAGTGCTGTAAAAATTTCATTAACTGTATCCAGTGTTTTATACTCTTCACCATCACTCAAGACAACCTCAGAAACTGTGTAAGCACCTAGTAGTTTTTTAACTTTATCGAGATATAGTGGCGCTACAGTCGTATTAGTTACAACCATCACTTGCTTACCAGTAATGTGGCTGGTAATCAGTTCAGACTTTGACAATAAATTTTGTCCAATATAAATTGGATAAGACTTTTCGCCCAAATCAAGATTTAGTGTTCTCACGCGTATGTCCTTTTTTCACCAGTACCAGCAACATTTTCAACGCAACGACCACAGAGTTCGGGATGATCATTATTCTCACCTACGTCTCGCCTGTGATGCCAACAACGCACACATTTTTCATGCTCAGATTTTTTAACTTTTACAAACACGCCTTGGCCCGATTCAATGCAATCATCTGGTTTTTTATCCATTGAATGAATGCTGGCATACGAAGTAATAAAGACAAATCTAAGCTCATCTTTTAATTGACTAAGTGCACTATGTACTTCATCGTTGCAATAAATCTCTACTTCTGCATCTAAGGAGGATCCAATAATCTTATCAGCACGCATACCTTCCATCTGCTTACGAATATAAGGATTAATATTTCGTGCAGTCTCAATAGCATTGTTCTCATAGCCAGCTGTCAAACCTTCATACCAAGATTGCAAGAAAATACTCTCACTTTGATCATTACTAAGTGTTTGCCAAATCTCTTCTGCAGTATATGACAATACAGGAGATAACCAACGAACCATCGCCTGAGTCAAATGATGAAGTGCACTTTGTGCTGAACGCCTTGCCAAAGAATCTTCCTGTGTCGTATATTGACGATCTTTAATAATATCTAAATAAAATCCACCCAGATCATTAGTACAAAAATTCAAAATAAGCTGCATTACATGATGAAAATTATACTTTTCAAAGCCATCTAAAATTTGTACTTGTAGATTGGCTGTTTTAGAAACAATCCACCTATCTAAGTCCAACATAGAGTCGTGCTCTATTAAATGCTTATCTGCCTCAAACCCTTGCATATTTGAAAGCATAAAACGAACAGTGTTACGAATACGACGATAAGAATCTGCCGAACGTTTTAAGATCTCATCTGACACTGTCATCTCACCGGTGTAATCCGTACTGGCTATCCATAAACGCAAAATATCTGCACCCAAATTATTTACCACTTTTTGTGGCGGTATCACATTGCCCAATGATTTACTCATCTTATGGCCGTTTTGATCAACTGTAAAACCATGCGTTAGTACTTGTTTATAAGGTGCTTTAGCATTGATTGCAGCTGATGAAATAATAGATGATTGAAACCAGCCACGATGCTGATCAGACCCTTCTAAATACAAATCTGCCACATCTGATAATTCATCTCTAGCTTTTAAAACAGCATAATGACTAACGCCAGAATCAAACCAAACATCTAAGGTGTCCGTGGTTTTGTCGTAATCATCGGCTTCATCTCCTAGAAAATCTGATGTTTTAGCCTCAAACCAGGCTTCAATACCGCCTTGTTCGATCTTATCTGAAATAGTGGCAAACAGTTCTTTGGTGTTTGGATGTAGTTCACCTGTTTGCTTATGTACAAACAATGTAATTGGCACACCCCAAAAACGCTGACGTGAAATACACCAATCTGGGCGATTGCCCACCATCAGTTCAATGCGCTTTTTACCCCAATCCGGAATCCACTCTACTTTAGGTATTTCAGCATTAACAATATCTCTTAACCCATTTTGTTCCATAGATACAAACCACTGCGGTGTTGCCCTAAAAATTACAGGTGTTTTATGTCGCCAACAATGTGGATAAGAATGCTCTAAAGGCTCATGTTTAACCAAAGTGTTTGTATTTTTAAGAATTTCAATAACACTAGCATTCGCTTTGAAAATAAACTGCCCGCCTAATAATTCAGTGTCCTCAAAAAAAACACCGCGACTATCAACAGGACACTCTACTGGTAAATTGTATTTAATGCCTACCGCATAGTCTTCTTGACCATGAGCAGGTGCAGTATGTACAGCGCCAGTACCAGCATCTGTCGTTACATGATCACCCAAAATTATTGGCACTTGTTTATCATAGAATGGGTGTTGTGCTTTTAAGCCCTCAAGTTCATTGCCTGAGAATATTTGCTTACTAATAGTTGTTTTTTCAATCTCGTAACGACTCAATATATCTTCAATTAGCGCGTGCGCCAACAAGTAGTATTCGTCACCTACGTCAAGTAGCACATACTCTAAATCAGGATGTAGGGCAATTGCCTCATTGGCTGGCAATGTCCAAGGGGTAGTGGTCCAAATAACTGCACAAACAGGTTTTTTAACATTAAAAATAGTATCATCGATAATTCTAAACTTAACATCAATCGCATCAGAGCGTTTATCTTTGTATTCAACCTCAGCCTCGGCTAGCGCTGAACCGCACTCTGTACACCAATGAACAGGTTTGTAACCCTTAGATACATGGCCATTCTCTACAATTTCCCCCAAAGCACGAACAATGTCAGCTTCATATTGAAAATCTTTGGTTAAATACGGATTGTTCCAATCGCCTAAAACCCCTAAACGTTGAAAATCTTGTTTTTGTTTATCAACTTGGCTTTGTGCATACTTTCTGCATTCTGCCCTAAAAGTATTAGCATCAATCTTAACACCTACTTTTCCTTTCTTTTTTTCAACATTGTGCTCAATTGGCAAACCATGGCAGTCCCAGCCAGGCACATAAGGTGCATCAAAACCAGACAATGTTTTTGACTTAACAATAATATCTTTTAAAACTTTGTTAACCGCATGACCAATGTGAATATCACCATTTGCATATGGAGGGCCATCATGCAAGATAAATTTTGGCTTTCCCTTACTGTACTCACGAATACGTGCATAAAGGTCGTCGTCTTGCCATTTCTTTAAAAAATTCCCTTCTCGATTAGCAAGATTTGCCTTCATGGCAAATTTTGTAGCAGGCAAATTTAAGGTGGCTTTGTAATCAGGCATTAATGCTTAAACGTAGATTAAAAGCGCAATTATACTTGTTTTTGAAAATGATAATATGGTGCTGTTAACGTTGTAACACCTATTTTTTAAAATGGTAAAAAAACTTAAAAAATACAAACATGGCTATAGAGACAACAGTAAAAATTACCACGCCCCAAAAAACACCGTCGTTATTGAGTTCATTCATTGGCATGTCAATACCCCTATGTTAAAAATAAAGATATTCTATCACACACATCAAACATTGCCTATCTTCTAGGCAATGTTTAAATGTGATTTAATGGCTTGATTAATTAAGCACTTGTCTTAAAGTTTTTCATAAAATAGAAAAACAGAAAAGAAGCAATTGCTAATCCAACCATTAATAGGCTCATGTAAAAAACCGGATCTGCGTTCAGTTCATTCATTAACATTTTATTTCTCCTTGTTATTATTTAAAACAAGGTCATTGTATCAATAAGAAGGATATAAATCCTTGATTTAAATCAATTTTTATGCAGATTAAGGATTATAAACCAGCGGCTTTAAGTAATAATTGAACTTGCCCAGGTTTGAGGTATTCATACTGATTGGCACGAAGCGAATCTGGCAGGCGAATTTCGCCAAAACGCACACGAATTAAACGAGATACTTTAAAGCCTAAGGCCTCCCACAAACGCCTAACTTCACGTTTTCTGCCTTCTTTAAGCACAACCTTATACCAACGATTTGCACCCTGCCCTCCACCAATGGTCACACGATTAAATTTAGCAAATCCGTCTTCTAAATCAAATCCTTCGGTTAGCTTTTTAATGTCTTCATCTTCAACTTTTCCTAATACTCTAACTGCATACTCGCGGTCAATTCCTGATGAAGGATGCATTAATTTATTGGCCAAGTTGCCATTATTAGTGAACAAAAGTAAACCTGAGGTATTTAGATCTAAGCGCCCTACCATTACCCAGCGAGACTCTTGAGGCAACAAATCATAAACACTCTTACGCCCCTCTTCATCCTTATTTGAACAAATAACACCTGCTTGCTTATTAAGTATTAAAACCTTGGTTTCTTCTTCGCTATAACGCTCAAGATCAATTTTCCGACCATCGATTTTTACCTTGTCGGTTATTTCGCATTGATCACCAATATTGGCAGTTTTATTATTAACCTCAATACGACCTTGCTCGATCAATCTTTCGGCCCAACGACGCGACCCATAACCTGCATTGGCAATAAGCTTTTGTAGCCTTTCTGACATAAAACTTAATCTCTAGAAAGTTTAGAAAATAGATAAAAACCACATAAAACTGTGAAGTTAATAGGTGCAACTATTGACAAGAAGCTTTGTATGATTTTTAGCATTTTATAGGTTTTAGTAGATAATACCCATGGCTTCTCGGACTTCAGCCATTGTCTCTTTAGCGACACTACGTGCTTTTTCACTGCCTTCATGGATAATTTGCTTAATCAGCTCAGGGTCTGATTGGTATTTGGCAATGCGTTCTTGCATTGGAACAAGTTCTTTTGTCATTGCATCAATCACAGGCTGTTTACACTCAACACAGCCCATCTTGGCTTTAGTACAACCATCAATCACCCAATCACAAGTTGATTTATCCGAGTACACTTCATGCAATTGCCATACCGGACATTTTTTAGGGTCTCCAGAATCACTCAACTTAACTCTAGCAGGATCGGTCGGCATGCGCTTGATTTTTTTCTCAATCTCCTCAGAGGTATCACGCAAAGAGATGGTATTCCCGTAAGATTTAGACATTTTCTGCCCATCAAGTCCTGGCATTTTTGAGGCTTTAGTTAACAGCGACTCTGGTTCTGGCAAAATAATTTTGCCCACACCTTCAATATAACCCAGAAGCCTTTCACGATCCCCTAAGGTAATATTTTGTTGTTGCTTAAGCAATGCTTGAGCTTTGACTAAAGCTTCACCATCACCTGTCTCTTGATAAGCTTTGCGCAAAGATCGATATAACTTCGCCTGTTTTTTACCCATTTTCCCAATCGCACTTTCTACTTTATCTTCAAAATCTAGCTCTTGTCCATAAACATGATTAAAGCGCCTAGCTACCTCACGTGTAAGCTCTACATGTGCTACTTGATCTTCTCCCACAGGCACCAAACCTGCCTTATAAATCAAAATATCAGCACTTTGTAATAATGGATAACCTAAAAACCCATAAGTCGCCAAATCTTTAGTTTTTAACTTAAGTTGCTGATCTTTGTACGAGGGCACACGCTCTAACCAACTAAGCGGTGTAGACATTGATAACAACAAATGCAACTCAGCATGCTCTGGTACTTTAGATTGAACAAAAATAGTCGATGTATTTGGATTAATACCAGCAGCCAGCCAATCGACCACCATTTCTGACACATTAGACTCTAGATCAATTTTATCGGCATAATGAGTAGTAAAGGCGTGCCAGTCAGCTACAAAAAAATATGAGTCATATTCATTTTGCAAATCTAGCCAATTTTTCAAAACCCCATGATAATGCCCCAAATGAAGCCGGCCAGTTGGTCTCATACCTGATAAAACTCGATTTTCTTGCATTTAGTTATTTGTACTTAATTAAATTGATTGAATTATACCTTGAGGCAAATACTATGCTGTCAATGTTTGTGCGTAGATAGACAACCCTTCTAACACTAATTCTTGATGCAATTCACACGGATACTTAATTCGTAGTACGGCAATTTTGCTATCACCGCCCGTTAACACAACAACTAAATCGCCAAATTCATCTAAATAATGCGCAATTTGGGTATCGATCATAGAGGTAAACATTTGCCCAGTTCCACAAGCCCAAGCATCACTCGTATTACTGCCTAATTTGTGCTGGTGCAATTGTTGCGATTCAGTGCAAAACTGATCAAAACTACGGCGCAGTTTACCTAAGCCTGGCATAATTAAACCGCCCTGATGCTCGCCATTACCTAGCACCAAGTCAAAAGTTAGTGCACTGCCCGTATCTATAATAAGTCGGGTTTGGTTTGGATAGAGCTCAATTGCCCCAATCATTGCTAAAAATCGATCTACACCGAGCTCATCAGCATTATCATAAGCAGATTTAAAAGTATTAAACGCGGCCTGAGATTCAACAAAAACCACATTTGCTAAACCCTCTAATAGCGCCTTGTCACCTACACAGCTTACAAAAATACGTTTAGCTTTTGGTAGGTCTTCCAAGGTAAATTCATCTAGTAATTTTGAATAATAATCACCATCAAATAACCACTTTATGGCCGTATTACCAATATCAATTAATAGCGTTTTATTATCCAATTGGCACATCAAGTAAAGATGAATTTAACCAAAGATGAGTCAAAATACTAGCCACATAACCAAGTGCAATGACTGGCATCCATTTTAAGTGAGAAACAAATGTATACAACCCCCTTGATTGACCCATGAGTGCCACACCAGCAGCAGATCCAATAGATAGCAAACTACCGCCTACTCCTGCTGTTAAGGTTACTAACAACCACTGGCCAAGAGACATGTCAGGGCTCATTGTTAACACTGAAAACATGACTGGAATATTGTCAATAATCGCCGATAGCACACCTATCAATACGTTAGCAAAGGTTGTATCAAGCCCGCCATAGATAGACACTGACGCCATTTCCAGATAGCCGATAAACCCTAAGCCACCAACACTTACAATAATGCCAAAGAAAAATAACAGTGTATCCCACTCTGCATCGGAAACACTCTCAAAAATATCAAAATCAGAGTCTTTGCCATTTTTCCGAGCTTTTTTGCGAATAAAAAAACCAGCAATAAACAAATAACTCAAACCCATCATCATGCCCATAGCAGGTGGCAAGTGCAAGAAGTTGTGAAAAATAACAGCAGTAATAATAGTCAGTACAAACAAAACAACAACCAACAGTCCGCCATACCTAATTGAAGTATCTTTTTCACTCAATTTAACGGCTTGATTTTTAATCGCAAATTGCATAATAAAAGCTGGCACCAAAAAGTTAACCAATGATGGAATAAATAAAGCAAAAAATTCAGAAAACTCAACAATACCTTTTTGCCACACCATCAACGTAGTAATATCGCCAAACGGACTAAATGCACCGCCCGCATTAGCAGCCACCACAATATTAACAAAGGCCACAGAAATAAACTTCGCATCCCCTTTACCAATAGACATTACAACTGCACCCATAATCAGTGCTGTGGTCAAATTATCTGCAAAAGGCGAGATAAAAAATGCCAAAAACCCTGTCAACCAAAATAACTGTTTAAAGCTGAGCTCTTTATTAATTAACCAAACTTTTAGTCGCTCAAACACATTGCGCTCACGTATCGCCTCAATGTAGGTCATGGCCACTAATAAGAATAAAAATAACTCGGTATATTCTAAAAAATTATGCCTAAGTGCTTCTTCTGCAGCATGTGGAACACCTTCAACGGCGTATTTCCAACCAATAAGCCCCCAAATTAGGCCTGCTAACAAAATCATTGGCTTTGATTTTCTAAAACAAGTAAACTCCTCAACCATCACTAAAATATAAGCCACCACAAATAAAATTAACGCACTGTAGCCAACCCAATGACTGGTTAATGAAGTTAAAACACCCGATCCTGCAAAAGATGTAATTGGAAAAAATAGTAGTAAAAACAACAGTTTATTCATTTTTTATCCGAGTTAATTGAATGCCATTGGCACTATTTAAAGTGATTTTCTCATCTTCATGTGCTACTTCTATCGTTGCCAAACATAAAGATTTGCCGGCCAATTTTACCTGACGAACAACCACACCCGAAGCTTTAGAAGATTTTGAGCCCTTAACCATCAACTCATCACCTGTATTTACCTTGCTTTCACATTCAAATTGGCGCAATCGACGCTTAGCTTTGCCTAAATAATGCAAACGAGCCACCACTTCTTGCCCGGGATAACACCCTTTGGTAAAACTTACACCTAACTCATCAATATCAAGATTTAACATTTGCGGTACAAATTGCTCACTTGTGGCTAAAGTTACTTCTGGAATATTATTATTGATACAAGCCTCTTCCCACAAGGATTCATCAGCAAGATCAATGTTATCAGCACTTTCAACCAAAGCGATAGATTGGTGATCATTAAGCTTAAATGCGCTATCAAAAGCCTCACTAACAACACCGAGTTGGACGATATCATTAGTTACATCAGTAATATTTACATCCGACATCATCTTAAACATCGTGAGCTTTTGCACAACAATAGACTTTAGATCATTTGGAAAAGATAAATAAAAATCATCAGCTCGCTTCATAACCCATAGCAAGGTAATAATCTTACCTTGATGCTGACAATAGGCATTAATTTGTACAACACCTTCTTCTAGTACATTAATATCATTAGAAAACTGCCCTTGCAAAAAACTTTGGGCATCACTCCCATTAAGTCTTAATAAAGCTCGATCATTAAGCTGAGTAATCATTTTTTTTAAGCCAGTAACACAAAACCATATTTTAAATCATTTTTCATTAGACGAAAAAAAACCCCCAACCAAAGTTGAGGGTTTTTATAACTAACTTAATACTAAGTTAACCGTTTTTCTAAAAAATATTTAGAACTTAACAGTAAGTTGAGCACCATAGTTAGTTGTATCCGTTTTAGCTGTGCCAGCTGCGTTTGCAATATCAGCCTTACCATAAGACATATCTAAAGTAGCACCTGAAGCAAGCTTACGTTGAACTACAACATCAACAAGATCACGGTCATCAACTACACCATTAGTATCAGCATTGATAAATGCAACGTTTACATTGTTGCCAGAAATATCAGTATTAAAACCAATTGCTTTAACATCTGTCATAGTTGTGTTAGTAGTATATGCGGCAGTATGATAGTCACCAACTAAAGATGAACCAACTACACGTAGATCACCATTATTAGCAGTAGCGCCAGTATCATCAGCGCTTAAAGAAGCAACAGTAACTTTTACGCCACCAACGCTAGTATGTGCAGCAACTAAAGTTGTGTCTGAATCAGCAGCATCTTTATCCATATGCTCTACATAAAAACCAGTACCAGTACCTACAGCAAGATCACCTGCAACTGAAAGGTTTGTATAAGTGTCTTCATTTTCTTTAAGCTTAACAGTCATGCCTGCAATCTTAGTAGAAAGAGAGAATGAGTTGTTAGTTGAAGAATCACTTAAAGCACCAGATACACCAACAGTTACATCGGAAATATCAGTAGAAAGTGAGTATGAGTTGTTAGTTGTTGAACAAGCAGAAATACCTTCAACTTGACCAGTACATGAAGACCAGTCACCAGCCTTAACATTAACAGAACCAATCTTAGTAGTCACCCACATCTTATCAACGTTGATAGTACCACCAGAAGCCGAAGTTTCAGTACCGCCAGCAGTAGCAGCGTTATCAATATCTATATTAGCATAAGCTGCAGTATCGCCAGTCTTACCAGTTACATCAATATCAAAACCTACAGCAGAGTTTTCAGTTGTTACGTTAGTTTCAGCATTATCATTACCTTCTACCTTAATAAAAGCAGCACCTTTAATTGAGATATCAGCAAAAGTAGCTGAAGCCATAGTTGCTGCAACTGCAGCGATTAATAATTGTTTTTTCATTTTATTTCTCCAAAATTTTAAATTATGTCAAAGTCTCCCTTGACGTTTGTTCTCAACATTATTGCCGAGATAGTGCGTATTATACGGATATGTTTTTAAATGTCAACACTTTTTTGCAAAAAAAATACAAATAAATGCAAATTAACTACAAAATAGCTGTTTTTAAGGCTTAAAAATGGCCTTTAAAGCCTTTTGTAGCAAGGTTTTTGGTTATTTTTGATAAAAATACAACATTTTTGCAAAAATTTAACAAATAATCAAAATCCCTACAAAATGGCCTTATTGATAGTTTTTAACAGAGTTTTAAACCTTGTTTATTACTTGCTTATATATAAGTGTATAAATTACACACAATAAAAAATTGACTATTAGGGTTTGTTTCTTATTATTTAATACAATCAAGCTGTTTACAAAACTCCCTTGCAATTTCATTAAATTTATCTTTGCTAATGGTTGCTATATATTTAAATAGTATTGACTCATGCAAAGTGAAATTTTTAGGAACTACGACCAATGACTCTTTGCTAAGCTTTCCTTTAATTAAGTCACTATTGCTAACAATAAGTTTCTTATTTTTTAATTGTGATGTTAATTGCAAACAAATATAATCCTTCCCAAGTTTCTTAATAACTAGTACTGGTCTTATTTTGTATTCACTTAAATTAGTAAAATAGATCTTGGCTAAATAGATATCTCCTACCATTTTGCATAATCCTCATTATCATCTACAAAACTTTCAGAATGAAATCCAGCCAAACCTACCATTTCTGCATTATTATCATGGTTTTTAATTTTTTCTAAATCATGAATACTAACTAACGCTGCAACAGGTAAGCCACCTTTTTCTAAAATAATAGTAGAATTATCCATGTAGGTTTTTTTTACAATCTTACCTAATGATGTTCTAGCCTCTGTTAAACCCATATTAATTACTTCGTTTCTCATAGCAACTCCTTATTTACATAACTGTACATAGTATAACACTATTGTACATTTTAGTTACAACAATAAAAAACCGAGATTGCTCTCGGTTTATATGCATATATATAATAGTTTTAATTTTTAGTTGAGTTCGAGGCGGATGTTTTACTTGGCGCCGGCGTGTACTAAAATGTACACAACTAGCTAAGTAAAACAATCCAACAAAGAAATCAGCAAAAATTAGAATCTATTTATGCGTGCCATGCAAGCATTGTTAGCAACATTGGGATTGATAGTATTACATTAATACTCGAAGCCAACGCTGCATTCTTTTTAGCTGTTGCTACTTCATCTTCTGTTGCTGATTTCATGCCCAAGATCTTTTGCTGGTTTGGCCAAATGATAAACCAAACGTTAAATGCCATGATAGTACCCATCCACGAGCCTAAACCAATGATCTCGTAACCTGGTGCAAAAGTAAATGCTAAATGAATACCTGCTGCGCCACCGCCTGCTTGTGCTAATAATGATATTCCCACTAACCAAGTTGTTGCCGCTGCCATACGAAACCATAATAATGCACGTGGTGCAACATACTTACCAATAGCTGCTGGGCCTGGGCCATCAGTATCGCCTAGTGCTTCGCCCATTGCTGGCACTTGCACAAAGTTAAAGTAATATAATAAACCAATCCATAATACGCCTGCTACTACATGCACCCATACAGTAATCGTGAATGTATTAGTAATGTCTAGTGCAAACATGGTTACGATTGCTAAAATAAATCCGATTAGCAGTTTTCCTTGTATTGAATTAATAAAACCCATTTTTCTCTCCGTTGTTATAAAGTTGATTATTATAATAGGGTATTTTAATAATTTGTATCAATTTTTATGCCAGAACTACCTGAGGTAGAAACCACTAAACGTGGTCTCTCGCCTTTAATTATTAACCAAACTGTTTCAAAGGTTGCACTCCATCGGGCTAACTTGCGCTGGGAAATGCCCAAACACCTTGTAACCACATTAGCTGGCCAGATAGTTAATAGTATTAACCGACGCGGAAAATACTTATTGATCAAATTTGATGTGGGAATGCTGATAATACATTTAGGAATGAGCGGATCTATTAAAGTTATTGATACTAATACACCTTTAAAAAAGCACGACCACTTTGAGCTTTGCTTTAATAATAACACTACCATGCGTCTTAACGACCCGCGACGCTTTGGTGCAGTATTATTTTCTAAAGATGATTCTCACCCGCTATTGGATAATTTGGGCGTGGAACCTTTAGAGGATTTATTTGATAATACATACTTATATATAAGGTCACGTAAAAAACAACAAAACATCAAAGCTTTCATTATGGATAGTAAAGTCGTGGTTGGTGTGGGCAATATCTATGCTTGTGAAAGTTTGTATCAAGTAGGTATTAACCCAGAGCGTAAAGCCGGTAGCGTATCAAAGGCGCGCTATCAATTATTAACCAAGCGCATTAAAAATATACTCGCTCAGGCCATTAAAGCCGGCGGAACCACTTTGCAAGACTTTTCACAAGTGGATGGCAGCCCTGGGTATTTTTCACAGACTTTGTCTGTGTATGGGCGTGAAAACAAGCCATGCCCTACTTGCAATGGTAAAATAACACGCATTGTACAAAATCAACGCTCAACATTTTATTGTCCATCATGTCAGACTTAGATACCCCACAAGAACTATTTGAAACTAATTGCTCCACTAATTCCGAGCCATTTGCCCTTCAAAACCTCGGCAACTATATGGAGCCTGAGTTTAGTGAAAACTGTATTTTAATTATTGATCCAGGTATGCAAATTCATAATAGGGCTTATGCTATAGTACGTTATCAGGAGGATTTGTATTTTCGTCAGTATTTAGAGCGCGGTAATCAAAAATTCTTGGTGCCATTAAATACACAACATGATGAAATTGAACTAACAGGTGAATTTGAAGTGGTAGGCTGTGTAATGCAACAGAAACAACGCAAACAAAAACCACTACATTATTATCATCTTAATAAAATCACTGGTGAGATGGATTTCACCTTAAGTGGTAAGCCGAAAACTAAAGAGGGATAAATATGGAAAAGAAAGTGCATTTAATTTTTAGCGTTATTATGTCAGCATTCATGATTTTTATCATGTCATTTGTAGTAACTTATATGAACATTGGCTGGACTGAGCAAACTGTTGATAAATGGCTAACAAGCTTTGTTTATGCTTGGGTAGTTGGTTTTCCACTGCTGTATATATTTGGCCCAATTTTCAAAAAAGCGATTACGAAATCACTAAGTCAATAATTATTTCAAATAAATTAAGCTAATCATCCTGCCAGACTTTGCGCCGTCACGCCTATAAGAAAAATATTTATCTTTTTGTGTGTAGGTGCATTCATCGCCACCGCTGATTGATTTAACACCTAAATCATTTAAGATAATTCTAGCTGCTTGATAGATATCTAATTGATATTTATCACCTTTGGTGATAAATGCTTGCTCTAGACTCGTATCTTTATCAATAAACTGCTGGTAAACCTCACTGCCCACTTCAAATGCCACTTGTGAAATCGCAGGGCCAAAATGCACTAATAAATCATTTGACTCAAACTGAGCAATAAACGACTCAATCACGCCGTTCACTATCCCCTTCCAGCCTGCGTGTGCAACCCCGACTTGTGTACCTGACTTATTACAAGCAAAGATTGGTAAGCAATCAGCCGTTAGCACCGCACACACCACACCTTTTTCTTGCGTTACAACAGCGTCGCCCGTGCAGTCGTCGCTTGAGGCTTGCAAGCAAATATTAGAATGAATTTGCTCTAAATATTTTGGTGCTGATGGTAGGTTATATTTTTGAATTAATAATTCACGATTATTGTTAACTTGAATCGCACTATCTCCAACATGTGATGCAAGATTAAAATTATCGTATCCATTCTCTATTAAACACGAGCGATTATTTGAATTAAAAAATCGAGTGGTTGTTAATAGATTAACATTTTTTGGAAAATTACTCGCTATCATAAATAGACAACACTTTTATTAGATCTTGCATGTCTTGTGGTAGTGGCGCCTTCCATGACATTATTTCACCTGATATTGGATGCGTTAGGGTGAGTTTTTTGGCATGCAGTGCTTGGCGACTAAAAACTTTGAGTGCAGTCTTAAGCTTGTCATCTGCTTTTTTGGGAAAGCGAATCTTCCCACCATACATCGGATCTGCTATTAGTGGATGATCAATATAAGACATATGTACACGGATTTGGTGTGTACGACCCGTTTCTAATATGCATTTCACATGAGTATGGTGAGCAAAACGATCAATCACGCGGTAATGCGTAATCGCCTCTTTGCCACTGTCAGTAACAGCTTGTTTAATACGATCTTTGCTATCTCGTCCAATTGGTGCATCCACCGTGCCGCCAGAGATCATATAGCCATAAACAATGGCTGAGTATTCGCGAGACACAGTGTGGGTTTGTAGTTGCTCTACCAAGTTTTTTTGCGCCAACTCACTACGTGCCACTACCATAAGACCAGAGGTATTTTTATCAAGCCTGTGCACAATGCCCGCCCTATCTAAAGTGGCTAAATCAGGGTCATAATACAGTAGTGCATTAGCCAAAGTCCCTGTCCAATTACCAGCGCCTGGATGTGTTACTAGCCCCACTGGCTTATTCACAACAATGATATCATCGTCTTCATATGCCACTTCGATTGGAATATCCTCACCTTGCCATTCGTTGGTTTTTTCAGCTTTAATGCTCAGGATTACAATCTCCCCGCCTAGTATTTTGTCTTTCGGTTTGAAGGATTTTCCATCAATCAGTGCACCACCAGAACGCACCCAGCTGGTAATTTTAGAACGAGAATAATCCGGCAACATCTGTGCCATGGCGCTATCAATGCGCTTACCAATAAGCCTATCTGGAATAATGATGTTGAGTTGATTCATTCGAATTATTTTACTATTTTTACGAAGTATTTTTTGTTTTCTGCAAGGCAGATTTTAAAAATACAAACGCACATTAAATCAATGCAATTACGAGAATTTTTGTCTTTCTACAAGGAAAATTGCTAAATTATTGATTGAGCATAGTGGCTTTCTATGTGATTGAAATAATTTAGTGATTTGATGTAGTAGAAAGGGAAAAGGTGAAGTAATTTGGCGTCCCGTAAGAGATTCGAACTCCTGTTGCCAGGATGAAATCCTGGAGTCCTGGGCCAGCTAGACGAACGGGACAATGGGTATTTTAACTTAATTTAAAAGATAAAAAAATAGCTTAGTTTATACTAAGCTATTTTTTTAGAATATGGCATCGCCTAGGAGAATCGAACTCCTCTTACCAGGATGAAAACCTTGGGTCCTAACCGATAGACGAAGGCGACATAACATTTTCTTTGCTTTTGGTGGAGCTAAGCGGGATCGAACCGCTGACCCCGACACTGCCAGTGTCGTGCTCTCCCAGCTGAGCTATAGCCCCAATACTACCCCAAAACTGGTTGCCAAGCAAAAGATGTAAATTATAGTCTCTAAGTAAAAATAGTCAAGTCCAGTTTGGTAAAATGTTTGCATAACATTGGTGAAAAAGCTATGCTGGAAAAAACTTTCAAAGAAAAAACCTTTACGCTGGATATTCTCTACCATATTGGCACTTACGAGAATTCAATTCATTTTATTTTTGATCACGCATCAAAAACCTGTGCCATTATTGATCCAGCCTGGGAGGCTGACTTATTTATTAAAAAAGCCACTGATAAAGGTTACAAAATTACCGATATTTGGCTAACACACTGGCATGGCGATCATATTAATGCAGCTGACGAAATCGCCGAGAAAACAGGCGCTAAGATAACAGTAGGCATTAATGAGATCCCTTACTTGCAAATAACACATCCGGTAACGACAGTTAATGAGGATGATGTAGTTACATTGGGAAACACACAGGCCAAAATTATTAATACCCCTGGGCACACTGCAGGTGGTATTTGTTACTTATTAGATGGGCATATTATTGTTGGCGATACATTGTTTGTTTATGGCGCAGGGCACTGCTCCATGCCAGGTGGCGATGTGAGAGAGTTTTACCATTCGATGCAAAAACTTAAATTAGTTGACGACGGTGTTATGCTGCATTGTGGACACGACTATGGCTGCAAAATCGATACCACGATGGGCGAGCAAAAAGCAGGCAATGCCTATCTTTTGTTAGACAGCGAAGAAGATTTTGTTAAGTATGTTAATGGTATGTCTCAAGGTCTAGTGGCCTACCCTACCGAGGCATTAACACTAAAAGAAATACAACACATGCTATGATTGGCTTTTTTGGTGGCTCGTTTGATCCTGTGCATTATGGTCATTTAAAAAATGCAATGGCCATTAAAGACGAGCTCGGTTTATCAGCTTTGTTTTTAATGCCTTGTGCAGCCCCCGTACATAAGTCTGATCTTCAGTTTAGCACCAAGCAACGATTAGAAATGCTAAGTCTTGCTGTGCAAGAATTTGAAGGCCTTTCAATCGACACTCGAGAGATTGACAGGAAATCAGCCTCCTACACTATTGACTCTCTTAAGCAAATTCAACAAGATTACCCTGATGATAAAATCTTTTTTATTATGGGCGCTGATAGCTTTGATAATATCAACACCTGGAAGCAATACGAGCAATTAAGTGATTACGCAACTTTGGTTGTTTTGCCAAGAGCAGGCAGTCGCCAAACTAACGACAAGGGAGTTTATTTTTCCAAAGCGCCTTTGGTTAACATTTCATCTACACAAATTCGAAGTAAAATATCCAACCATCAAGATTTATCTGGCTTACTTCCAGATACTGTTATTCACTACATTAAACAATTATGAAATTACAAGATCAACTCAAAGTCGTTACTAATGCCATTGAGGAAATTAAAGGCGAAGATATTGTAACCTTAAAAGTGCTGGATCAAAGTGCTGATATTGAGGCGATTGTAATCGCTACAGGTCGTTCCGCCCAACATGTACGCGGTATTGCTAATAATGTCAAAATTGAAGCTAAACGTTTAGGTATGAAAATCGTAGGTATCGAAGGAGCTGAAACTGGCCATTGGATGCTAATTGATTTGGCCGAGGTAGTTGTTCATATAATGACAGAAAAAACTCGCGAATTTTACAAATTAGAAAAGCTTTGGTCTGGCTCAGAAAATGCCTAAATGAAAATCAATCTAATTGCTATTGGTAAAAAAATGCCAGATTGGATACAAAGTGGCATTAATCACTATCAAAAGCAGCTGCCTACTACACTAAACTTTAATTTAATAACGCTAGATGCTCAAAAACGCAAAGGCAAAAATATTAAACAAATTAAGGATTTAGAGGGAGAACTACTAATTAAAGCAAGTAAAAATTCAAACCTTATTATTGCCTTTGATGAAACTGGAAAACAGCAATCAACTAAAATGATTGCAAAAGCAATGGAAAATTGGCAACAAAATGGTGATAATATATCTTTATTAATTGGTGGTGCAGACGGTCTTTCTGATGCGTGCAAACAACATGCTCAGCAACTATGGGGTTTGTCAAATTTGACTTTACCGCATTCTATGGCTCGACTATTGGCAGTAGAACAAATTTACCGTGCCCATTCATTATTAACCAATCATCCATATCATAGGGAGTAATTATGAAATTAGAACTTATTAGCTTTAAACTTTGCCCATTTGCACAACGTGCAGTAATTTTGTTAAAAAAACAAAATATCGACTATGACATAAATTACATCAATATTATGGATCCGCCAGATTGGTTTAAAAAAATATCTCCAACTGGGCAAGTGCCTTTATTAAAAGCTGATGATGAAATTATTTTCGAATCTGTAGTTATTAGTGAATTTATCAACGATATTGGTGAAAAAGATTTGCACCCTACTGATGCCATTCAAAAAGCCAAAAACCGCGCCTGGATAGAATTTTCATCAGGCATGATTGAGCAAATGATGCCTATTGTTGCTGGCGATAAAGAAAAATTTACCAACGCAAAAGATGAATTATTTAAAAAACTTAACCTTATGAAATCAGTTAAAAACAATGATAAATTTTTTAATAATGATAGCTTTAGTATTATCGATGCTGCAATCGCACCAATTTTTATGCGTATAGCTTGGATTAATGAGTTTACAAATAACTCTTTATCTTTGGACGATTTGCCAAATATTAAAGCTTGGAGTAAAAATTTACTTGCTGATGAAGATGTAAAAAACTCAGTAGTTGATGGCTTGGACGATGTTTACTACTCTAATATCGAAGGTCGTGCAGGACACTTGTCAACCCTATTAATTGACTAGATAATACTAAATACATTTTCAGGCGGTCTAGCAACAACAATACCTTTGTCAGTTTTAACAATTGGGCGCTCAATCAGTATCGGATTATCGACCATTGCTTGGATTAAATCATCCTCACTTAGGCTTTCGTCATCTAGATTGTTTTCTTTGTATGGTGCTTCAAAACTGCGCATTAAAGATCTAGCATCCATATCTAGCTCAGTAAGCAATGCTTTTAATTCATCCACAGTTGGTGGACTCTCTAGATATTTAATTACTTCAAAGTCTGAACCATTTTCTTCTAAAATACCTAAAGTTGTTCTACACTTTGAGCACTTTGGGTTGTAATATATTACGTTTGACATTCTGGATACATCTTATGAAAAAAATATTTATTATACTCTGTCTTACCTTTTCATTAGGCACTGTGCAAGCAATTACTATTAATGAAATTGTTGACTCTGCTAGCTCTCTTTGGCAACAAAAAAAATCTCAAAAAGTGGCTCAGTTTTCACTAACCGATACCCAAGGCAAAGTTCATACTGACGAGTCGACTAAAGGAAAATATTTGGTGGTTAATTTTTGGGCAACTTGGTGTCCGCCTTGTTTAAAAGAAATTCCCGCTTTTGTAGAGTTTTACGAAAAATACTCGGATAAGGTAGAGATATTAGGTCTGGATTATGAGCAAGCCAACAAAAATACAATTGCTGAATTTACCGATACTTTTATGGTGAATTATCCAATCATCTTATTTGATGATAAAAACGGACCTCAATTCAGTAACTTTGGTGAAGTACTTGGCATGCCAACCACTTATATTTACAACCCAAAAGGTGAATTAATTGATTTTCATATGGGTGAGATCGATATTAATACTTTAGAAAAGGCAATCCTTAATTAAACCCAGGTTTTTGCCTCAGTATTTGCATCACGCACTAATCTAGGTACTAAATAGCCACTTAGGTTTTCCTTAAGCTTTTGGTGTAATTCTTTTGCTCGAGAGTCTTCAACTAAAAAGTGCTCTGCGCCGTTCACCTTGTCAAGTAAATGCAGATAATACGGCAACACACCTATATCAAATAATTTCAATGAAAGATTGCTTAGCACTTTAGACGAATCATTAACTCCTTTAAGCAAAACAGATTGGTTAAGCAGTGTTATTTTGCTTAGTTTTGTAATATTTTTTACAAATCGATCACTGAGCTCATTTGCATGATTCACATGCAGAACTATAACAACATTAAGTCTACTGGTATTTAATATTTTTACCAATTGAGTGGTAATTCTACTCGGCATAACGACTAGGGTTCGTGTGTGGATTCTTAATGTTTTAATATGAGAAATTTTCTCAATATTATCAATCAACCAATGTAATTTTTCGTCGCTCAAACTAAACGGATCTCCACCACTTAAAATAACTTCATTGATCTTATGATGAGAAGTAATGTAGTCTTCTACATTTTCCCAATTACTAATCGCATCATGAGATGCGTAATCAAAATTTTGCCTAAAACAATATTGACAATGAATAGTGCATACTCGTGATGCAATAAGTAAAACACGATTTGGATACTTATGAACAAGCCCTGCAACTGGTGTATTTTTTTCATCCTCTAAAGGTGATAAAACAAATTCAGAACTCCCAAGCCTTGCTTGGGAGCTAAGCACTTGTTTTAACAGTGGATCATTAGGGTTGCCTCTATCGATTAAATTGGCAAATTCCAAAGGGATTTTCACAGGAAAGCCCTGATCTTTAAATTGATCTATTTGAAAAAAATCATTACAGCTATTCGCACCTTTAATGATTCTTCTAGAATCTTGTTGCCAGTTACTTTTCATAAAGATTGCATTAAAAAAGCCCCGTAAACGGGGCTTTTAAAAATCATCTTAAATCTGAGAGATTAGCAGAAATTTGCAAAATTTGCATCTGTTTGCTCTTTGCCATCTTCAAAACCAGCTTCCCACTCATCAGTAATTCTTTGCTCCTCAATTTCAGGGTTGTTTAAAAAACCAGCGACCCAACCTTGAATATAGTTGTCATTAACGCCCATTTCTTCCATTTTTTTAACGCCTTCGTAGTATGTCATTACTGATACTCCTTAATTTATACAATAATAATGTTTATAATTTCACACTCTTAAATCAAGTCAAAAAATTGCGTGATATAAGAGAAAGGTAATATTATAACCATTTACAACCAATAGGCAAGAAAAAATCATGAATTTATCTGAAATAACTGATGGATTAAATGACAAACAACATCAATCAGTTACTCTAGATGATCATCAAAATGCTTTAATACTAGCGGGTGCGGGCAGTGGAAAAACCAGAGTCCTTACACATCGTATCGCCTATTTAGTCACGCAAAAAAATGTTCATACTGATGCTATCTTAGCGGTCACATTTACCAACAAAGCGGCCAATGAAATGCGGGAGCGTCTTAGCACTCTACTTCGTCGTCCAATCATGAGTATGTGGGTTGGAACATTTCATGGTTTAGCTCATCGCTTATTACGCACACATTATGCTCAAGCAAACCTAACCCAACAATTTCAAATTCTAGATCAACAAGATCAATTTCGCATCATTAAGCGATTAATGAAAGAAAATCAAATTGACGAATCAAAATATCCAGTTCGAAAAATCCAGTGGTTTATTAATCAGCAAAAAGATGAAGGGATCCGTCCAGATGATATTGATCCAGGATACAACTATTTTATTAAACAAAGTGTCAAAGTTTTTGAACTTTATGAAGCCCATTGCAACGCAAATGATTTAATTGATTTTGCCGAGCTATTAGTGCGTAGTTATGAGTTATTAAACAATAATGCCGAGCTATTATCTCACTATAAAAATCGTTTTAAACATGTATTAGTCGATGAATTTCAAGATACCAATACTGTGCAATATAGATGGATAAAGCTATTATCGACAAATGATAATCAAGTATTTTGTGTGGGTGATGATGATCAATCCATTTACGGTTGGCGTGGTGCAAAAATTGAAAATATACAAAAACTTGAAAATGACTTTCAGCCTATTCAAACCATTCGTCTTGAGCAAAATTATCGCTCTACAGGTAATATTCTGGGTGCTTCAAATGCACTGATTACTAATAATGCTGGTCGCTTAGGAAAATCTTTATGGACAGATACCGGTGATGGTGACCTTATTGATATTTATGAAGCACGTAGTGAAACTGATGAGGCAGATTTTGTAGTCAACAGTATTCAAAAATATATTAATGATGGATCATTACCCAATGAATGTGCTATTTTGTACCGTTCTAATGCGCAATCTAGGGCCTTTGAAGAAAAACTAATTAAATACAATATCCCCTATATTATTTATGGCGGTTTACGATTTTTTGAACGCGCTGAAGTTAAAGATGCCCTGTGCTATCTACGCCTCATGGAAACTACAGCAGATAACGTTGCATTTGAACGTGTGGTTAATTTTCCAACTCGTGGCATTGGCAATGCTACTGTTGAAAAAGTTCGTGAGTTTGCAACCAATAACCATACTAACTTATTTCAAGCGGCAACTTCTGTTGCACCAACACTTGCCACACGTGCAGCTAATGCATTAACAGGTTTTATTCGTCTTATTGAAAAAATGCAAGATGATGCTAAAAACTTAGACCTTAATGAAAAAGTAGCCTATCTAATCAAAGCCTCAGGCCTAATTGAACATTATTCAAACGACAAAACTGATAAAGCTGGCAGTAAAAAAGAAAACCTTGAAGAGCTTATTGCTGCTGCCAAGCAATATGTGCATGACCAAGATAGCGATATGAGTGAAACACTCGGATTCATCTCGCTTGCTTCACTAGATTCTAATGGTGATACCAACGCCCCTATTAATCAAAATGTGCAATTAATGACGATTCACTCAGCAAAAGGTTTGGAGTTTCCATATGTATTTCTAACTGGCATGGAAGAAGATTTATTTCCATCCAGACAAAGTAAAGACGAGCCGCATTTAATGGATGAAGAAAGGCGTTTATGCTACGTTGGCATGACACGTGCAATGAAAAAACTAACACTATCATTTGCTGTTAAACGCTTTTTGCATGGGCAATCGCTCTATGCTTATCCTTCTAGATTTTTAGATGAAATTCCTAGCGAATACCTAAACCCTGTCAAACAAAAATTTGGCGCAACGCAGAAAAACTACCAAGAAGACGATATCTTTAATCAAGATATCGAGCCTGAGGGGCAAGGTCAATTATCGATTGGCGCAAGAGTTAAGCACAATAAATTCGGCTTTGGAACAGTGCTTAATTTTGAAGGCGATGGTGATTCTGCCAGAGTGCAAATTAAATTTAAGTCTGCAGGCACTAAATGGCTAATTAGCTCGTATGCAAATTTGGAATTTGTTTAATTTAGTGTTTTTTTAAGATCGTCAATTGAGAAACTTTGCACCGTTTGCTCATCTGTATAAACCGGCTTCATTTTGGTATGTGCACCCTCTTGCTTTTCGATGGCTGTTTGTCGTGAAGTTACAATATCTAAACAATCAGTAATCATTTTTTGTGTATTTTCAGTCAATGGATGACGCAAACCTGGCTTGGTCATAGTGTCTTTCGCCACTGCAATTAGAGTTTGTCTAACAGCTTTTAATAAACGAATTTCAAAATCTGGTTTATCTTGGGTACTCATAATAATATTTGAATATTTTCTAAATGGTGCTCGGTTGTTATTTTATCAATATTCTGAGGCTTAATCCCTTTCATTAATTGTAGTTTCTCACTGCTAGGCCAATCTAGGTCAATAACCTTGGCAACTAATTCAGGATGGTTACAAATTAGCGTCATATCACAACCACTCTCTAGCGATACCCGTACACGCTCGGCAATGTCTTTAATAAAGTGCGCTCCTTGCATGGATAAATCATCACTAAATATCACACCGCCAAAACCTAATTGCTCTTGCAAGATATTTTTTATCCACTTTGATGAAAACCCTGCAGGTTTATCGTCCACTTGAGAATACACAACATGCGCCGGCATAATTGCATCTAAGCCATGATTAATCAAACCTTTAAAACTAAGCATATCTTGCCTGATTTCACTCATAGGACGCTCATCAATTGGCAAATCAAGGTGTGAGTCAAGCGCTACATGGCCATGTCCAGGAAAATGCTTGCCCACACACTTCATGCCCGACTCATGCATGCCGTCAATCAAACTACCTGCTAATTTAATCACAGCATCGGGATTAGAGTGAAAAGCCCTATCACCAATGACTGAAGAATTCCCATAATCTAAATCAAGTACTGGAGTAAAAGAAAAATCTACTCCAATATCTAATAATTCTTTTGCCAGTATCCAGCCACAAGAAAAAGCCTGCTCAAGTGCTTGCTCTGGATTTTGATCATAAACCTCGCCCAGTTTTGCCATGGGCGGCAAATGAGTAAACCCTGTTCTAAATCGTTGCACTCGTCCGCCTTCGTGATCCACCGCAATGAGTAGGTTTTGATTAATCAGACGAATAGACTTAATTAACTCTTTGACTTGGGTAATACCTTCAAAGTTACGCGTGAATAAAATTACGCCACCAATACTAGGTTTAGTCAATTGATTTTTTTCTTTTTGCGTCAGTATAAGGCCTGACACATCCATCATAATTGGGCCTAGTATCATAATCTAATCAATATGAGGTTTAACTTTATACACCAGCCATAGCACCGGAATACCAATTAAGGTTGTAATCACAAAAAATTCACTATAGCCAAATTGTTCAACCAACGTGCCTGAATATCCACCAAATATCTTAGGCAAGAGCGTCATTAATGATGAAAATACGGCGTACTGCACTGCGGTAAATTTAATATTGGTCAAACTTGATAGAAAAGCAATGAAAGCTGCGCCTGCAAGACCAGCCGATAAATTATCCATAGTAATGGTCACATACAGCCAAGTAATATCATGGCCGATATTTGCCAATACAATAAATAATAGGTTGGTCAAAGCGGACAGTGCAGCACCTAAAAATAACACCTTGAATACACCTATTCTAATTGCCATTACACCGCCTAAAAAACCACCAGCAATCGTCATAAATAAACCAAAAGTTTTAGAAATAGTAGCAATTTCAACCTTAGTAAAACCCATATCTTGGTAAAAAATATTAGCCACTACGCCGAGTACAATGTCACTCACACGATATAACCCAATCACAGCTAACAATAATACTGCTACGCTCATTCCATAGCGACTAAAGAAATCCTTAACCGGATCAACATAGGTGTTGTTAACCATCGATTGATTGACAATATTTAACATAATTAGTGCTCGAGCGGCAACATACGCACCTACAAGTGCTGTTACCATACGAACTGTACCAACAATAAAACCGGCAAGGTGTTTATTATCAAAAATTTCAGTTAAAGATTTTTTGGCTGTACCAACCCAATCAGCTGTTGCATTGAATGTTAGGATAAAGGCAGCAACAATTGATAAAAATAATAAGAAAAATCGGGTGTAATCAGCCGCGCTATATTCACTTTCTTTTCTTTTAGTGTTGGGCTCATTAATAATGAGTGTAGTGGCCACACCAATCAACATTACCAACGCCATCACCATATAAGTACCTGACCAAGCATCATAACTATACAATGCCTTGGTTGAGCCTAAATAACTGGCAATAAACAAACCTCCTGCACCAGCCACCAGCATACCAATACGATAGCCTGCAATATAGGTGGCTGAAAGCATTGATTGCATATCTTTATCGGCTGATTCAATACGATAAGCATCAATCACAATATCTTGTGTTGCTGACGAAAACCCTAGCAACACTGCACCATAAGCCATAACAGTTAGACTGTCAATACTGGCTTTTGGATCAACTGACGACATAAGTAAAATTGCACCTATGATTGAGAGTTGTGAAACCAGCATCCAAGCACGACGACGGCCTAGCATTTTGGTTAAAACTGGCAAGGGCAATTGATCAACCAGTGGTGCCCAAACAAACTTAAACGAGTAGCCAAGTGCTGCCCATGAAAAATAAGTAATGGTTGATTTGGCTACACCCGCCTCATTTAGCCATAGACCAAGTGTTGAAAAGATCAATAAAATAGGTATGCCTGCTGAAAACCCTAGGAACAGCATAGTTACTACCCTAGGGTGAATAAAAAGCTTAATACTATCCAAATAGCTTGTTAACATTGATTCCAAGGCATGCCGTCATGGCGCCAACCATTAACATTACCACGTTGATCATTCTCATCAAGATCACCCTCAAAGCCGCT
Organism: uncultured Candidatus Thioglobus sp.; assembly: GCA_964577715.1. Lineage (GTDB taxonomy): Bacteria > Pseudomonadota > Gammaproteobacteria > PS1 > Pseudothioglobaceae > SUP05. The sequence continues at coordinate 11,334 of CAZOAA010000002.1, read as the reverse complement.
AACCACATGAGCCACATTAACAAAACCATTGTCAATCAAACAACGGCCAGCATCATCAGAGCGAAAACCACTACGACAAATAAGAATGATTTCAGTATTCGACGCTTCACTGCCAATAAAGCGTTTAATTGCGGCAATAAAATCATCGGGATGTGGCTCCCAATCGGGCTCGTCAACCCAAGGTACAAAAATACAATCAAGCGGCCTGCCAACAAACTTATTTTCAGCTTCTGTACGTACGTCAATTAAAACTGCTTTTGAGTTTTCTTGAAGGCGCTCATAAGCTTTTTTTGGTAAGTATTGTACTAGCTGACTCATGGATTCATTATAACGACATCTTCGCCAGTGTGAACCTTGTCAAACAACTCAATCACATCTTGATTGTGCATACGGATACAACCCTTAGAACCTGGTACTCCCATTGGTGTTTGATCAGGAGATCCATGAATATAAATATAACGATTTTTAGTATTTTGATTGTGGGCTTCAACGCCTTCTAACCAAAGAATACGGGTGAGTATCCAGTCCCTATCAGGACTTTGATCAAACAATGTTTTTGAAAAAATTTCACCCGTTGGCTCTCTGGCAACTAATACTGATCCTAATTCTAAATTAGTGCCAATTTTTTCAGAAATTTTAAACCTGCCCAAAGGTGTGCAATAAGACCCTTCAACTTCACCTACGCCATTTTTTGCACTACTAATAGAATAAGTTTTATCTCGGTACTTCAGTGTTTGATTGTCAATATCAATTGTAATCATTTAGTAAATAGCGCGATTGATTCAACATGTGCAGTTTGAGGAAACATATCCATCACCCCGGCAGTATCTAATTTATACCCTAGTTCAATAAGTTTAGCAGTGTCTCTCGCTAATGTTGCCGGATTACACGATACATACACCAACCTTTCAACACCAAGTTTTGGTAGTAATTCTACAATCTCAATTGCGCCTGAGCGTGCAGGGTCAATCAAGGCTTTATTGTAAGTCTTGCCTCTAAACCACGGCGCACCTTCCACTTCTTTAAATAAATCAGCCATGTAAAAATTAGCATTAACAATGTTGTTTTTAGTGACATTGTGTTTGGCTCGTTCCACCAAGCCTAAATCTCCTTCTACACCCACCACGTGTTTGGCATAACGCGCAATCGGCAGGGTGAAATTACCCAATCCACAAAATAGATCAATTACCTCATCTTTATTGTTAAGATCAAGCATATTAAGTGCTAAATTAATCATTTTACGATTTAGATTAAAATTCACTTGAGTGAAATCAGTGGGTAAAAATTCCATTTCAATACCATGATCAGGGTGTGTGTAAGTTAGCTCAACTGCCTGATCCAGTGGCTTAACTGTATCTTCACCGCCACTTTGCGTATAAAACGTCACATCTAGCTCATTAGCACAATCGAGCAGGATTTGCTCATCCTTAGCTGTGAGTGACTCAAGGTGTCGCAAGATTAACACCGTGTTATTCTCAGCAACAGCAACTTCGAGTTGTGGGATTTGTGATTTAATTGAAAGCCGCTCTATTGCCTCAGCCAGCACTTCAAGGTTATCACCTAAAGATGGATGCAACACCTCGCAACGACTCATATTAGTAATAAAGCCAGATTTTTTTTCTCTAAAGCCGACCAGTACTTTTTCTTTTTTAGCGACATAGCGAACACCAAGCCTTGCCTTGCGACGATAACCCCAGCTCTCAGCCTGTAGTGGATCCAACCAATATTTAGGCTTAACTTTAGCCTGCCCTGCAAAAGCGTCTTTTAGCCACTCGCCTTTGGCTTGTATTTGATCTTCACTAGAAAGATGTTGAAACGAACAGCCGCCACAAATACCAAATACTTCACACTTCGGCGCTATGCGATTATCTGCTGGTTTTAGCACTTCTTTAACATCTGCTTCTTCAAATTTTGCACGCGAAAAAGTTCGATCAGCAATTACTTTTTCACCTGGCAAGACGCCGGATACAAAAATGACTTTTTCCTCTAAATGTGCAATGCCACGTCCCTCGTGTGAGAGGGATTCGATTTCTAGTTCGTAAGTTTTAGCTTTTGGTTTTCTTCTTCTAGGCATTTAATAACTCAATCCAATGTTTGACCGGTATTTTAGTGTCTTTTTGTAAGTGCATTAAACAGCCGATATTAGCGGTGACGATTATTTGTGGATTGGAAGCTTGCAAGTTTTGCAATTTATTAATCTTAAGCTCTTGTGATAACTTAGGCTGAAAGATTGAATACGTGCCTGCCGAGCCACAACAAAGGTGTGAATCCTGAACTACTGCTGGCGTATAGCCCAGTTGTTGCAAAATAGAATTAACTAGACCTGCTAACTTTTGCCCATGTTGCAAGGTGCAAGGTTCATGATAAGCAATATTGGCTTTTTCTAAATTGAGCTGACTCAAATCTTTATCCGCTAAAAACTCAGCAATATCTTGAGTTTTATTGCTTACTTCTTGCGCTTTTTGGTAGTATGGGTCTGACTGATCAAATAAAGAAGGGTAGTCTTTAACCATCAATCCGCAACCGCTCGCACTTGAAATAATGGTATCAGTATCAAATTCAAGCCAACTATCAATATTGCTTTTAACTTTGGAAAGTGCCTCTTGAGTTGCACTCAAATGTTGATCCACTGCACCACAACACTGTTTTTGTGGCGTTTCAATAACGTCATAACCTAATTTTGCCAAAATATTTTTAATACTATGATTAATATTAGGCGCTAAGACCGGCTGTACACACCCACCTAATAACAATACTTTTTTGCTATTAGCGCTTGATTTAACAGCCTTACCTTGTTTATTAGAGTGCTTTGCAATAAACCCAATTGGATTAAATAAAATCGGTGTAGTTAGTAATTTTCGTACAGAATAACGATAGAATTTTTGCCATAACGGACGCTTTTTCTCAACAAATTCACGACCAATATCAAGTAAATGTCCATATTCAACACCTGATGGGCAAGTCGTTTCACAAGATCGGCAAGTTAGACAACGATCAAGATGTTTGATGCTTTCATCAGAAAAATGATTATCCTCAAGTGAAGATTTAATGAGATAAATTCGCCCACGAGGTGAATCTAACTCATCACCCAATAACTGATAAGTGGGGCAAGTTGCCAAACAAAAGCCACAATGCACACATTTACGAACAATATCATTGGCTTTTTGGTTTTGAATGTGATTGGTTTGCATTAGTTAAATTTACCCTTAGGGTCAAAAACTAATTTTAGTTTTTTTTCAATTTCGCTACGTAATAACGAGCTATTATTTTGCTTTATTGGCACACTTAATTCACCAATATAAGTACTTGGTAACACTTTAAAACTGATTTGTGTAATCACGGCCAACTTGCCTTTAGAGCCAACCAATAGGCGCGCCACGTCATAGCCTGCCACGTTTTTCATTACCTGACCACCAAAGTTCAACAACTCACCATTGCCATCAATAATTTGCACCCCTAAAACACTGTCAGACACACCTTGCCCACCATTCGCATACACAGCGCCAATCGTGGCATTATCGTCATCCGTATAAAAAGATAAGGATTGATTATTTTTCTTTAGTTGTTTTTTAAGCTCAGCAATCGTGGTGCCTGCCTTTACCGTCATAACCAATTCTTCTGGGTAGTATTCCACCACGCCAGCATAATCTAACCATTCACCATTGATATGCAGGCTATCTGATTTTTGCACCAACGCTTGTAATTGAATAAGGCGATCTGCCATCAAAATCGCTCCAATTCTGGATGTGGTAATTCACCATGATGCACATGCATCGCCCCTAACTCAGCACAGCGGTGTAATTCTGGCACTGCTTTACCAGGATTTAATAAGGAATCAGGGTCAAAAGCTTGCTTAATCTTATGAAAGATTTCTAATTCTTTCTCATTGAATTGATGACACATCGCATTGAGTTTTTCAACACCCACACCATGCTCACCAGTGATGGTACCACCCATATCAACACTCAACTTTAAGATATCAGTACCAAACTCTTCGGTTTTTTCTAACTCACCTGGGATATTTGCATCGTACAAAATCAAAGGGTGCAAGTTACCATCACCCGCATGAAAAACATTTGCCACTCTGAGTTGATATTTTTTGGATAATTCGTTAATTTTTTCCAGCATATCTGCCAAATGACGCCTTGGAATCGTGCCATCCATACAATAGTAATCAGGTGATAAACGCCCGACTGCTGGAAAAGCAGATTTACGCCCTTTCCATAAATTTAGGCGCTCTTCTTCGCTCTCTGATACTTTTAAAGTAGCTGCACCTGATAACACCTTTAAGACGACATCAAGCTCAGTTTGCACTTGCGCCTCGGTACCGTCTAGCTCGCACAATAACAAGGCTTGGGCATCAAGCGGATAACCCACACCTGCAAAGCCTTCAGCCGCTTCAATGGCAAATTTATCCATCATTTCCAATCCTGCTGGAATAATACCAGCTTTAATAATGTTAGCTACGGCATTGGCGCAATCACGCACAGAATCATAGGCTGCCATTACCACTTTGGCTAATTTTGGTGATGGTGTCAACTTAACGGTTATCTCAGTAATAATGCCAAGCAAACCCTCAGAGCCATTCATCAGTGCTAGCAAACCCACACCGTCATCTTGGCGGTTCAAGCTCAGCTCTTCACCGCTCATCGTCAACATTTTTAACGACTCGATGTTATGAACGGTCAGGCCATATTTAAGACAGTGCACACCACCTGAATTTTCAGCAACATTACCGCCAATCGTACAAGCGATTTGGCTTGATGGATCTGGCGCGTAATACAAGTCATGCTGCGCTACCGCCTCACTAATGGCAATATTTCTAACACCCGGTTCCACCACGGCTAGTTGGTTTTCAGTATCAATTGATTTAACTTTGTTAAGTTTTGAGAGCCCTAATACAATTGATTCTTCTAATGGCATTGCACCACCGGAAAGACCTGTGCCCGCGCCACGTGTTACTACAGGCGTATTGTTGGACTTACAGATTTTTAAAATCTGCTTAATTTGATCAACATTCTCAGGTAATGCTACAGCTAATGGCTTTTGGCGATACACACTCAAACCATCACACTCAAACGGGCGTGTGTTTTCTTCGCCGGTAATGATAATACCCTTAGGTAAAGCGAGAGATAATTCTTGGACGATAGACATGCAAGCAATTATAATGACTTCTTTAATTTTATTAACCATAAAAAGATTATGCAATCATTTAATCCACCAGTAAGAACATTAATGGGTCCTGGTCCCTCTGATGTACACCCAAGAATTCTATCAGCAATGGCAAGACCTACCATTGGTCACCTTGATCCCACCTTTGTTAGTATGATGGACGAAACCAAAGAAGCGCTTAAATATACATTTCAAACTGAAAATGAATTAACCATGCCAGTTTCAGCACCAGGCTCCGCCGGTATGGAAACTTGTTTCGCCAACTTAGTTGAACCAGGCGATAAGGTCATTGTTTGTATTAATGGCGTGTTTGGCATGCGCATGAAAGAAAATATTACCCGTTTTGGTGGCGAAGCCATTGTGGTTGAAGACGACTGGGGCAATGCTGTTTCAACAGACAAAGTTGAGCAAGCACTTAAAGATAATCCAGATGCTTCTATTTTGGCTTTTGTTCATGCTGAAACCTCAACAGGTGCACGATCAGACGCTAAAACACTTTGCCAATTAGCACATCAGCATGATTGTTTGACAATTGTTGACGCCGTAACTTCACTAGCCGGCTCTGAATTGAGAGTTGATGAATGGGAGATTGATGCCATCTATTCAGGCTCGCAAAAATGTTTATCAGCAATGCCTGGTATCTCGCCTATTAGTATTGGTGAGCGTGCTATCAAAAAATTAACCAATCGTAAAACACCAGTAACCTCATGGTTTTTAGATCTTAATTTAGTAATGGGATACTGGGGTGAAGGTGCAAAGCGTACTTATCACCATACCGCCCCTGTTAACACTTTGTACGGTTTGCACGAATCTTTAGTTATGCTAATGGAAGAAGGCATTGAAAATTCTTGGGCACGCCATCAGGCTAATCATGAAGAATTAAGAGATGGATTAGAAGCAATGGGTATTAATTTCTTGGTTAATAAAGAAGACCGCCTACCTCAACTGAATGCTGTTTTTATTCCTGAAGATGCTGATGATGCCTCTGTTCGCTCTACTTTGCTCAATGACTATAATTTAGAAATCGGTGCAGGATTAGGTGCTTATGCAGGAAAAGTTTGGCGAATTGGTCTAATGGGTTATGCGTCAAGAAAAGAAAATATTGCACTATGCTTATCAGCACTTAAAAACACATTGGCTTAATTTATTAAGCAATAAACAATAAAAAGGCGACCTAGTTAGGTCGCCTTTTTTATACTTGTATTTTTATGCTAGTTTAGCTAAAAGCTCCTCATCTGTTTCCACACGATCAGGGTCAGGCAGGCAACAATCAACAGGACAAACTTCTACGCATTGTGGTGTATCAAAATGACCAACGCATTCTGTACACTTATCGCCGTCAATTTCATAAATTTCATCACCCATATAAATCGCATCATTTGGGCACTCTGGCTCACAAACATCACAATTAATGCATTCATCTGTAATCAATAAAGACATTGACTCTCCTTAATAATTTTAATAAAAAATATAAGCGTCTATTTTAGCTTATAGTTGGATAATTATCATGCGTTTTTTTAGGTATCATTATTGCAATTTTTAGGCAATTTTTTATCAAAATTATGCGCTTTTTCACGCTACTTTTAACACTACTTATATCATTCCAATCACAAGCAAAATTAGACAATGGACTATACGCCAACTTGCATACTAATCAGGGTGATATCATTGTCAAATTAGCCTATGACAAAACACCATTAACAGTTATTAACTTTGTTGGTCTAGCAGAAGGTGAAAAACATTCAAATATTCAAACCGGTAAACCATTTTATAACGGCTTAAAATTCCACCGTGTTATTGACAATTTTATGATCCAAGGTGGAGACCCACAAGGCAATGGTACAGGTGGACCAGGTTATAATTTCCCTGATGAAATTACCGATTTAACTCACGACAGTGAGGGGGTTTTATCCATGGCGAATTCTGGCCCTAATACCAACGGTTCACAATTTTTCATCACCCATAAAGCCACACCATGGCTTGATGGGAAGCACACGGTTTTTGGCCATGTGGTTAAAGGCATGGGCGTAGTCAACACCATTAAAAAAGATGATTTTATTCGAAAAGTAAAAATTATACGAATTGGTGACAATGCCAAAAACTTTAAAACTGATGAGGCTGCTTTTCAGACTCACAACCAAAAATACCTAGATAAAGAAGCCAAAAAACAAGCAAAAAAGAAAGAAAAACTAACTAGTTTTATCAAAGCTAATTATCCTAATGCAAAACTAATGCCACAAGGTCATTACATAAAAATAAACCACTCAGGTAATGGCAAATCACCTAAAGCAGGAGATTTGGTTAAAGTCAATTTATCCATTGATTTAGATGATGGTACTAACATGCGCAAAGCAGACAAACCTCTACCATTTGCCGCAGGATCAGGCACTATTATTCAAGTAATTGATGACTCAGTCCTTAATATGAATACAGGTGAAAAACGCACCATCATTGCTTCTTATGAGCAAATTTATGGTGACAGTTCACGTGGTAATCTTTCTAAAAATTCATTATTGATTTTTAACTTAGAACTACTCTCAATCAACCAAGTAGACTAATGTTTTTAGAATTAATCAGTTTTCTTACCCAGCTTGATCCAGGTTTTGAAGTTCTTCGTTACCTAACTCTTAGGGCTGTATTAGCCATGCTGGCAGCACTGTTTATTAGCCTAGCAATGGGAAACTTTCTTATTAGCCAACTTCGACTACACCAAATTGGCCAGGTAGTTCGCACTGACGGACCTGAGGGTCACTTGTCAAAATCTGGTACGCCAACAATGGGTGGAATAATGATTTTATTTTCTTTTATAGTCAGTGTTCTTATTTGGGGTGATTGGCACAATACTTATCTATGGATAATTATTGCAACCGCACTCATTTTTGGTGCTATTGGATTTATTGATGATTATTTAAAAATCAAAAAACAATCATCTGACGGTCTCAGCAGTAAGCAAAAATACTTAGCACAGTCCTTAGGTGCAATTATTATTGGCACATGGATGGTCACAAACACCTCCCAACCTATCTCAACAGAGTTGCTAATTCCATTTTTCAAAGACTTTACTATTCCGCTAGGCGCTGTTGGGTTATTAGTATTGTCATACTTTGTAATTGTAGGTAGTTCTAATGCAGTTAACCTAACTGATGGTTTGGATGGTTTAGCCATCATGCCAGTTATTCTAATTTCTGGCGCATTAGCAATTTTTGCCTATATTGCTGGTAACTATAACTTTGCTAATTACCTCAACATGCCATTTATGCCAAGTACTGGTGAGGTATTTGTGATTTGTGCAGCCCTCATTGGCTCAGGACTTGGCTTTCTATGGTTTAACACCTATCCTGCTGAAATCTTCATGGGTGATGTCGGCTCATTATCGCTAGGCGCTATTTTGGCAGTGATTGCTATTATCACTCGCCAAGAAATACTACTATTTATTATGGGTGGAGTTTTTGTGGCTGAAACACTTTCTGTTATTATTCAAGTAGCTTGGTATAAGCGTACTAAAAAACGTATATTCTTAATGGCCCCGCTACATCATCATTTTGAAAAAATGGGCATGTCAGAGCCAAAAATCATTGTACGCTTCTGGATGATGACTTTCATTTTAGTGCTAATAAGCTTAGCATCAATTAAGATACGATGAGCCAATTAAACAAATGGGATAAGCGTTATTTAGCCTTAGCAGCTGAAGTAGCCACTTGGTCAAAAGACCCTTCTACTCAAGTTGGTGCAGTCACTGTTGGCAGCAAAAAAGAGGTACTTTCACAAGGTTTTAATGGTTTTCCTCGTGGCATTCACGATACTGATGAGCGCTACAATCATAGAGAAACCAAATACAAATTTGTCGTCCATGCTGAAATGAATGCCATCTACAACGCTACTTATTCTGGCACATCACTTGATGGTGCAACGCTCTATGTACATGGCCTACCAATTTGTTCAGAATGCGCTAAAGGCATTATCCAAGTCGGCATCAAAAAAGTCGTGATTGAAAAATCCAAAGAGCTCGACAACTGGAACGAAAGTGTTCAACTCTCAAAAGAAATGTTTGATGAAGCTGGCGTTGAACTAATCATTACTGGCAAATCTTAACACCATGAGCGAAGTATCAAAACGTCGCACCTTTGCGATTATCTCTCACCCTGACGCTGGTAAAACTACCGTCACAGAAAAGTTATTACTCTATGCAGGCGCCATTAAAACTGCCGGCAGTGTTAAAGCACGAAAAGCCAGCACGCACGCAACTTCTGACTGGATGGAAATGGAAAAAGAAAGAGGTATTTCTATCACCTCATCCATCATGCAGTTTGATTATGACAACCACGTCATTAACCTATTGGATACTCCAGGACACGAGGATTTCTCTGAAGATACATACAGAACCTTAACAGCTGTTGATTCTGCCCTAATGGTAATCGATGTTGCTAAAGGTGTAGAGCAACGCACCATCAAGCTTATGGAAGTGTGTCGCTTGCGTGATACCCCTATTCTTACTTTTATCAACAAACTTGATCGTGAAGGTAAAGAGCCAATTGATCTCATGGACGAAGTAGAAACCGTACTCAACATTGAATGCTCACCAATCACTTGGCCAATAGGTATGGGTAAGCGCTTTAAAGGTGTGGTGCATTTACTTGAAGATAAGGTCTATTTATACGAAGCTGGAAAGAACTCAGAGATTGGTGAAAATATTATTATCAATGGTGTTGATAACCCAGAGCTAGACAATATTTTAGGTGTTGATGTTGCAGAAGAGATGCGTGAAGAAGTAGAGCTCATTCGTGAAACTACCACACCTTTTGATTTAAATGAATTCTTAACTGGAAAACAAACCCCTGTATTTTTTGGCTCAGCCATTTCAAACTTCGGTATTCAAAATTTATTGGATGGCTTTATTGAATATGCACCCACACCAAAAAATAGAGAATCAGATGTGCGTGAAGTAACGCCAGATGAGGAAAAACTCACTGGATTTGTATTTAAAATTCAAGCAAATATGGATCCAAAACACCATGACCGCCTAGCCTTTATGCGCATTGTGAGTGGTAAGTATAAAAAAGGTATGAAAGTTTTACAAGTAGCCACTGGCAAACAAATCAAAATCGCTAATGCAGTGACATTTATGTCTCGTGAGCGAGAAAGTGCCGAACTAGCCTACGCTGGTGATGTAATTGGTATTCATAATCATGGTGGTATTAGTATTGGCGATACTTTTACTCAAGGTGAAAAACTCACCTTTCAAGGAATTCCAAACTTTGCACCAGAGTTATTTCGTCGTGCACAACTTAAAGACCCTCTAAAAGCCAAAGCCTTGCAAAAAGGCCTTGATCAGCTCTCAGAGGAAGGTGCAACTCAAGTATTTCGCCCAACCATGAACAGCTCGCAAATTTTAGGTGCTGTTGGTATTTTGCAGTTTGATGTGGTTGCGCATCGCCTCAAATATGAATATGGCGTTGATTGTCAGTTTGAAACCATTGCTATTGCTACAGCTCGCTGGGTAACTGGTAGTGACAAGGACATCGAACAACTTAAAGCCAAAGCAGGTAATAATGTCGCAATTGATTCAGCTGGCATGCTTACCTACTTAGCGCCATCAATGGTTAACTTACAATTAACTGAAGAGCGCCACCCAAATCTCACATTCTCTGCCACTCGAGAACATTAGTAGTAGAAATTACTTAATAATTAATAAGGCGAAATACGGAACCATAAGAAAGAAAAATATTAACAACTTGTACAATCCCATGCCGCCATAATGAATGGAATTAAAAGAGTCTCTAGTTACAGGAACCCAATAGCTATGAGCCTTATAAGCAAAATCTGGAATAAGTTTAAATACAATCACCCAAAGTAGAAAAACACTCCAATTGATTATCAAACACCATCCTAAAAAACTTTGTAGCAGATCTAAATTCATACTTAACTAATAACATTCATTTCTGATTATTATACAACAGTAAAAAAATCAGAAATTTTCAGTATTGAGCAAAAAATAGATAACTTTTTAAACAAAAAAATACCGTTTTAAAGCCTTAAGGCTTTAAAACGGTATTCTAATAGTAGGATTTACAAAATTTTAGAAATTTTGTAAATGTGCTTAATTTACGAAAAAATAGTTAGTAAAACGACTTGTAATTACATTTTTGGAACATTGGTAATACT
>CAZOAA010000001.1:0-90387 GCA_964577715.1 uncultured Candidatus Thioglobus sp. | reverse complement strand
TTATGAAAAAATGGTATTTAATTCAAACCAAGCCCAAACAAGAGGCGATTGCAACTCAAAATCTTTCTAATCAGGGTTTTAATGTTTTTCATCCCAAAGCAATCATCAAAAATAAAACGGTTTCGCTATTTCCACGATACTTGTTTATTGAGTTGGATGACAAAAATCAAAAATGGACGCCCATACGCTCAACCAAAGGTGTGGCCAATTTTGTTAGATTTGGGCTCAAATTTGCCATCGTGCCGAATCAAATCATCAGAATGATTAAAATCCAACAGCAACAAACGATCGAGAAGATGATTGATATTTGTTCACACCAAAAGGGTGACTCGGTTGAAATTCAAACTGGCGTTTTTAAAGGTCAACAAGCCATTTTTCAAAACTACAATAGCGACGACAGAGTTATCGTGCTATTAAAACTTGTTGGTCAACATCAAAAAGTAGAGTTTTTAGAAAAAGAAGTTGTTGCAATCTAGCCTACTCTGGAGCGTGTAGCCCGATATAATCATTAAAAATTTAACATTCATAATTTAACATCTTCTTATGTGCGGAATCGTTGGTGGCATCTGTAAAAACAACATTACACCAGTATTAATTAATGGATTACAACGCCTAGAATATCGCGGTTATGATTCTGCAGGTTTGGTCTTGCTTGATCAAAACAATACATTCACACGCATCAGATCTGTGGGTAAGGTCGCTAATTTAGAATTATCCGTTCAAGCAGCAGATCCTAATGGCACCATTGGCATAGCACACACGCGCTGGGCAACACACGGTGAACCCTTAGAAAAAAACGCCCATCCACATATTTGCAATGGTGATATTAGTATTGTCCATAATGGCATTATTGAAAACTTTCTTGAGTTAAAAGCCGAGCAGCAAACACAAGGTTATAACTTCACTTCAGACACCGATACCGAGGTAATCGCTCATGCGATTCACAAAGCCTTTGATAAAAATAGCACGTTACTTGAAGCCACTCAAAAAGCGATAAAAACTTTTGAAGGCGCTTATGGCATTGGGGTGATTTCACCTAAAGATCCAGGTCGTATTATTGCTGCGCGCAGTGGTTCACCATTGGTGATTGGTGTGAGTGATAAAGGCAATTTTATAGCCTCAGATCAAATGGCACTGCTTGATATTACCAAAGACTTCATCTTCCTAGAAGAAGGTGACATTGCCGATATCACACTTGATAGCATTACCATTTATGATACAGATGGTAACAAGGTAGAAAGAGAGATAAAAACCTCAAGCTTAAAAGCAGGTCAGATTTCTAAAGGAGAATACGACCACTATATGCACAAAGAAATCTTTGAGCAACCCCAGGCCATTCGAGATACTTTAGAATCCAGAATTACCAAAGAAAAAGTTTTATCTTCTGCATTTGGTCACCAAGCAAAAGACATTTTCACCAATACCAAACACATTCAAATCATCGCCTGTGGCACCAGCTACAATGCAGGCCTTGTGGCTAAGTATTGGTTAGAAGATATTGCCAAAATTCCCACGCACATTGAAGTGGCCAGTGAATACCGCTATCGCAAACCAATCGTTCTTGATAACACATTGTTTATAACCATTTCTCAAAGTGGTGAAACAGCCGACACCTTAGAAGCACTCAGAACTGTTAAAAATAACAACAAGGATAAAAATATTCACACACTCGCCATTTGCAACTCGGCTGAGTCTAGTCTCACGCGTGAATCCGAGCTCACTTTTCTAACCCATGCCGGTCCTGAAATTGGCGTTGCCAGCACCAAAGCCTTCACCACACAATTGGTGTCACTGGCACTTTTATCAGTCGCTGTTGGACGCTGTCATAGCCAAGTAACCCAAGAACAAGAAGCTAAAATTGTCGATGGCCTAAACAAGTTGCCTGGTTTAATTGAAAAAACCCTGAAACAAGAAGGCCAAATCAAAGAACTGGCCAAGGCCTTTAAAGATAAGTTTAACGCACTATTTATAGGACGTGGCACCATGCACGCAATCGCCATGGAAGGCGCACTCAAACTTAAAGAAATCAGCTATATCCATGCGGAGGCCTATCCAGCAGGCGAGCTCAAACACGGCCCTATTGCACTGATTGATAAAGGCACGCCAGTGATTGCCGTGGCGCCAAACGATGAGCTCCTAGATAAACTCAAGTCCAACCTACAAGAGGTCAAATCACGAGGCTCCGAGATGCTTGTATTCGAAGATGAAGCTGCACAAGTAACACCAATGGATGGAATGACAATCGTCCCAACCACAACAGATTTGGGAAGGATTACAGCGCCTATTATTTTTACCATTCCTTTGCAACTGCTTAGCTATCATGTGGCGCTAATCAAAGGCACAGATGTTGATCAGCCTCGTAATTTAGCCAAATCAGTCACCGTAGAATAATTAACCGAGTTAACAATGAGCCACGAAACAGAAATTGACAATCTACTTGGAATCTTTGTTAATGAAGATTCATACTATCCCATGTTTCAAAAACTGGGGGCAAACATAGCCAGTAAAAATCCAGCATTTAAAGAAGCCTTTGATTCAGCATTGTTATTTCACCCTCATGAAATCAACCCAGCCCCAACTCAAGACCAACAAAAAATCAACAAAGAATTAAGGCTGGAACTGGTTAGGCAGATCAAACACCACCTTATTGATTTTGAAAGTAAAACTTATGGTGAGATTTTTAAGCTTTTTAAAAGCGTTGATCAAATGAGAGATGAAATCAGAAAGTTTGAAGGCAGGCAAGAAGAAGTAAATTTTGATGGTTTAATCTCTGATGTAGAAAAAAAAGCTGACGACTTTACCAATAATTTCCTAGATTTTTCAAAATAAACTGACTATTGAGATCGAGATAAATTATCATATCTTCTTCGGTACGCATGATTAGTGGATTATCAGTCTCACTCCCATTATCACCAATCAGTAACCGCGGAGTAGTTAAATAATGCCCTCTGATTTAGCGAAGGCATTTGTCGCCTCAACAAACCCTTCAACACTGCCGCAATCGTAACGTGTTCCTTGAAATTGGTAGGCAAGAACTTTGCCCTGGCTCGCTAGGTTCATTAGCGCATCAGTAATTTGAATTTCACCTCGGTGGTCTGGCTGAGTATTAGACAAAACCCCAAAAATCTCAGGTGTGAGAATGTAACGACCAATAATGGCCAAGTTGCTTGGCGCATCTTTAGGTTCAGGCTTCTCTACCATGTTTTTGACCTGGTAAGTATTGTCTGTACCTGCTAACAACTCACCCTGAATCACACCATACTTATTCACCTCAGCCTCAGGCACCACCTCGACCGCCACCACGCAACAATCTGGATGTGCTTGATAAACCTGGAGCATTTGCGCAAGGACCGACTCGCCTTGATTTGTGCACAAATCATCTGGCAGGACAACCGCAAACGGCTCATCACCAATCAGTGGCTGGCCGGTGTATATGGCATGCCCCAATCCTAGCATCTGCTGTTGTTCAACATAAGAAAATTCACAGAACGCGATTAAATGATCAATCTCTTCTAATAGTTCTGCTTTAGGCGTGTCTTGCACACTGGACTCAATCTCTGGGTGTGCTTCAAAATGTTGTCGAATAGCGCCTTTGTGTTTACTGGTTACCATCACCATCTGAGTCATACCTGTACTCAGCGCTTCATCCACACCGTATTGAATGAGTGGTTTAGTCAGAATGGGTAGCATCTCCTTAGGAATAGCCTTGGTCACTGGCAAAAATCGAGTGCCATAGCCTGCTACCGGAAATAAGCATTTTCTAACACGACTCATGACTAACTCTTAAAACTTTGTTTTAAGATTGTCTTACCATGCTCAACACCTGGTTGATCATATGTGTTAATCTGCAGAAATTGCCCAATGGCCGACACCAAAAGTTGATAAATAAACATCAGCTTAGCGATGTTGTATTCATCCACGGTGCGAATGGTAACCACATCACACGGAATATCTTTTTGCGCCTTAACAGATTCAATGGTAGCATCAGCCTGCCGATTTAATAGTTGATTAAAACTTAGGCCGTCCACATAATCTAGGTCAAAATCTACAAACGATCCATTGTCCAGCTTAGGAATTTTAGTCTCGTCTTTTAAATCAGAAATCTTAATAAAAGTTACGGTCTTATCACGCACGCCATCCATTATTAGTTGTAAGAAACTGTGCTGATCAACCGGGCCAATCAAACCTACTGGTGTTAGCGCCTGACGTGTGCCATTGATATTAATTTTACCTAATGATTCGGCCCAAAGCTGCACATACCACTTATTAAAACTCTCAAGTGTTGAAGAATATGAAAATACAACATTAATATTAAACCTAGATTTGTTTTCAACTAAAAATCGAGCTTTTCTAATAATTGGGTGATAGTAGTCTCTTTGTTTGAAAAAACTATCAGCCACTCTCCTACAACCATTTAATAAATTATCAACATCCACACCAACCATAGCAAGTGGCACAAGTCCTACCACGCTAAATACAGAAAAACGCCCACCAATATTCTCTGCCAAATCAAAGGTTTTTATATTATTATCATTAGCAAACTTAGTTAAATCACTTTTTGCTTCAGAAATTATCGTGCAGTTGGAATTATTGATGTCAATACGGGAGTTTAAGTATTTAAATAAACTAATGGTTTCAATAGTATTGCCAGATTTGGATATAACTACAAACTGCGCATCGCCTAAATCAATTTTTTTTAAACATTGATTAATTTGCAATGGATCAATTGTTTCTATAAATAAAAGATCTTTTGCATAATTATTAGAAGGCAATAAAAACTCATAAATTGATCGTGCTCCAAGGCTTGAGCCACCAATTCCAAGAACTACAATATGTCTTTGCTTGATCGTTTGTGCGTAGTCTTTGATTTCAGTGGTGTCTTGATAAGCAAGATTGTAATAACCAATCTCTTCTCGCTCTGCTTCAATACGCTCAAATATTTCCTGATTGGACTTTATTTGATAGAAGTTTTTGTTATATTTCATGCTTATACTAACATATCAATCTGAATTGATTATACTGGCAGAATAATACTTAATCATGAATGTTTAACTTTTAATAAATTTTCGTTTAACATTAACACCCAAGTATTTTTATTTTGACTCAAATGGTTTATAGCAATACAAACTTCAACAACAAAACTATTTTAATTACCGGTGGTGCCGGATTCATTGGCAGTAATCTAGCATTTTACTTTCAAGATAACTATCCAGACTCAAATGTGGTGATATTTGATTGTTTTAGAAGTGAAGCAATTTTTTCTAATGGCAATCTGCAAAGCTTTGGTCATTATAAAAATCTGATTGGTTTTACTGGGGATGTGGTTTGTGGAAATATCAACAGCAAATCTGATTTGGCGCTATTAGACGACTACCAATTTGATTACATATTTCACCAAGCAGCAATCTCTGATACCAGAGTTTACGATCAAGAGATTGTTATGCAAACTAATGTAAACTCATTTTACGACTTGCTAGACAAAGCCAAAGCTGATAATTCAGTGATGGTGTATGCAAGTTCTGCTGCCACTTATGGCAGCCTACCTTCACCACAAACTGTTGGTAAAGAAAACCCTGAAAATCCTTATGGGTTTAGTAAATATGCCATGGATCAAATTGCTTATCGTTATTCTCGGGAGAATCCTGATATGACTATTGTCGGTCTTAAGTTCTTTAATGTATATGGACCCAGAGAATACTACAAAGCAAAAACTTCATCAATGGTGATTCAATTGGGTCATCAAATTCTAGATGGCAAGGCGCCTAGATTATTTGAAGGTTCGGATCAAATTTTACGTGATTTTATTAATATTGAAGATGTAGTGCAAGCCAATATTAAGGCATGTCAACCGAAAGAAAATGGTACTTATAACATAGGTACAGGAGAACCAAGAAGCTTTCAAGATATTGCAGATATTCTACAGAATGAATTGGATACAAATCTAGGCACTGAATATTTCCCAAATCCTTATGATGGTTACCAAATGCACACACAAGCCGATATCACCACTTCAAAAGAAAACTTAGGGTTCAATCCTGTTATAAGCTTAGAGGAAGGAATTAAAGCTTATATCCCTGAAATTAAACGCTTGCATGGAACCGATATTTCATGATTAATTTTCAAGGGAAATCACCAAAAATTTTGGTAATTGGAGATTTAATGATTGATCATTACCTATGGGGATCGTGTAATCAAATCTCTCCTGAAGCACCTGTACAAGTGGTGAATGTAGAAAATGAAAGTACTGTACTAGGCGGAGCTGGTAATGTAATTAATAACCTTAGTGCACTGGGTGCTGAAGTTGATGTAATAAGCGTTATTGGAGGGTGTGAAATATCAGATGAGCTCAAATCTTTACTTGCTGATATCAAAGTAAGCTCTCAATATTTAATTACACAAGAAGGTCGTATTACCAGTAAAAAAAGTCGAGTTATTGCTGCTCAACAGCAAATGATTAGATATGATCGAGAGAGTGCTAATGAAATCGAAACTGAATCACAAAAATTCGTCATTAACTCTTTTGAAAAAATAATTGATAACTATGATCTAGTGCTATTATCCGACTATGGAAAAGGCGTCTTAACCAAAGATTTAACCCAATCTTTAATCGCAGTTGCCAATAAAAGTAATAAAAAAGTTTTAGTGGATCCAAAAGGTTTAGATTACTCAAAATATAAAGGCGCATATCTGCTTACACCAAATAAAAAAGAAGCCAGTGAAGCAACCAATATTGACATTAAAGATGATGTAAGTCTAACTCAAGCCATAGTAAAACTAAAAACAAAGTGTGATTTAGGTGTATCCCTTGTTACTCTTAGCGAACAGGGTGTGGCAGTTTATGATGACAATCTTAGAACGCACCCTACAGTTGCTAGAGAAGTATATGATGTAACTGGGGCAGGTGATACAGTCCTAGCATCTTTGGGTTTTGCTCTGGCATATAACCATAACATTGATGATGCGGTAGAATTTGCAAATTTAGCTGCAGGGGTTGTAGTGAGTAAAATTGGATCTGCAACTGCCACAATAAATGAAATTATTGAATATGAATCAAGCCTCAATAAATCTAGTAGTGACGAACATATAAAAACGCTAGACGAGATTGCCACACTCAGCAGTGAATTAAAATCAAGAGGTAAAAAAATTGTATTCACCAATGGGTGTTTTGACATTCTTCATACGGGACATGTGCGCTATCTGGAAACTGCCAAGAGTTATGGCGATGTATTGATACTAGGACTCAATTCTGATAAATCTGTTAAAGCATTAAAAGGTGAAAGCCGCCCAATTAATCCACAAATAGATAGAGCTTATGTATTAGCTGCGCTTGAAGCAGTGGATTATGTCGTGATATTTAACGAGGGCACGCCATATGATTTGATTAAAACTATCAAGCCTCATATACTAGTTAAAGGCGGTGATTACGAAGGCAAACAAGTGGTGGGTCAAGATATTGTTGATGAATTGAAACTGGTGCAATTTGTCGATGGGAAAAGCACCACTAAAACTATTGAGAGGATTCAAAATTCATGAAAAATATTATTGTAAATGAATTTGATGAGCATATAAAAACTGCAAATTCTATGCACACACTAACTGACAGCATTGCATCTGCTGCTCAACTATGCATTGATGGTTTAAACAATGGCGGAAAAATCTTAATCTTTGGCAATGGTGGTAGTGCGGCTGATGCTCAACATATCGCTGCAGAGCTTGTTGGTAGATATAAGGTTGAACGCAAAGGATTGCCCGCTATCGCATTAACTACCGATACTTCTGCCCTAACGGCTATAGGTAACGATTACGAATATAATCAAATTTTTAGTCGACAAATAGAGGCACTGGCAAATAAAGGTGATATAGCAATTGGCATTAGCACCAGTGGAAACAGTATTAATGTTGTTAACGCCCTTCAACTTGCTAAAAAAAACGGTTGTCGGACTATTGGGTTTAGTGGAAAAAATGGTGGAAATATGAGCCGTGTTTGTGATATCAATCTAGTTATTCCAGCTGAAGATACGCCACGTATTCAGGAAATGCATATTTTGATTGGCCATACAATCTGCCACTTAATAGATCAAAGTTTTAGCTAGTCTTGTGGTTTATTATTTAACTGAAAGCGCCAAGTATCCTTGCACATCTGCTCTATACCTTTTGTAGATTCCCAGTTGATTTTTTCTTTAGCTAATTCTGGATCAGCATAGCAAATTGCAACATCACCTGCTCTTCTTGGTGTTATTTTATAAGATATTTTTCTACCTATTACATTTTCAAAAGTTTTGATTAAATCGAGAACTGAATACCCAGTCCCTGTGCCTAAGTTGATTGTTAATACTTGCGGGTCTTTTTCTATAGCAGATATCGAATTTACATGGCCTTTAGCCAGATCTACCACATGGATATAATCACGCACACCTGTGCCATCATGTGTGTTGTAATCATCGCCAAAAATATTAATATTACTTAACTTTCCAATTGCTACTTGGGCTATGTAAGGCATGATGTTATTCGGAATACCTCTTGGACTGTCCCCAATTAAACCACTTTCATGCGCTCCAACAGGATTAAAATATCTCAAAATTGCAATACGCCAACTTTTATCGGTTGCAAAAAGATCACGTAAAACATTCTCTACTATTAATTTGGACTGTCCGTAAGGGTTTGTAACATTCAAAGGGGAGTCTTCTTTAATTGGCAGTGTCTGCGGATCTCCATATACTGTAGCAGAAGAGCTAAAAACAAAGGTTTTACAATTAAACTTTTTCATGGTTTCGATTAACACAATACTACCAACCACGTTATTATTGTAATATTTAATTGGTTTTTCTACCGATTCACCAACAGACTTTAATCCAGCAAAATGAATTACGCCATCAATTCTAAATTTTAAAAAAATTTTGCTTAATAGTGTTTTATTTCGAATATCTCCCTCAAAAAATAAAAAACTTCCTTCTTCAAAGTCATTAATTTCTAGCTTAATATTAGTAATTCTAGAAACTTTTTTGAGACCCTCAATCGAGCTATTAACAAGGTTATCTATTACTACTACTTTGTATCCTGACTGAAGCAATTCAACACATGTATGAGAACCTATATAACCGGCACCTCCTGTAACTAAAATCCTCATGAGTTTAAATATATTAGATCATTAATACCATTAATCGCCTTATAACCTGGCACTGCCTCAACTAATGCTTGGTGAGCAAGTTCATAATCTTTTTTATCAAGAGCTTTTTTTATTTTTTGGAGAATTAAAACCAATTCCGACCAAGGCATCATTTCTTCTTTAGATCTAAGAATTAATTGATGTTCAGTTTTCAAAACATTATCACCTATCAGTAACTCTTCATAAAGCTTCTCACCCGGTCTAAGACCAGTTAATAAAATTTCAATATCTCCATCAGGATTGGAATCACTTTTTATGGTTAATCCGCTCAAGTGGATCATCTTCTTTGCCAAATCTAGGATTTTTACTGGTTTTCCCATATCGAGCACAAATACATCGCCACCACGCGCCATTGCACCTGCTTGAATAACCAACTGGGCCGCCTCTGGAATTGTCATAAAATAACGAATAATTTCTGCATCTGTTACAGTTATTGGGCCACCTGCTTTAATCTGTTTTTTAAAAAGAGGGATAACCGATCCACTTGAATCCAAAACATTGCCAAATCGAACCATTGAAAATTTAGTGTTCTTGTCATTATGTTTTTTTGCCAGTGCTTGAAGTATCATCTCAGCAACCCTTTTAGTTGCACCCATAATGTTTGTTGGGCGAACTGCTTTATCAGTAGAAATTAACACAAAAGTTTCTACGTTGGCCGAAATTGCTGCCTCAGCGCAGGATAATGTGCCAAAAATATTATTTTCAATTCCAGAAAAATTATTTAATTCAATCATCGGTACATGTTTGTATGCTGCAGCATGGTAGATGGTTTCAACCTTAAATAATTTACAAATGTGTTGAACATGCTCTTTATCTAATACCGACCCCAGAATAGGGATAACATTGATTTCATCATTATTCTTTTTAAGCGCCTGTTCAATTGAATAAAGTGCAAACTCATTGCGCTCAAACAATACAATTATCTTAGGATTTAATCTCAAGATTTGTCTACACAGTTCTGAACCAATGGACCCGCCGGCGCCTGTTATCATCACCGCTTTGTTGACAATATTTGCACACAAATAGTCTCGATTGGGAGGTACAGGGTCTCTTCCAAGTAAATCGTTGATACTAATAGTATTTAAATCGTCAATTTTTAATTTACCTTGTGCCAAATCCGCAACACTAGGAACAGTTCGAACCAATACTGGAAAAGACTCTAAATTATTAATTATTTTTTTGCGTCTCTCACGGGATGCAGATGGTATTGCCAGCAATATTTCTTCAACCTTCATTTGAGGTATTAAAGTCTTCAGCTCTTTAGAAGAAAAAACCTTTAAACCCATAATTTGATGTCCAAATAAAGAAGTATTGTCATCAACAAATGCAGCAGGGTTCAGCTCTTTGCTATAACTTAAGGCAGTTGCTAGTTGGATGCCAGCAGAGCCAGCACCATAAACGACGATATTCTTACGATTTTCATGAGCAAAATCAGATTTGAACTTTGTATCGGAAAACCACCATCTTCCAACAATTCTTGAACCGCCAATTAGTAATAAAGCTAAAATCCAATTAATTAAAACCACTGAACGTGGTACACCTTCTACGCCTGATAACAGAACAATCACACTCCAAGTTAATGCATACAGTGTAACAGCTTGCACAATCGCCCACAGCGCCTTAAACCCAATATAGCGAATAATAGCTCTATATAACCCAAGCTTTATAAAAAAAGGTATGGCCACCAATGGAGATAAAAAAATTAGATAGAACAAACCATCCTCTGGCCAGAACCACTCACCTAAGCGCATTGAGAAAGAGAATATTAATACAGTAACAATGAGTAGTGTGTCAAACACCACCATTATTGAGCGTTTTGCTACTCTTGAGAGTGAAAGAAACCATTTAACAAATACAAAATTCATATAGATATGTTGTTAAACTATCTTTAATTTAATGAGAGATGTCATCTGTATTTAAAATTTTTACAAAGGTCAGCCATAATATTCGCAGATCAAAAAGAAATGATTTTCTGTTCAGATATTCTGCATCCATTTTAACCTTTTCTTCAATGGTTAACCCATCTCTTCCGTTGACCTGAGCCCATCCAGTTAGGCCAGGAAGCACACTATCAACACTGTATTTTTTTCTTAACTGAATTAAATCATCTTGGTTATATAAAGCTGGTCTGGGGCCAACAAAACTCATATCGCCTTTTATGATACTCCATAGTTGTGGCAATTCATCAAGACTGTATTTTCTAAGCACTCTACCTAAAGCAGTCAAACTATTGTTTACATCTTCCAATAAATGAGTGGCAACGTTTGGTGTGCCTAAAACCATACTACGAAACTTAGGCATACTAAAAACCACGCCGTTTATCCCTATGCGATTAGACCAAAAAATAACACCACCCTTTGAAGTTAACTTAATCCCTAATGCAATACCTACCATTGGTATTAGAAATACAAAAAAAAGAAACAAAGCCAGGAAAATGTCAAATATTCTCTTCATCTTTTATGATTCTATCTATGGTATCTAAATACGTTTTAATAACGATACGTTCATCAAAGAAATTCTCTACCTTTTTCCTACCTGACACACCCATTGCAGCCCTATCAGTTTTCTCCATAAAGTACATCTCTACCATTTTTTTTGCCAAGTCACTACTTGATTTGGGTTGACAAACCATGCCATCTTTCTGAGCATCAACTATGTCTCGACAACCAACAACATCTGACACAATAGCTGGTTTAGACATGGCAAAACCCTCTAATATACTTCTTGGCATCCCCTCACGATAAGATGGAAGAACAACACAGTCGCACTTAGCTATAACATTCTCTACTTTATCTGTGGTTCCTAAATATTCTATCAATGAGTCATCAATCCATTGATTTAACTCATTTTCACTAACTGCAGTTCTGTTATTTGCTCCTAACTCACCAAGTAATTGAAAGGTAATTTTAGCATCGGGTAATTTTGATTTTATTGACTTTATGGCATCAATATATTCATATATACCTTTATCCTTTATTAAACGTGCAATCATCAAAAATACAAATGCATGGTTGCTACTATCTTCAACTGGACTAAACCTCAATGTATCTACACCAGAACCAGGAATTACAGAAGTATTGCTGTGGTTGATAATGTCGTTATTAATAAAAAGATTTTGATCATTTTTATTTTGAAAGAAAACCTGTTTAGATGAAAATAAAGAAACCCTATACAATAATTTTACTGTTGTAGTTAAAAAGCTTTTTTTAATAAACACCGTTCCTAAACCGGTGATATTGTTAATATAAGGCACATTTTTCAATTGACACGCAATTGAACCGTAGATATTGGGCTTAATAGTAAAAAGACAAGCAGCCGATGGTTCAATATTTCGAAAAATTTTAATTAAATCAAACAAAGTCAATATATCTTTCAATGGATTGATAGATTTAGAATCAATATCTATATGATAACAATCGAATTGTTGTTTAATTATTTGTGTATATTTTTTATCAAAAGGAAATACAAAAGATATTTTATAGCCTGACGTTTTGATGCCTTTAGCTAAGTTTAGCCGAAAGTTATAAGCCGCCCATGCTGAATTAACCACTATGGCTACATGTTTATTCATAGAACACCCTGATACGCAGATTCATAATTGTGCACAATATCCTTAATGTTGTAATCTTTGCTTACTTTTTCAAATAAAGCCAATGATTTCTTCTTTGCTTGGGCATAGTTGGTCATCACATGAACCATAGTATTTTGAAATTGATCTAAATCTACTAAATAGCCTGTATCATTATCAATCAATGTCGGGATGCTTCCGACTGGTGTGGTTATTACCGGCACTTGACATGCGCCCGCCTCTAACAGAGTAATTGGAAAAGCCTCCCAAAGCGAAGGCAGCAACAAACAATCAGATTTTTCTAACAAATCTGGCACATCCCTTCTCGCACCTAAAAATTTTATTCTGTCATCTAAATTTAAAGACTTGACCTGTATTTTTAATGACTTCTCAAGAATGCCAGATCCCACAATGAGCAACTGAAAGTTATATTGCTTTAATCGACTAACTACAGAAATTAAAAACTGATGGTTTTTCATTTTTTCTAAACGGCCAATAATAATAAAAGTGAAAAGAGAGTTAGGGTTAGGGTTAGGGTTGTATTCATAAATATTAATGGCGTTCGGAATAATTTTGTTGTTTAATTTATGAAAATAACTAAGTGCACCATTTGAAAAAACGGTATCTAAATCACGCCATGGTTTTAACATCCAAAGTAACCAGCGCCTTATCTTCATTGCTTTAAAGCTATTATGAGGTGTAAAAATAATTTTTACTGATGGTCGAATAAATTTAATGACACTGGAGATCAACAATGCATGGAACATATGCACATGAATAATTTTTATGTCATTTATTTTTACTTTTTTATAAATATGTCGTATCGAAACTATAAAGTTGGTTATGGTTTTTTTATGGTTTAGCACTTCTGCGTCTATTTTTGAATTGATAAAATCATCTAACATCTCATCCTGACTTGAAATACTAATAACCATTGGTTTGAATTTATTTTTATTAATATTCTTACAAATATCAAGCACAACTCTTTCAGCGCCGCCCAAACCTAAACCAGTTGTTAGCAATAATATGTTTACTCGAGTTGATGAGAGAATCGGCACATCTGTTTTGATATTTTTGGCACAATGTAGATAATTACTGTGCCAAACTTCTAATGCATATAAGCTCCATAGCATCTTTGCACGTTTCTCTTGTGGAAAATACTCCTTATTACTTAATAGCTTGTTAACAAATGCAGTATCTATAAATTGAGTAGCATAAGAATTGTTCCCCACTCTGTCATAAATATTTTCTTTCAAATCATTGTTGACCCAAAAATTTAGAGGCACCTCAAAACCTTTTTTAGGCTCTAAAGCAAGATAGTTAAGAGAATATTTCTTAAGCAATTCCCTTAAAATATATTTTGTATTTATACCACTGATCTTTTCACGATCAGGTAATTTCGGCACCCATTCTAGTAAATATTTACTCAGAAAAGGGCTCCTTGCCTCAACCGAGTTTGCCATAGTCGCAATATCCATTTTTTTTAACAAATCACTTGGCAAAATAAGTTTGGAATCCATAATCAATGATTTGGATAAATTAGAAATATTTTGATTGTTAATACGCTTTATCAGCGACTCTATTTCTAGCAGAACTGTATTATTGGTATTGAATCTGTAAAAATCTTCGAATATGTCTGTGGTTGAAGAAAGATAATAATCCAACCCTTCCTTATTTGACATCATCAACAATCTATAAAAATAATTATAGTAAGTTTGTTTATCTTTAGGAATGGGGAGAATTTTTCTGACTAAATGAATTTTTTTTGCGTAACTGTGCCAATTGTTATAACTTGGAACATAGCGTCTATATCCAGCAAATAACTCATCTGCGCCATCGCCATTAAGCACAACTGTCAGGTGTTTTTTTGCCTCACGACTTACATAATAACTAGGGATTGCACTACTATCCATAAATGGCTCGCCATAGGAAGTAAGTATATTTTCCACATCATTTTTTAAATCCATTGCGATACCAAGTTCATGGTGTTGTGTTGAAAGAAGTTGTGCGGTTTTTCTAGCAAGATAAGACTCATCAATACCCTTATCAAATTTAACCGTAAATGTTTTCAAGTTATCTGTGTATTCACTTGCTATTGCAGTAATTAACGAGCTGTCGACACCGCCACTAAGAAAAGCACCAACTTTAAGATCGGAAGAAATTAGTCGATTTATAATACTTTTTCGTAAAAGACTATCTAACTCTTCAACAGCCTCATTATGATTAATCGATATTTTGGTGTTGTATTGTTTAGCTATATCAAAATAACATTGTTTTTTAATTACCATTGAGTGAATATCAATTTGATAAACATGGCCTGGTAATATCTCCTGTGTATTTTTATAAGGTGTGATTCCAGAATAGAAAAAACCACATCGCAGATAAGACTCTATTGCCTGTTCATTAATAGATAAATCTGGCAATACCTGAAGAAAAACATTAAGCTCACTGGCGATAAAAATTTTATTTTTATTTTTGTGTATATAAAGTGGTTTTTTACCAATTCGATCTCTACCAAGGGTTATAGAGTTATTTTCTTTATTAAAAATAACAAATGCAAACATACCATCACACATCTCCAGAGCCTTAGATCCATATTCAATATATAAAGCCAAAAGGGTTTCAGTATCCGATTGGGTTTTAAATTGGTGTCTTTTTACCTTTCTTCTAAGTGATAGATGGTTGTATATCTCGCCATTAAATACAATCACATGGTTGCCAATAATAAAAGGCTGGTCGCCATGCTTAACATCTTGTATAGATAAACGTGTGTGTATTAAACTAAGATTTTTATATTGATAATGTGTTTGTGCGTCTGGCCCTCGGTGATAAAGGCTTTTTTTTATGGTTTCAATATAATCATTTTTGAAGTTAATCAGACCAGCAACACCGCACACGTTAAGC
This sequence comes from uncultured Candidatus Thioglobus sp., assembly GCA_964577715.1. Lineage (GTDB taxonomy): Bacteria > Pseudomonadota > Gammaproteobacteria > PS1 > Pseudothioglobaceae > SUP05. Next base: position 74,749 of record CAZOAA010000001.1, on the reverse strand, counting down.
TCCTAAAAAATATTTATTGTGTAATTTGGTCATTTTTTCTAATGAAAAATGATGAATGACTTTTTGCCGACCACTCTCTCCCATATTTTTTGCCTGATTGGTATTTGATAACAAGGCAAAAATATGCCCAGCCATACTTTCTACATCCTCAACATCAGATAAATATCCATCAATACCATCAGTTACCAATTCTGGTATCCCGTCAATCTTATACGCAACGACCGGTATTTGATGCATAAAAGCCTCTAAAATACTTGTAGGGCACCCCTCTCCATAGAGTGACGGCAAAACAAAAATCAAACTTTCAGCAAGATAACTATTCACGTTTTCTTGAAAACCCACATATTCAATATTACTTGATAATTCATATTCTTTAATTAACTGTTGAATTTCTCCATTGAGTCTATCCTTGCCTATAAAAAAAAACTGCGCATTTGGGATTTTTTTCACCACGATCTTTATAACTTTAAGATACTCCTTATAGCCTTTCCTAACACTAAGATTGGCAATGGTGGTTACTCTATTCCCATTCGCCTGAGGTATCAGCTTCTTTGGCTCAATACCATTATATATAAGCATTACTTTTTCATCATTTTTAACAAATTTTCTCAATGTATCACTGGCAGATTTAGAATTGGCAATATAACCTTTCACAAAGTGTTGTGTGTAACGCTCAAAAAATCTAAATACTCTGTCTAATTTAGTATCAGAATTAGGATTCCAACGAACCCCTTGAACAAGATCAACATCCTTAATTAATAGCAAAATAAACCTTAAAAATAAAGAAATTCTAAATCCACAAACATAAACAATATCCGGCTTTTCAGATAGAATGTATTTAATTAACTCACTAAGTTTAAAATTAAAACATATGGGTTTATGACCTAGATCTAATATCCATTCAGACCAAGTGCCAACATTCCCATATGTGGATAACTGGTATTGAATTTTTGAGTCGGAATTTGCTAACGCCATTCTACTTAACGAGCGCTCAGCGCCGCCAATATCCGAACTTGAAAATAAAATTAATATCTTTTTCAAATCAAAAACCCTGTTCACAATTTATGTAAAAAAATGATTGATATTTTTTACAACTGTAGGCCAACTGCACCCCCTGCCGAATATTTTATTTTCTCTTGTAATTTTAGCTCTCAGCTTAGAATCTGCAATTATTTTATTAATACACTCAATTAATTGATCTTTATTTCTAGACGAAGTTACACAATTATTCTCACCAACTATATTATCAATACCTCCTGCATCAGTGCTAACAATTGGCAAGCCACATGCCATCGCCTCTAGAATAACAGTAGGTGTCCCTTCTCTAGTGGATGTCAGTAAGAAAATATCACTACCACAATACAACTGCCATAATTCAAAATCTTTTTTATACCCTAAAATTTTAATGTTATCAATTTTCTCATTATGAATTCTATTTATAAGTCTATCTCGCTCAGGGCCATCACCTGCTATCAAAAAATTTATATTGGGTAGTTTTTTGGCAACATCTAACACCAGATCTAAATTTTTACTCTCAACTAAGTTTGCAACTGTGAGAATCTGTTTGCCTGATTTTGTTAATTTTTCGCATTCTGTAATGTAGATATTATTAATACCACTTGGTTGCAATACCACTTTCTTATCTGTTAGCTCTTGCAACTGTCCACAAGCCTTTGCTCCCGTGGCAAAAACTATATCTACACGATTCAGCAATATTTTAAAAAAAAGGTTGGTTAGTTTTCGATCAATAATCTCATCGTGCACTGAAAGAAAAATCTTTTTTGCTTGGGCAAATGATTTTATTAACGACGCCAAAATCAACCCGCTCCAATCTCCATGAATGTGGACAATATCAAATTGTTCACGCCTTAAAATCAACTTAAAAATAACAAAAATATGAAACAACAAAATTGCTATAGATTGAGGCTTTATACGCCATAAAGGGATATTGCTCACCCTAACATCGGCATCACTTACCTTCTCCCCATGGTTAAAAAAAATACTAACACCATGTCCTAATTTTCTTTGCTCCTGGCTTAGCTGCGAGATATGTTTTTCCATACCTCCTGGCAGTGGTGGCAGACGTGTATATAACCTTAGTATCTTGGCCAAAATTATGACTCCAATATTGATTGATACATCTTAATAAACTTATCCATTGAAACTTCGTAATCATAATTTTTCATAAATTTAATATTGGCATTTTTGACCAAATGTTTGGAAAAATCTTGATTGTTAATCAGCATAAGAACTTTTTTCTTTAAAGATCTTATGTCACCAACTTCAAATAATAACCCACTTATATTATCATCAACAACCAATGGTATTCCGCCAACATTGCTGGCAACTATAGGCAGTTTCATTGACATCGCTTCAAGTAGAACTCGCCCAACACCCTCTTCTATTGAGGGTAAAACCAAAATATTGGCGTAGTGCATATAATCCACAATGCGTTTGTAATCTACCCTACCTTCAAAAAAAACTTTTTCACTTACATGCAACTCTTTGGCTCTTGACCTAAGTTGATCCAATTCCTCGCCATCGCCAATATATACCAAACCGACATTAGCATTTTCAGCAACAATTAATGCAAATGCCTCTAATAAAATATCAACACCTTTGGCGATAAGCAGATTTCCCACAAATAAAATATTAAATTGATTATTTCTTAGGGCATCTGGCATATCGCCCGCATTGTTTGGATTAAACAACAAACTATCACACCTCGGGGGAACAAGAAATACTTTTGATCTGCTGATGTTATATTTATCTAAATAATCATACAAAAAGGGGGATACAATCCGGACATAATCTGCTTTTTTAACAATCAATTTGCTGAAAAATTTAACCAAAGAAGAATGTATTCTTCCGCCTACATGGTTTGGATAACCAAAAATATCGCCCTGCACCTCAAAAACAAACTTAGCTCCAGTTGCACGGCTTGCTAGATATGCTAAAAAAGCCCCACCTGCGTCGCTTGCTTGAAAAATATCGAATCGATAAATTTTATCAAGTCTTAATGCTTGAATTAAGCCATAAATATTAAAATACACAACGTTGATATACCTATTCTTGATAAGTGGCAGCAAGGTGCCAAAAATATTTTTATACTGACTTTTTTTAATTGTTTTAGATCTACACTGAGAAACAACGACAACATTGTTAAAAAAACGCAACCAACCCTCAAATGTTTGCATATTTTGAGTGTGCTTTTCAATTGGATAGGGGTAGATTGATCGACTAACCAAACAAATATTGTAATCAGCCACTAACCACCTCTATAACTTTGTCAATATCTTTACTTGACAAATCATGGTTGACTGGCAACACAATAATGGAATTTGATAAAAAATGTGCGCACTCTTTATTTTTGCTAGGAATATCATTGTGAAGGTCTTTCCACAAAATAAATGAATGGATATTACCATCCCACAATTTTTTTCTTAAAGCTCTACTGTTTTTAGTAAAAAATGGAAACCCATATGGACATGATATGTGATTTTTGTCTAAACCGATTGGCATGGACAGTTTTTCAGCATATCTGAGAAAATTTTTTTGTCTTTGCGAACAAATCTTTCGATAATCCAGCCTCTTATATTTAGCAAGAATTTTATTATGCTTAAAACTATCTATTAAAAAAAGATTGTTGCTATCAAAGCTTAAAGTTTTGTCAATTACAGAAAGCCTTTTTAGTATTTTACTGACAATAGTGATATTACTAAAGAAACCAAATGTATATAACAAATTTGACTTTAATTTATACACTAAAAAAATGATCCATAATTTTAACCAAGGCTTGTTATTTTTTGCAATAATGCCAGGGTCGGATTCCATCTTTAAAAGCGCGCCAAAAGGTTCATTCAATAATTTTCTATAGCCATAAATCACAACTTCAGACTTATATTTTTCATTGGGCAAGGAATGTGTGGCATCAATAATCACTTTTATATTATTTGTTGATAAATAATCGTATATTTCAATTGGCATATCGCCAACAACGCCAAGATAATCATGCCATAGAAAAAATAATTGATTATTGCTTTTTATTTTGCTCAGTTCATTTACTATCGCATCAATTGGAATAGATAATTTTTTATCCAGCGCATCATAAAAAAAAACCTCAATCTTATGATGCTTAAAAATATCAACAACCATAGGGCATATAAAGGCAGGCAACAAAATTGATTTGACTGATAACGACTCGATCACATAATTTATCGCGTTCCGGCCAAGTAAAAATGGAACGTAGCTACCGATATTCTTACTGTCGTAATCGACATAATAATCTTTTAAAGGCCTATTATAGATCATGTGCAATAAACCTCTCAATTTGCATAAAGATTTAGTCGCTTTAACAGAGGGCTATTGGGATTTTTTCGCGCCAGTAGATACTGGCTTTTAAATAGCCAATCTCTAAAAAACGGGATTTTATTGAATATTAATTCAACTTTTTCTATTAATAGAAAACGTCTTTTGGGCAAATTAAAATACCCAGACTTTACAATATCAAAACCTAATGATATAAATATTTTTTTTAGCTCCTTATGTGTTGGTTCCAACCAGTGCTCTGTTTGGTGCATGTTATCAAAAAAACCTTGGTCATATCTACTATTAAAGTCCTTTCCCTTTTCTAAATACGACAATAAATAGTCTCCATTTGGACAAGTAAAAATAATCAACCCATTGTCAGATAATAAATTACCTAACAGTCTAAGTGCGTATATTTGATTTTCGGCAACCAAATGCTCATAAACCTCAGTAAAAATTACCACGTCATATTGCTTGTCAATATTTTTGATATCTAAAAAATAATCAAAGGAGAAATGGGTGTTGGTCAAATTATCTTGTTTGCGTAACTGATTGGCTTCGTTGATTTTATCTTCTCTATAGTCAATACCATCAAAATAAATATTAGGATACCTTTTTGCCAATTGCCTCGATATTCCCGCATCATCACAACCAACCTCAAAAACTGATTTAATCTGGTGCTCTGACACCAACTCGTTAAATAGCGTTATGGCTTGTTTTCTCCACTCAGACATGCTTTTCTACAACCTTAGCTCAGAGCGCACCACCTCGAAACACTCAGCATAATTAACTCCCATCTCGAACCCTCTAAATTGCGCCCTAGCAACAACAGCATCTATCCATTTATCTGTATATTTTTCGTATTGGGATTTGTGCGCCTTTAACGACTCGACTTTTTTATCTATGGTTTTGGTAATGTCTACATATGTTTGTGGCCTAAACGGCACATACCCTTGCCCCGATGGGTTGATAGGTTCATATAAAAAAATTGTGTTTTGACGTCTAGCTGCTGAAATAGTAGAGTGTGCAGTGCGAATATGATCTTGATGTGTATCAAATACAAAATGAGTGAAGATAATGTCCGGTTCAAATCTACTAATAATCCCATCCAGCTCAGCAACCAAATCAACCGAGTATGGCACACAGGTATCTTGATAACCAAGAATATGCAAGTTTGAAACACCTAAAACTTCGGCTGCAGTTTTTGCCTCTTGTTCAGCTACATCATCTGCTCTAATTGTTACATCATTATGATCACTTGAGCCATTACCAGTCACCAATACCATTTCAACTTCGTGGTTATTTTCTGTGGCTTTTGCAAGCGTTCCACCGCAGGCTAATTCAATATCATCTCCATGTGCACCTATTGCTAAAATTTTTAATCTTTTATCCGTTTTAAACATGCATAAACTCCCTTTGAGCTTTCATGCAAGGATGTAAATCGCCACCCCAGCCAGACTTAAAATGCGATAAGTTCTTTTCTTTTTTTGAAACCTTGTATAAATTACTTTCTTGCACCTGTTCTCCAATTTCAAATAACTCAAATTCCCTATCTTTTAAATAACTAATTGCCGAACTTAATAAAAAATGATTTGGATATAAATCTTTACTAAGTCCATAAAGTTGTATAGATGAATTATATCTTGCTTTTTTATTGTGTATATGTATTGCTATCGCACCAACTAACAATTCATTATATTCGCATATCATCACAATCTCATGTCCAAATTTAATTGCATTTAAATCTTGTGCAAATGCTTCTTTGGTTCTTTTGTTACCTTTTACTTGATAAAACAATTCAATGTATTGTTTGAATATTTTTTGATCAAAGGTTGAAGCATCCAATATAATCAACTTCGCAATCTTTTTTGTTCGGTTAATATTGGCTCTATGACCCTTTCGAATTTTTTTAAATAGTTGGTCTTTTGGCTGTTTTAAATCAATCACATAACTATTACTAGCCTTAAACATATACCAATCAGGGTGTAGAATGTGTTTTTTATATCCTAGCTCCACAAAATAATTACGACTAAATTTAGTGTGCAACAAGGGAGAATACTGAAAACGCGCCAAAATACATTTATGTTTATTAGCGGTGTCGTCTATTTGCTCAATAATAAATTGATAATAGTCCAAAACCCTATCATTAGATATGTTTTTTGAAAAGATTGGGGCAAAAATTGGCTCCTGTCCTGTAGACATCTGCCAACGATTACTAATTTTTTCAATATATAGGGGAACGATAGCAACAACCTTAGTATTATCAATAAGTGTAAATGTAAAATTTTTTATTTGGGTTTGGGTATTTAAAACCTCAAGGTAATCAATAAACCACGAGGTGTAATTAACTGTTGCATTAAAATCATCTAGTAACTTATCCCACTCGCTATTGGTAAATTTTTGGAACGGCTTTGCAACTAACTGCTCTTTCATTTTTAAGGTTGTTTAATTAAGCTCTCTGTAGCTTTATAGCCACAGTTAAAAATAGCATCAATAATCGAAAGGCCAGCAATAAAATCATTAGAAGCCTGTTGGTAAGATACAGGCGTATAGTTTTGATACATTAGTTTGATTGAGTTTTGTTTATAGAGTCGCTCGTCATTATAGGTTTTTGCACCATTGCCTGACAAATAGATATCCGCCCCTAGCTTATTACAAATTGCAATATTTCTTTGATTTGACGTGCCAAAATCCTGATTAAAACTGGTATCTACATACAGTTTAGTATCAATATTAAACTTAGTGATAAAAAAATTAATTATGTTGGCGCTATAGTCCGAGAATTGTTCAGACTCAAACATAAAAAGCCTTTCAATATCATCATAAACCTCATCAAAAAAATTTGCGTTTCTATAGGATTCTTGGATTCTATTTAGTGACTTTTGTTTCCATGTTTTATCTATTGGCATCTTAAGATGATTGATTGGTATTTGTTTTGTGCCTAATGGAATTGATAGATATTGTGAAGTCGAATTATTATTCAATATTTTTGTTCTTGTTAGATATTTATCATTTTTTGAGCGCGTGGACGATGTTAGTAATACAAATACATCACTTCTGTTAATTTTGTCAAAATACCCCATCCACGGGAAAAAGTTCGGTTGATGTATCGATACAATCATTACTTGTTAATTCTATCTAATTGCTCAACATACATATCAACAATATTCTGTGTTTCATATGTTTTAACCTTCTCTAAAACTGAGTTAGACAGTTGTGATAACAACTTCTTATTATCAATAATCTCAAGACTTCGATCTATAAACTTACTGTCTTCAATTGAAGATATAACTAAATCATCCAGCGTATCTTCTGGCAAAATATTTTTCACGCCTCCGACATCAAACGATAATGGCGGGCAGCCACATGCCATAGATTCTAATAACACTCTTGGAAAACCCTCACCTCTGGATGGCATTAAGAATAAATCTGCCAATTGGTAATATTTTTCGATTTTTCGATTTGCAACTTCTCCTAAATTTAACAAATAGCCTGTCAGGCCTTTGGACACTGTCTCCGCATTCAGTTTCTCAGAATAATCTCCATCTCTTCCAATGGCAACAACCATTGCATCCATATTTAATTCTTTAATCTTTTTAGCAATCGCAGGTAGCAGATCTGTTCCACGACACCGATTAAAAGTATGCACAAAAAGCATAACTTTTTTATCTGCACCTAACAATTCTTGCTTTAGCTGGGATTTTTCTTTGGGTTTTTTGATTGGGTAAAATCTCTCAGGAGAAATGTCATTATAAAGTGTAATAATCTTGCTTTGACCAATGCCATAGTGATTATGATAGTAGTCAGACATAATCTCTGGGCCAGTAGCCAAGTGATTAATACCTTTAAAAACTACCTTAGATAAAAATTTTGACAAAAGCCTTTTTAAATTCTTTTTTGTTGGTCTAAAGGATAACGGAACAACATCTTGCCCACAACTCCAAAAGACAACTTGGGCACGATTGAAATTTATTAATCTATTTGCGAAAATCATTGGCAAAACACCAGTCAATGAAGCTCGAATAAAAAATAAATTTATTCCTTTTCTATAAAGAAGAAAATAAATTTTTATTAATTGAAAAAATCTTGATATGTTAAAAAGATGAGTTTGTGGTTTTAATAAAAAAATTTGTTTGGCACTATCAATGACAACTTCTGTATCACTTCTCTCAACAATAACATAGAGCTCAACTTTTTCCCCAAGCTTATTTAAAAAGTTAACAATATGATAAAAATTCTCTGCGCTGTTTTTATAGTATTGGGGCAGAACATAGCAGATCTTCATAATTGTGTTTTTTCAATATTTCGAATAATTATAAAAGGAAGCAGTAGAACAAACCAAAAAACAAAAGATGTTAAATTGTTATGAAATAGTGAAAACAATAATGATGCGCCGATAAGACTTATAGATAAAAAGTATGCATTATTACAATTTAATTTAATTCTTTTTAGAGAAAAATATAATCTATAAAAAACCCAGAAAACAAACAAAACACCCAAAAGACCCAATTCAGAAATTATTGTCAATAAATCACTGTGGGTCATTTTTTCTAAGTATCTATCTATGCCCCGACTCCTTAAATATTTATCACTGAGACTGTTATCATAACTTAATACCACATCATTGATTTCATGGTTATCTAAACTTAACACATCATTATCAATATAATTGATAAGCTTGGTTCTAAACTGACCATAGCCTATGCCATTAACTGGATTTTCTTCAAAGGCATTTATAGCAATTTTGCTTAATGCATAACGAGTAGAGTTAATATCCAGATTTAAAACAATCTTATTAAAAAACATGCCAAATACAACAACTAAAACACTTGCTATGAATATGTGAACTTTATTTATTTGATTTCTATGACTTATAGCAAGTGTCAATATAGCAAATATAACACCAATTTCTGCAGAATTTGAACCTGTGGCAAAAATCGCAATCAATATTGAAACAACAAAAAACCACTTGTATTTTATTTTGCTATAAATACTTAAAATAAATCCAGGCAATAATGCATAACCTAAATAATTCGGATTGGAATAAAACAATTGAGTTCTACTCCACTCTGATTGAAAAACCTCAATTAAAACAAAAAAAGCAAGAATAGCTGTTAATCCAATAACAAGCCTATAAAGCTCGCCTAACTTGTCTTCTGAATCAAGCTGCAAATACAAATACATCACTATACAGCCAATAAAAATAAAATTTCTCACATAATGAGTATAGTGCGGCAAGTTTAAGTCATTACCTACAGAACTTAACAACAATACCATTAAGAACAAACTTAGAAGAATAGCAACAGGGTCTTTATAGATTGGTATTTTTTGTTTAATGATTTTAACAACTAAGGAAACTGCAATTATTGCCCCTATAAATCTATGCAAATATCGATAAATATCGACTTCTAAACCATAGTGTGAATAGTTGGTTGCAAAAAACAAGAAAGATAAGAATATTAGCCCAACTAAAGGAGGATTAAGCTTGTTATTTTTTATAAAAAATAAAAAATACCCGATGGCGATTAGTGGTGCAATTGCATTCAACATTTTTAACTACCTTCTTTATTGCCAATATCTACCAACGATCTATCATTCCAAAATGAAGCTGATATAACATTGTTAATATTGTGCAAATCAAATAAAGCCATAAGATACCCTGATAAATATCCTTTAAATGCTTGAAAACGTTTTGTTTCTAAGCAAATTAGCTGATTTATCAACATAGACAACATTCGCCCTATCGAATAAACATTGAAATGTAAAAAAGCAATAAATTTTGATTTTTTTTGTAATCTGGCATATTCAAAAGATAAGTATAGTCTTGAATACGCAACCCTTTTATTGTATGTGTAAATATTGACAGCATAACTAGAGTCATTCTGATCTTCATGATAAAAATATTTTTTTTCACAAAAAGCAATATTGCCTTGTTTTGAAACACTAAATCCCAATATTGCATCCTCCGCCTTGCCGTATTTTTTTTGATAGAGATTAAATAAATTAAAGTTAAAATTTTGATAAAGCACTGCTCTTTTAACTGAAAAAACCGGACCATTGAAATATTCCATATATCCGGTATCTTTTGGCCTAGCACCCCTTAAACCGGCCAGCCAAAAACCGCCCTCTTTAATTCTTGGAATGCCCGATACAGACTTAGCAAACCTAAAAAAAAGATTTTTTCTACTCAATTCTCTAAGTTTAGACTTTGGCACACCTTGATCTAAGAACTTATGTTTATAGTCAAAATTTGGCTGCACAGCAACAACATTACCAACATTGTAATATTCCAATACCTTATTGAAACAATCCTTGTCAGTAATACGCATATCATCGTCAAAATAAAACAATATATCTTGTTTCGATGCTAAATATCCAACATACCTCTGATATGGCTGGTTACCATAATTCGAGTGAATATACAAAACCCTATCAAAATCTAAAATGTCCTTATTTTTGTCTGTGGAAGAGTCAACAATAATAATATTCTCAGGCAATATACTGCACTCTAGAATCTGTTCGACCAAAGTACGTAGACTTTCTCCACGGTTATAGGTTGCAATAATGACATCAAACTTCATTTAATATCACTCGCATTCTTTTCAAACCAGATAGACAATACCAATAATGCCCAAGTCTGGTAATTGTCTTTATAAAAGAATTGTTTGGCAACATCAAAAGAAATACACGAAAACACATTTCTACACTGATTGAAATATATGTCTTTTAATGCTTGAACATTTTTTTGTTTTAGCCATTTATTAACCGGAGATCCAAAACCTTGTTTGTTTCTATTTCTAATACTTTCGGTCCACATGTCTTGGTATGCTTTTCTTAAAATTAACTTATCTGAATTACTGTTTATTTTTAAGCTGTGTGGCAATGAAATACAAAATGATGCGAAATCTGCATCAAGAAAAGGCGATCTCAGTTCTAGCGAATTAGCCATAGATGCTCTGTCAGTTTTAACCAAAATATCTCCGGCCATATACTCTTGCAAATCCATATTTAAGGCATCATTAATAGTATTTTCTTCCTTAAAAATATAGCTTCTAATGTCGTCATTATCTATATCAAGCAAATCCTTAACATCTTTATCAGTAAAAAAAGTTGGTCGGTTTGTATGCGCTTGTTTTACTGTCGAATACTTTCTTCCGTATTTCAACCTATTTGCATTTATATTGCTTCCCTTAAAAAAACTTTTTGCTAAAACCTTCAAAACCACCTCTTTAACAACATTGTGAGGATTTCCAACGCCTAAAAGCGCAGAATACCACCATTCATACCCTCCAAGTAACTCATCCGCACCATCACCTGTTAGAATAACTTTAGAATGCTCTCCGGCTAACTTAGAAATTAAATATGTCGGGATATTCGATGAGTCAGCAAAAGGCTCATCATAAACTTCTGCCATTTTAAGTAACACTTCTGCAATATCTATATTTCTGGCAAACAACTCATAATGGTCAGTGTTGTATTTTTTTGCAATTTCTCTTGCATAACTCAACTCACTTTTTGATCCCTCAAAACCAAACGAGAAAGTTTTTAAATTTGCCTTGTATTTGCTCGCAACGGCAACTATGGTGCTAGAATCCAACCCCCCACTTAAAAAAGCACCGACATCAACATCCGCTACTAATTGATTCTCAACAGATTTTTCAAACTTCTCCCTGAATATATTTACAGCATCATCTATCGATGCATCTTGTGTCGCTGGATAGTTGTAATACCTATTAATGTTAACTTTGTCATTAGCAAATTCGAGAAAAAAACCCGGCTCTAAAATGTAAATATTTTCATAAATCGTTTCCAATGGATCTATATAAAGATATTTAAAATAATGACTGATTGCTTTTTTTGAAACTTTTGGCTTGACTAAATTTGTGGTAATAATTGCTTTAATTTCAGAAGCAAAAATAAACTCACCATTCTCACCATAAGCATAATATAAAGGCTTTTCGCCAAACCTATCACGCCCTAACAGAAGAGATTGCTTCTTTGAGTCCCAAATACCAAAAGCAAACATGCCTGTAAGTTTAGAAAACATATCGATGCCATGCTGCTTGTATAAAGCAATAACGACCTCAGTATCACTATTAGTAGCAAAATCATAATTAAGATCTTGTCTTATTTTTTTATATCCGTAAATCTCTCCGTTAAAAGTGATTACTGAATCTTGACCGCTAGAAAACATGGGCTGGTTACCAGAATCTATATCTACAATACTTAATCTGGTATGCCCTAAAGTCGCACCCTTGACTGATACAACACCCCTATCATCAGGACCTCTATGGTGCTGAACCTTGTTCATACTTTCCACATAAGGCGCATAATCTGCGTCGCGGTTATGGATAATTCCAGCTATACCACACATAAATTATATTCAGGCATTGTTAGTTAAGAATTTTGCAATATTCTTGGCTCTATTATTCCAAGTGTATTGTTCTACTGATTTGTATGCATTCTCAACCTTACTCCCACAATCTTTTCCAGTAGCTTCTTCAATCTTTATTGCCAATTTTCTTGCGTTATCTGGTGTAAAAAAATATGCATTATTATCCGATAGCACCTCTTTAATAGAGGGTAGATCTGATGCAACTATCGGTCTTTTTGAGGCCATATATTCAAACAGTTTGATCGGTGATGTGTATAAACTCATTTTGTCTTTTGCCGAATTCGGAAGAACCAAAACATCAGCCTTTTCTACAAACTTAAGCAGCTCTATCTTAGGCATATGCCCAATAATTTTTATACGGTCACATTCTTTTTTATCACCAACATACTCTTTAAAATCTTGCAAATATTTTCCGCTGCCGCCAATACATACCAACCTATACTTTTCTGGCAGAAACTCCATTGCATCTACCAAAGTCTCAACTCCCTTCCAGGCAAATAAACTGCCTGTGTACAATATATTAATTTCTGTTTTATTGCTATCAAACTGATAATCGCCAATCTTTTCATATAAATCAATATTAACCCCATCATGGGCGACAAAAATGCTTTTTATATTGTTTTTTTTATACAAATTTGCTAAATATTGATTAATAACAACCAGGCCGTTGGTCTTTTTTTGCTGATTGACAAGTCTTTTAGAAAAACGGTGAGCTTCATAAAATATTGGCACATTAAGTATTTTTAACTTTTTAAGTAGATTAAAAATAAACAGCACATTCCATACTCTTGTGTAAACAATCAAATCATTAGACTTTCTATACTTGATTAAATGTATACAAGTGTTTATTGAAAAAACCACACCTCTTAAATTTGCCCACAACCATTCATTTGTATGCCCTAGTATGTAAGAATCATATTGAAAAAAACGCCTTATCTTAAAAGTTTTATTAAGTCCATAATATCCAAAAATATCTTTAACTTCTTTCAGCTCTTTGGTGTTCCTTGCCTTTCCAGTCCATAACTCCACCTCGTCAAATACTTTAGAAAAGCTATAGCACATTTGCATAGATTGATAACTATTAGCCTTCTCAGAGGGTAATCGAGTATTAGTAATATAAATTAATCTCACTTCTTTTTAGCGTCAACAAAATAACCCGTTGTAATATTATTACAACTTATAGATTTTGAAATAATAAAAACTATTGGGTATGCTAATAAGATCGGTGTTAATATCGCCAATCCTATAATCTTATCTTTTCTTAATTTCGATTTAAGTAATCGACCAACCAAAACCACAATAGTGTGTGCAAAATCATTAGTTTCTTGAATCTTAATTTTAAAATCACTCAATAAATATTTTAATCCGTATTTTGTAAACCTGTAATAATCATACGGCTCATCATGAATTCCCAAAATAAAAGGGGTGCTCATTATTAACCTACCATCATGACTCAAAACACGACTTATCTCAGATAATGCTTTTTTAGGCTCTTTCACATGCTCAAGAACCTCCATCATAATAACCAAATCAAAAGAATTGTTGTCAAACTCTAAACTAGTAACATCCATCACAATATCCGGCTTTCTGCCAGGATCAATGTCTATATTAATTATACTGCCCTGCAAAGATGACTCTATTATTGCTTGAATGGGACCACCAGACCCGATATTTAATACTTTTAAATTCTCTACCGATTTAATTTCGGTAAGACTTTTCAAAAAAAATTTATGCCAGTTTCTTCTGCTAAATCTTTTTACTAACAAAAAAATATATTTCATGCTTTATCTTTAATTATCCTTTCTAAAACTTTATTCGGAGTGATGCTATTAATACACGGCTTGTTCTTTATACCACATTCATCTAACTTCCAACACGGGCTATACTCACAAGCAATATTATTACTAAAAAAAGTAGTATTGCCATACTTGGACAATTCAGTTTGTGAAAAGCCAGAGTGTACTACATATGACTTAACGTTAAACGCTGAGGCAATATGATTTAGTAGCCCCTCATTAGCAAGAATAAATTCCGCCTTTGAAACTAAATAAAATAATTCTCTCAAAGTTGTTGCCCCTAGATAATCCAATACTCCCAATAATTTCTTATCATTAGAAATTCCAACTTGAATCCAATTAATGTTGTCACTCGAATCAACTATCTGCTGAAAATTATCAAACCCCCAATTTTTATTTGGAGTATAAGAATCTTTACCTACAGGGTTAATTAATGAAAATCGACTTAACAGTTTAAATTTTGATCGATATTGCTCAACCTCATCCTTGGAAAAAAATATTTCATTTTTAAAATTATCTTTTTTAATTTTATGAAAAAAATGCTGCGAATGTGCTTCGATAAGGTGAATGCTTGATTTTGTTTGACGCATATAGTCTTCAAACACAATATTTTTAAAAGTTGGGAAAAAGTGCTCTATTTGAAACCCTTTTAAGAATCTAATGATTCTTAAAAGGGGTGAATCGCTTTTATTAATGTTTATATTTTTCCAAATTCTTGGATTATTATAAAAAATTTCTGGATAAGATGAAATCACCACTATTTTATATGGATATTGCTTATCA
The DNA here is from genome assembly GCA_964577715.1 of uncultured Candidatus Thioglobus sp. GTDB lineage: Bacteria > Pseudomonadota > Gammaproteobacteria > PS1 > Pseudothioglobaceae > SUP05. The sequence goes on along the minus strand of CAZOAA010000001.1, from coordinate 59,467 downwards.
ATTAAACGCACAATTGCGCTCATACATAATTGATCGCCAATTGCATTGCCAATTCGATAAATAACAAATATATTAAAACTCTTAAGCAAGTAATTAACAGCATTACTCAAGGGATGTTTGAGAGTTTTTACAACTAATTCTTTAATATTCACAAACTAATAAACGAACTTTGCATATTGTTTAATGCAGTTGTCAATAGTAAATAAATTATCAAATCTCTTTTTTGATTCTTTTCCCATATCACTAGACAATTCATCGTTATCCAAAATTTCTGTAATTCTATTGTAAAAATAATCAATATTAAATGGATTGACCACAAAACCAGTTTTACCATTAACAATAGCCTCTTTTGCACCGCCAAAACAAGTTGCTATCACAGGGGTTCCAGACTGCATAGACTCTAGAACAACTGTAGGAAAAGGGTCAAGATAAATAGAAGGAACTAAGCTTAATTTAGAAATTCTATATGCTAATCCCATCTCTTCTTTAGAAAGCCATCCAGTGTTTACAACGTTATTTATGATTTTTTCATCAACAGAAACCCTTTTACCAACAATTAATAACTTAATATTGTTATCTTTCTGCACCAGTCTTATCATAAGTTTTTGCACCTGAGAAAATCCTTTAAGATTGGATAAACGACCTGCAAATAAGACAACTTTGTCATTGTTTTTAATGCCTAGCTTATTTCTAAATTCAACAATACTATTTGCATCGGGCTGACCAATTTGACAAAGACCGTTGTGAATTACGGTTGTATTCTTAATGCTATTGGCATTTAAAAGCTTTTCCAATTCTTTAGATACACATACAATTTTTTTTAACTTTTTAAACTGGTATCTAATAAAAAAATTTCTAATTGGATTAAATCTTTTCCAGTTGTCCCTCCAAGTTTTTAAATAATTTAATCGATAATCAACATGCGCATCTATAGATTTATTGTTAGGCGAAACACCTTGGTCATACTTGCCGTAAGCAATAGACATAGCATCATGCGCTGTCAAAACAGATGGAATATTGTACTTTGCTAACAAACCTATTGCACTGTATGAAATATAAGTATGTATATTGTGGATATGTGCAACGTTAAAATTTTTATTTTTTATTATTTTTTTAATGATATTCAAAACAAATGGATTGTATAAACAAACAAATGCAGATAATTTTTCATTATAGCTAAAGCCTATTTGGTAAATCTTAATACCTTCATAGTTTTCAACCACAACCTCACCTTTATTTAACAGTTTGTTAATGGTTATAACACTAACATTGTGGCTCTTTCTCACATATGATTTGGAGATTTCAAAAGCAATGTTTTCAGCGCCCGCACTTAACTGCGGTGGAAAAAAATCACTTAAAATTAAAATATTCATTTACAGTTGCTTAACAATCCACTCAGCGCCATCTTTATTATCGCCAAAGAAATTGTATTGAATTTTGCCAATTGTATCTAATGCATCCTCATTGTTTATTCGAAACAATATATTTTCGTATAGTGATTCAGGATTATTTACAAGTAAATTTTGCCCAGGAAAAAGAGAATCTATTTCAAAATAATCACCAAACTTAACTGTATTTAACAATATTGACAATTTTCCATACAAACTGGCTTCGATAACTGCTGTACTATTACTACCTAACAAAACATCATAGCCTTTGACTGCGTCTTCTATTTTTCCATCATAAACTTTATACGAATTAACAATCGGTAGTTTTTTCTTAAGATTTTCAAAAAACATATCCTGATACATAGGTCTTATCTTTATCCCTATCTCAATATCGTTATACTTACTTAATGACTCAATATAAGGAATGATCTCATCTACTGACACCAAAGGCTCGGTAATCAATAACACTTTAACTTTTTTAGGATTTAGCCTTTTAAATTTTTTCTTACGGAAATTTTTAACCGGTCTTAACAATCCACTATATTCAAAAGCATCAGTGTATGATATTTTAGAATATTTCTTAAAATACGCTAAATAGTGCGGACTCCATACGCCATATTTATCGCACCCTATCTTATTACTGTGGTTATAGCTTTCCATAAACTCATACACTGCATATTCTTTTTGCTGCAAACCGTGCATAATGCCTATAGTTTTTATCCCTAAAGACTTTGCAGCCAAAGACAGAGGCGCACTACGAGAAGAAAATGAAATTATCACAAATTTATCAATTTTTAAAACTTTTAAAATTTTCTCAATAACAACCACACTTCTATATAGAACAATATTATCGTAGTAATATTTGAATAATACAGATTGATAAAAATCTTTTGGTTTTGGGTTTGTTGATATTCTGGTAAATAAGTTTATAAAGTATATTAGCGAAGTGTAATAAATTGCAAACCGCCTACGCTTAACAATATTGACAAAAAAGTTTCTTATTTTGGTGCTTCGTATGAATTCTACATATTTAATATTGTTTTCTTTATATTTATCATAAAGGTGATTTAATCTAAAATCAGACTTAGAACCTTTATATACAAAATCACCCGTATATGTACCTATATTTCTACCAGGCCTACTTAAAAAAAACAATATAGACAGCATTGAAAAAAACAGCATTGCAGTATTAAACAGAAATTGCTTTATTTTGGCAAAAATCACTCCATTTTTTTCTGGAAGAACATCAATATTTTTATCGAAAAAATAAGTTTGCAGAACTTTACTATATTGAGAATCAATATCTTTGACAACAATATTGTCAACCTTTAATAATTTAATTTCTTTTATCAGTGATTCGATCTCCAGATACTTCATGCAAAACTGAAATACCTCGCTATACCATGCCCAGGTTATTTGATATCCGTTTATCTGACATTCTTTGACAAACTTAGCATTTTTTTGAAAAATCTTATCAGTCAAATATCTAGCTTTTTTTACTGAAGCCTGACTAATAAAATCATTAATAATGAATACTTTTTGCTCTCCTTCTTTTATACAATCATTAAAACTACTGCATATATAACACTTTTTGACCAAGATATTATTTACGAATTACTATTAGAGAATTATCTAAAAGCATCTGTCCTTTTCTATGTAGATTAACAAATTCTACTATATAAAATCTATCTTCGAAATATTTTTCATATCTTGATAAATCAGAAACCTTTACATCTTCAATTATGTATAGACCATATTCTGACAAATAATTAATTGAATTTTCAAATAGACTCACCCCCCCTTCATAAGTGTGCAACCCATCATCTATCATTAAATCAAACTTATCAACACTTACTTTGTTCCACATATTTTTTATTGACTGTTGAGATGTTTGATCTACATAATATGTTTCAATCCTGTCTTCAGAAAATAAAATATTTTTATCGATGTCGGCACCAATAATTAATGCATTAGGAAAGTAATCTTTCCACACTCTTAACGATGCGCCTGGATTTCCGTTAATGCCCATATTACCTCTTAAGCTTATATCATTGGTTCCAATTCCACATTCAAAAACACTTGACACACTATTCCTGCAATGAGAAAAAAGGCTGTAATAATAATCAGTATATGTATGAGGATCCCAATCATATGACTTATCATCGGCATTATTATTACCCTTATCTGAGCCATATTTATCGCATAAAATTGCAAGTAAGTTTGGCCTTCTATTGTATAAAACGGAATAATTGTCACTAAACTGATTTGTAATCACATTTAACGACTTTTTTTCCACTCTAAATCGGTTTAAATTAGAAAAATAACTATAGATTTTTCTTATAAAGCCATTAAAAATATTTTTATCTATATGTTTTAAGAATTTATACATACATCTCCATCAACAAAAAGGCAGCAACTAGTGCAAAAAGTATCAGCACAAACCATGTTCCTTTAAATGTTTCGGTTTTGCTCACAAAACCAAAAGAAATAACAGTCTCTACATATCTTGCCAAAAGCAATATTATCGCCGCACCTATTATGCCGTAATCCCATAATATAAGGTAAATTAACAACAATTCTATAACAAATCTGATTGTGCTAGCAATTAGAACTTTTTTGGTATTTTTTTCTAACCTTAAAACAATGCCATAACTCAACATCATTCCTGCTAGAACATACTCAACCCCTAAAACATAGAATACAAACTGATTTGTTATGTTGAATTCTATTTTATAAATTAAGAAGAAAAATTGAGCCAATGAAGCCAAAACAATAAAAGCAAACACTCTTAAAGCAAGCGCGCCATAAAAAATACCATTCATATTTCTTGAAAATTCTTTAGTATTATTCTTCATTACCAAAAATTTTGACATCATTGGATCTATAAAAGACCCTGACACTGAATGCAATGCTTTGAAAAATGTTTTGATAATAGAGAACACAGCCACGTCCTCTAGTGCAAATTCTTTACCTAAAATTAGCGTTGGCAGGTGATTTTTAACATAGGTAAGTAATGATGATCCAGTTAGGGGGGCAGAATAAGGAAAAATGTATTTTTTTCCTGTATCAATGCTAAATTTTGCTCTAACAAGACTAAAAAATGAAAACTCATAAAACTTCCTATAAATAATTACCGCTAGAAATAGTAATAAAAATAAACTTAAAACTATATTGCTATAAAGATAATATAAATAATCTTGCGTGTAGAAACTTAACACCACAACAACAAAAAGATAAATTATATTTCTTGCCAGTCCAATATTTGCAGTTATGTGATATTTGTGATGTGCATTTAAAATACAATTATTAACACCAATAAAGGCGCTAAGAATACCGTTTAAAATAGCAATTATTAAAAAGCTATCAACAATATCAGAAACCTCTTTGTAATTTCCAATCAAATATTCGAAAAAGCCATAATTTCTAGCAAGGTATGTAATAGCAATAAACAAAAATATGAGTGAATACTTATATATAAGCACAAATAAAACAATATTTTGCTTGTCTTTAAACGTTATTTTGTCTTTTAAAAAACGAACGATAGAATCATTAAAACCTGCCATTAAAAGCTCAATAATGGCAAATAGAGACAACATCATTACATATAATCCATAATGACTTTTATCAACTGTTCTAAATATTACAATAGAGATTAATAGTAAAACAAAGTAGCTAATACTATTAACACCAATAAGATGAAAGATGCTTTTAAATATAGTGTTTTTACTCTGCACTAAAGCCTATATTCATAATTTTGCTGACCTTAATCAAATCATCCTTTGTATCAACAGCATGAGTTTGGTGTTTAGTAGGCACCATCTTTACTTTTAAACCGTGCTCTAAAATGCGCATCATATCAACTGATTCTACAATTTCTAGTGGAGTTGGGTCAAGACTAGTATATTTCAATAAAAAATCTCTTCTGAAAGGAATAATGCAAACCTGCTTTTTCATTTGCACGTCTCCAAATTTCCTGGTTGGTATAGGCTCTCTAGAAAAGAACAATGCGTTGCTATTTAAGTCACAGACCACTTTAATGCAGTTTCTGTCTTCAAACTCTTGAATGTTTTCAATATCTCCAAGCAGATTTGTAACCAATATATCTGGATCACTTATCATTGGTGTTACAGCTTCAGATATCATATCAGGATGTGTCATTGGTTCATCACCCTGAACCATAACAACAATATCATACATAACACCATCGCTCTTTTCTACAATCTCTAATGCTTCAGCGCAACGATCTGATGCACGCTCATGCTTATTGCTGGTCATAACAGCTTCTCCATTGATAGAGAGAATATAGTCTGCTATTTCGGTATCACAAGTCGCAACCACAGTTTTTGTTAATAATTCGCAATCCGACACACGATCATAAACATGCCCAATCATAGGCTTGCCTAAAATCTCTGCCATTGGTTTACCTGGAAATCTACTACTGCCCATACGGGCCGGAATTAATGCCAATATATTCATTTTAATAAATCAATTTTTTAGTGGATTCTGCGAAATGTGGTGAAGAAATACAGCATCAATAGAATATGCTATCAATCTATAACCATTGTCAATTTTTTCATTTAAATCAGAAACAGAAGGCTCTACAACATGAATACCACATGCAATTTTTTTTCTATCTGCTTTTTCTTTAATTTTTTCAATTGTTTTTTGGAATTCAATACCATTGAATTCTGCAGTTGTGCCCATAGAGGCAGATAGGTCATACGGTCCAATTAATATAGCATCTAGACCATCTACTTGTAAAATTTCATCTAAATTATTAACTGCGTTGATGCTTTCAATCATCGCTACTAAAATTGGCGATTGCGCCTCTTCAATATATTGGTCAAAATTCTTCCCAAATAAATTAGCTCTTGAAAATGCCACCCCTCTTTTTCCAGCTGGTGGCCACCGACATGCGTCTCTAACATCTATTAATTGTTCAGCGTTTTCTACCATAGGGACTACAACCCCTCCAGCCCCAGCATCTAAAACTTTTTTACATTCCTGTTCAGATCCGTTTGACAACCTTACCAAAGGCAATGTCCCACCCAACTCCAGAGATCTAAATATATCAGGCAGCTGATGCGTTGAAATTGAACCGTGCTCCATATCAACCGCAACCCAATCATATCCAGATTTTCCCAAAATTTCTGCAACAGATCCGTTAGGGATTTGCATCCAACTACCTATAGATACTTTCCCATTTTTAAGGGTATTTCTTATAGATCTTATTTTTTCTATTCTATTCATAGATAAAATTATTAATAATTCTTCCTTTGCATAATTCTTGCAAATTTCTATTAAATTCAGTCTCTCTTAAAATAAATTTAACCTTGTTATCTCTTGCTGCACCATAATCAGTTTTCGCATCGCCAACCATTATTGATTTATCGTAATCAATTTTTTTCTCTGCTAGAGCAAATTTTAATGAGTTAGTCTTATTCAATGGAGAACCATAAACCCCTGTAAACATTTTTTTTATTTGAAGTGTATCAATAATATCTTCTATTTCATTTTGAGGTGTGGCTGTTACAATTATATTCAACAAGCCTTGGTTATGTCTTTTTTCTATAAAATCTCGTGCACCATCAACCCAAGGTGAGTCAATAACCATTTTTTTTGCAAATGCAGAAAACTTATTACAATAATTTTCCACGTTGTTTGTATCATAACTTAATCCAGACCATTGAAGATAAAGTGGAATTTTCTCATACCTTGACATGCCACCATTTTCTTGATGATGAGATATTATTTTTTTTATAACACCCTCTTTAGAGTTTGAAAATATAAACCTAAATGCGTTAGTTTTTGCCTCAATTGAGTCTTTAATTACACCATCAAAATCCCAAAAAACACATGGAATATTAACCATTAAATTTAACAGTTCATTCTTGTTCATTTTTTTCAGCTTTTATATTATTGTCAATATCAGATACAACTTGTAACAATCCCTGGCCAAGATCCACATGAACCGGAGGGATAAATTTTTTTCCTAACTTTGGTTGGTATGCATATGGTGTTCTAATATAATGCGCCTCATAACTTTCCTCTAAAAATTCAATAGAGTCTTTTTCATAGCCTAGTATTTCCCTTAATACCTGTAACATTTGATAAACACGCATAGGCTCTTGTCCGGTAAGGATAACGCTTTCATTTATATAACTATCATCAAGTATTGCTATACTAGCTCTTGCCGCATCTTCAACATGAATATATTCTCTCATTGATTCAATATCGCCCTTGTATCGGATTTTTCCTGTTGTTAGGGCGTTATTAACTATTCTATATATTCCATTGCTATTATCAGCTCTTGGACCATAGAGCGATCCATATCTCAATATCGTGTAATCCAGCCCATAAGATTTTTGGTACTCTTCAACATAATGCTCGGATGATTGTTTGCTACATCTATAGAAACCACCTTCTCTACTGTATACATACATAGTACTGGCATATACAAATCGACTAACTTTATTTATCCTGCATGCCTCCAATACATTGATATTGCCAATAATGTTAATTTTCGCCGTATCTAAAGGCTTGTCAACGGCTTGATCTAAATCAGCCAATGCGGCAAAATTGTATACAATGTCAGAATCCTTGATAGTTTTATTAAGCAAATCAGTATCCAGAATATCGCCAACAATCATACTTTGATCTTCTCTGATCCATGGCGATTCGTTATTATCAAAAACAACAACGTTAAACCCGTCATTACTCAAACAGTCAGCAACATGGGATCCAATAAATCCACTTCCCCCTATAACAACAGCTTTTTTCATTACCTACAATCCTTTTCTTTGAACTTCATATTCTTCTTCCGGTACCGAGCTTTGTAATTCTGCTCCAGTTAAAAACCTAACAGCTTCTTCTGTTGCCTCAATTTCCATTCTGGCTCTACAATCAACAGACATAGACCCCATATGTGCTGTTAACAGACAGCGCTCTATTTCTTTCAATGGGCCATTATAAGGCTCTTGATTAAATACATCAATTGCTGCACCGCTTAAGTATCCAGATTGCATAACATCATATAAATCGTTTTCATTTATAATTCCGCCACGTGATGTATTAATAATAATAGCATCTTCCTTCATTGATAAAAGTTGTTCTTTTCTAATCATATTTTTTGTTTCACTTGTTAAAGGCAAGTGCAAACTTATAATATCAGCTTGCTTATAAATCTCTTCTTTCCCAGTCCATTTAACGTTATATTTATCAGAAATATCGTCTTTGATGGATAAATCATTAATAAGTATATTAGGGTCTCCAAAACCCTGTAAATGTTTAAGAACACCTTGCCCGATTCTTCCAGCACCTACAATTCCAATTGTGATATTAGATAATCTTCTACCAAAAAATCGATACCATTTCCCAGAATGCATCTGGGAGTTCGACACATGCACAGAGCGAAGAAGAATTAGCATCATTCCAATGGTTAACTCTGCAACTGCTGGAGCTGGAGCATCTGGAGTGTAAGATACTTTTACACCGTATTTCTCTGCAGACAACAAATCCACGCTATCCAATCCAATACCTACTCGTGAAATTAACTTTAAGTTTTTCGCCTTTTTAATAACTTTATTTGTTATTTGTTCAGTCCCTGCAATAATTACATCAAAATCACTAACCAACTCATAAAGCTCTTCTTCAGTTAATTTTTTATTCAAAGGATTTATAACATATTCAATATCATTAGATTCAAGTAGCTCTATTGGCTCTGAATTTTTTTCACCAAATGGAACAGTAGTAATTAATACTTTCTTTGAATTATTCATAAGCCTAACTTTATTAATTGATTGCCTCTATGCTTCGTTTAACTTTGTCGAACCACCGATATTTTTTTACAAAATCGACAAAAAAATAACTTGCAAAAATAATCAAAAAAGGTTCCAAGGGAAATCGATACCTAATAGACCCAATGGTAACCATATGAACCAATGTCAAATATCCCATTAATGCATAAATTGGCAATACTTTTCTTAAATGAATTTTCGTATGCCGAATAAAAAAACCTATAGAGAAAAACAACACAACCCCGTAACTAAAAAGAGATGCTGCTATTACATACCATTGTTGATAATGCTCAGTGTGTGGCCAAAGCCTCCAAAAACGTAAAAACTTTAATCCTGCCAATTCAACAAAACGGTGAGGGTTATTTATAATAAAATCAGTTGCCAGTTCTTTCATTTTATTGTTTTTTAATATAGGATTTTTTTCGTTATTAAAAATACTCATATCAACATCTTGACCAACAATACCTCCCCCAGTCTTATTAAGACTATTATTTCCAGAGTAAAGTACAATACCATCTCCAAGATTTAATCGCACAAATTCACCATATTTCTGATACTGATGAACCCACCATGGCGACAACATAACAATGTATAAGATCATATACAAACCAATGTATTTAGCAACATTTTCCCATCCTAATTTATGAACAAAGCCAATAAATAAAAATACCAAAATTGGATTGAAAAAATCTAAGGTAGGTCTGACCAATATAGACGCAATTAAAAGAACAATTGCAAACAAAAACTTCTTTCTATAGAAAAATAAAAATGATAAAAGTAATAAAAAAGTATAAAATATCTCTGTCAATCCACTTACCGAATAGAAAATAAAATGTGGATAAAAAGCAGCAATAACAGAGGATATTATTGCTACTGTTCTGTTATTAAATATGTGCATTGACAAAACAAAAATAAGCCAAACGCTGGCTACAGATACCACAATATCCATTATTATTTGCAAACCCATACTTCCCGTTATATAACTCCAAATAGGATATAAAGGCATATAGATATTATTTGTAATTATATTACCTGAAAAAATTTCTTTACCTATCTCGCCATAGGCGCGAGCATCAGGAAAGTTTTGATCCGGATAAACCAACATAATTACGAGCCTTACAATAAGTGAAAGTAAAAGAACTACAATAAGTGGCTTATCCTTAATCAATTGAATAAATATTACGTCTTTGTAGCTATTTATCATTATTGTTCTTTAATGACTTATAAGATAGATAATTAAATCTCTTTGCTTCCAATTTTGACCTACTCAAGCTATCTAAAATCACTCCAGACATTAAACTAAGAAATGCCAAAATCATCAATCCAGTACTTAAAATTGCTGTCGGTATCCGAGGAACCAGTCCAGTTTCTATATATGTAATCAGTATTGGAATTGATAAGATTACAGAAACCATAAAAAATAATATTGAAAGTAGGCCAAAAAATTGAAAAGGCTTTTCCTCTTTAAAGAGTATTGTAATCATTTTCAGAATCCGAAAACCATCCCGAAATGTGTTTAACTTGCTCTTCGAACCCTCTGGCCTAGAATTATATACAGTCTCAACTTCTTTATAGGAAGCTCCAATTTGAAGGGCATGCACAGTCATTTCTGTCTCAATTTCAAAACCTTCGGACGTTATAGGGAATGATTTAACAAAACGACGTGACATCACTCTATACCCTGAAAGCATATCAGTAAAGCCTCGACCAAAAATAAATGATACACAATTTGTCAACATCCAGTTTCCAAAAACATGTCCCCAACGATATTCACCATCTTGATTATCAGTCAATCTTGTGGCTACAACCATATCTAGATTATTATCAATCAGTTGATTAATCATATCGCAGCATTTAGAGGCATCATATGTATCATCTCCGTCTACCATTACATAGATCTCTGCTTCAATATCTGCAAACATTCTACGAACAACATTACCCTTTCCTTTAATTGGCTCCATGTATACAGCTGCTCCAGCTCTTTTAGCAACCTCAACGGTATTATCCGTCGATGCATTATCATATACATAAATTTCTGCTTGAGAGACCGATTCAGAAAATGAAGAAATAACGTTTTCAATTGACGCTTCTTCGTTATAGCACGGTATAACTACAGCTATTTTTTTATTATTATTCATATCTTTTGTATATTGATATTTGTGGATTAATATGACTAAATACTACCGGTATATAACTCAAATTAAATCTTGGCTCAAATCTTTTAATTAAATACATTCCAGGTTTCTTATCTACTGCTAAATCAGGCTGTCTATCAACTTTTACAACTAAATTGCATTTACCCTTCTCAGAATTCAATCTTATAAAATCGAATGGTGGCGTATCATATGGGGCAATGGCACCGTATGGGCATATTTTTAAATTTTGCTTGTTTAGCCAATCTGCAGATTTTAATCTGGTAGAGTACTCATGACTATTCTCGTCAATATAAGCTAAAACCAACGGTGCAGATTGAATTAAAGTAGCAAAGAGGACTGCTTTTAGGACTCCTATTTTATTTCTATTTAGGGAGAAAGAAAACAAAATAAATATAATAGGGATAAAATATAACACGTATCTAGCATTAATATGCCACTCACTTATTGAGGCACTTATTAACGATATAAACACAATAATTGCTACAATACCATAACTAACAATCTTATTTATTACATGTGAGCTTTTAAAGATACTAGATAGCAGAACATATAACATAAGAGCTGTAAAAGCAATCCCAAATCCAGGTATAAGTGAATTATTTATAAAGTCCATGACAAACTTGGTCTGCGTCCCAATCAAAAACCAATCGGATTGCCTCGAAAATTCCTCAACATAAGCATTATAATTAATAAGAATATACGGATTTGTAATAAAAAATACCAAACTAGCAACAATTGGTATCATAAAAACTTTTGAAAAATTTATCTTTGAATGTATAGAAAAATAAACAATAACAAGCCAAGCAATTACGGCGAATAATCCATTAGTAATTACTGACCCAACCATCATACCTAGAGAAACTCCCATTGCCAATGACAAACCTATTGTTAATTTCTTTTTACTCCAAGCAACAGATAAAATAAATAAGGAAAGGTTTATCCATAATAATGAATATATATATGGCTTCATAATAATTGAAAACATAATATTTATCGGCATTATTAAATAAATCGTTGTTGCCAAAAAAGAAAACTTAGGTGAACTAAAAGACTTTAATGTGTAAAACATCAATAAAGCCGATAACACAAATGATGATAGTAAAAATACTCTACCATAACGATATATATTCTCCATCTCACCTGGATGATCTATCATCCAGTTTATGTCCCCAACCTTTATAACACCAATTTTTTTTAACATGGCATACCATGCACCTAATGGGTATAAATACGCACCTCCATATGAATAATAATGAGGATCGAATTCCAACTCGTTAGGCTTCATTCTACCAAGTGCCATAATATTTAACATTTCATCGGCTTCAATACTATACAGACGAAAACGCATTAACCATTTATTAGTATTTTCGCTTCTAACATCGTAACCATTGATAGCATTCCTACTCATAGCACTTCCAATATCAGATGTATCTACAATGCTGTTTTGCAGATAAGGAAAGTCATTCACCTTATTGCCATAATCAGAATTTATAAATTGAAGTATAAATACACACAATACAACGAAATACATGTGAAAATTCTTAATATGGATTTTTCTAAAAAATGGCATGATTAATACTACTTTTTCTCTAATACAATTAGTAACCTAAATGCCATAATTGGTCCCAAAAAAGGTAGCACCTTTTCCTCTACTGCTAGTATTTTATCTACCCATTTATATGGAACAAGGCACCATTTCTTAAAACCACCAGACATTGGATAAGCAAAAATACTTAGCCATTTAGATTCTTTAATTAACAACCCTGGAATAAACTTCTCAAAAGAAACAGGTTTAACTTTAAATAAAATTGTAGGTATTGCTTGATTAGATTCATAAGGATCTTTATTAGGATCTAATACACACTTTTTCTTCGGCTTCCACTTCATATTCACAGGCTCTTCATGGCCTAATTTATACAACAACCAACTTATAGGGGTTATTCCTGGTTCAACCATAATAATACGCCCCCCCGGAGCAAGTACACGTTCTGCTTCTAAAAAAAATAACATAGGGCATTGAAGGTGATGAAGAGTATCAAACAATACAATGTTGGGGAAACTCCCATCCAAAAACGGCAGCTTGTGTGCATCAGCTACAACATCTACACCTTTAGAAAGTTGTATGTCTATCTTATAAACTTTTTCACTACTAGCATAAAAGTTTCCGATACCAGCACCAATCTCTAAAGTTTTGCCATCGGTAGATTTTGATAAAATTTTTTGATAAAGATTATTATATATTTTACGGAGTGCAGGCTTATTCTCCCACGAATAAAGATAGTCTTCAAGTTTCATTATATAATTTTTAATTTTTTAAAAGCAAACAAAACCATTTTTAATAATAGCACACCATGTCGAAAGCGTGATATTTGCGTCTCTCCGTATTTTCTCTCTGCATAACGAATTGGAACTTCAATCATTTTTAAATTCAATTTAGATGCACCAAATATTAAATCAAAATCACCAAATGGATCAAATTCTCCAAAATACGAACGATTGGCCACAATTCTTTCATAATTCTTTTTAGTTAATACTTTGGTACCACACAAAGTATCAGTTAATCTTTGGTTAAGTAGCCAAGTAAATAATACTGAAAAGGTGCGATTAGCCCAAAAGTTTAAAAAACGCATTGCTTCATCTTCCATGGGATAAACTAATCTCGTTCCGTTGATATACTCACCCTTTCCATTAACAATAGCTTTATAAAACTTCGGCAAATCCTCAGGAGGAACCGTAAGATCAGCATCTAAAATCATCAGAACATCTCCACGTGCATTATCAAAACCTTTGCGCACGGCATCTCCTTTACCCTTGCCATCTTGGACAAATACTTTGATATCTTTTTCAGGATATTTATCTATCACTCGATATATTTCATCTAGCGTGCCATCCTGACTATTTCCTTCAACATAAATAACTTCTAAATCATCACAAAATTGAGGTAAGCGTTTTATTGCATTTTCTATGTTACCCTTTTCATTCCGACAGGGGATAAGCACCGTAGCTGACAGACCTTTTGTCTTAATATTTTTCACTGGTCTAGCCACAACATAATTTCTTAATGCTAAGCGCCTTATTGCAGGCAACGACCCTATGAAATTATTAACGAACGAACCTATGCCAAACATACTACGAGGAATCAACTGCCTCCATTCTCGCTTTACCAATTCAAAATCAGAAAGATTTAAAAAATTGATTGTATCGTCTGTAGAAATCCAACTCATATTTACAGACGGCATTTTTAATCTTAACTTTTCACCTAGTTTAAGCACTGGAGCCCAACGCCATGAATAATAAGCAATTACAATACGAGTATCAGCATGACAAAGATTATGCAGTATATCAAACAATGCCTCTATATCTTCCAAGTATCCCAAAACATCAGATAGAACAATAAAATCGAAAGGCCCGTCTAGTGATGAAATTAATTTACGATCTTCAACATCACCTTGAATAAATTTTAGGTCGGGATATAGCTTTGTTGCCATATCTATCATTTCTCCACTTATATCAACACCTACGCCATATGATGGGTTTAATTCTTTCAACAGACGACCAGTACCGCTCCCAAGCTCTAGCACTCTAGCACCCTTTCCAATTAAAAACCTCATGTAGTTATAATCATTCTTATAAAAATAACTATTCTTATCAATCCACTTGTCTCTCTCTTTAGCCAAGTTGTCAAAATTTTCTCTTATTAATTCTTTATGTGTCATATATTTTCTATAAGGTCGGTGGGTCAGTATCATTCTTTAACTTATGATTGTTTAAAGACTCTAAAAGCCATATAGCACTTCCTGGGATAGAAACAATCAAATTAGAAAGGCCAAAAACTATTGATAAGGCTAAAGCTTCTTCAGAAGATACACCTAAATACCCTAAACCTATTACCATAACCCCTTCTCTGACTCCCCACCCAGCAATAGAAATAGGAAGTGCTATAAAAAAAATCACCAGGGGTATAATTAATAAAAGGTCCATCCACGTAACAGTCAAACCCATACTAATTGCTAACAAATAAACAGAAACAATTGACAGTATATGGATACATAAAGATATAATTGTCATGGCAATGCCTGGATTTTTACTGAATATCAGGTTTCTACTATTCTTTGAAAAAGAAAATAAAGCTTCAAATTTCTGAGGGATTAGTCGCTTCACAAAAGGGTTTACGTCTAAGGTAAAAATAATTCCAGTCAAAATAAAAAATAAAGAAATGGCTATTAGAACTAACTCCTTACTAGATTCTCCGGTTAACAAATACAAAGAGAGAGGTAAAAGTAATAAGATCAAAAATACCAACCCTAACAAACCTACAAATCTATCGAGCAATACCACGATTGTAGATTCAGAAGTTGTACACCCATGAGAGTTATATAGACAGTAACCCCTCATGGCATCTCCACCCACGCTTGATGGCAACGTTTGATTAAAAAATAATCCAATCCATAAATAACGTAGTAGTTGGAAATATTTAACATGAATTGACATATAATTTAATATCATACGCCAACGAATATTCGCAACGAAAACTTGTAACACCTGTATAGAAATTGCAAAAAAGATAAAAAGAACGCTTGCTTGTTTTAGTATTTCGATAGTCTTATCTACCTCAATATTGCCAGCAATAAAGAAAAATATCGCAATGGTGATAATTAGTTTTATTAATACTAAAATATTTTTTCTCTTATTCATGACAATCTTTTATATAAATCATGCAACTCTGACGCATATCGATTAATATTAAAGTATTTTATAACCCTTTTATTTAAGTTATTTGCGTAATAGTCTCTCAACTTATCATCATTCATAAGTATGATAATTTCGTCAGATAGCTCTTTAAAATTGACTTGTAAAGGGGCGTCTATTTTTTTACGTTCTGGAAAGAATACCACCTCTGGAAATGCAACAGATTCTTTAGAATAGCAACTTTTATCCAGCGCATCTTTCGGCGTGATTAATTTTCCACTTACATTGTCATCTATTATTTCTGGTATTCCATCTATATTACTCGCAATAACAGCAACCTTGCACAGTCCAGCCTCTAAACTAACATTTCCCAAAGGTTCTCTAATTGAAGGAATGATTAATATATCTATCTTGCTTAAAAAAACATAGGGATTGTCAACTCTTCCGATAAATTTAATATTATCTATATTCTTCGATATCGCTTTCAAGCAGCCCCTTAGTGGGCCATCTCCAGCAATATGCAACTCAAAATCATTTCGGAGACCTTTAGTAGTATTGATGTACTTAACTGCATCTATCAATATTTTTATGCCTTTCGGCGTGTCAAACCTACCAAGAAATCCAATAATAAATTTTTTTTCTGAATTTACTTTATCTTTAACACAATACGTGGTGATATCTATTCCATTATGGATAACTTGTATCTTATTATTAGATATGTAAAACTTCTGATTAAGAATTGCTTTTGTTGCATTTGAATTGGCAATAATTATGTCCACTTTTTTTACAATATTTCTTATAACAAAGGATCTAGATAATGGCGTGTTCCATACCCCCCCTCTCTCATGCATTATAATTTTTTTTGTTGGCAGAAAGAAAAGGAATATAAGTAGTTTTAAACTTGATAAATTATTATAGAAATGAACTATAGTATTATTAGAGACAATATCCCTTATAAATACTAATAAGTTTATGACATTCAATATATTAAATGTTTTAAAAGCGGCAGTATACTCTTCACCAACACCACCAATTGTGTAGACTTTATGAGTTATATTCGCGTCTTTTGCAAATCCCATGTATTCAAAAAAATTCCTTTGAACTCCTCCAATACCAGATAAACCTACAAAATGTGAAACCTTTATTGTCATTTTTACAGTTAGTACTTTATATCTTGCACACAAGATATAAAATCAGAATCAATTAAAGGGCTTTCATTGATCTTTCCAGGAATTTCCACCAATTCAACATTAATTCCTAATATATTTGCTTCAATAGCAACAGAACTATACGTAGCGATCACTTTTGTTGCTATTTTTAGCAACTCTGATATATGGTCATTTGAAGTGGTTAAGTTTTTTATAAATACATACTCATCTGCATAACTATTATCAGCTCTAGGATGTGGCTTTAAAACATATGCATTACCACCATTATTTAAAATCTTATATTTTATCGATTCAAGTAAATATCTTCCGTCGTGCAATCCTGGCACTATTAGCACAACATTTTGATTAGATTTTTTTACCTGTATGCGTTTTAAATATGACAACCTGTACACTTTACTCATCAGCTCAACATTAAGATATCCTGACTTTCTGTATAAATTAGCAGAATAACTTTCCTCTGCCAATATTTTATCAGGTAGATAGAATGAATGAACTCCATCACTGTCTCTTCTTAATTCCCCCTTTCCATGTAAATAAACCATTTTTCGCTTTGATGATGGCCCGTGCTGATAACCAACAAGCCTAACATTTGGAAAATAACGGGAAAATACATATGTAAACAATTTTCCATAGCTGTACTCATGTAGATAGTAATACAATTCATTAATACAGTTCAAAGAGGCGAATTTTTTTACGGACTCACCTATCATTACCAATCTTGGAATTCTCAAAGCAGATAATGAAATTTCATTACATATACCAATTGAAACATCAACACCATTAAATATGTATCTTTTTTGATATAGCGGTTTAAAGCTATGGCTAATTTTAAACATAAGTTTAACGCTCTTAATCACGTCTTTCAGCTGTATGTAGCTATCTAGAATGCATACTCTTGAAGATCGCTTTAAATACTTAACATTTTTAATATAACTTATTGGACTTACACACTGATGAATACCATCGGTCATTATGTTTACCAGCAAGCTATCATTTTTCGTAATCAAATTACCATATTTATCATCAACAAAATCGTCATCAAGGTGTAACGGATAACGTGTTAAAAAGTATTTTTTAGAGGGGGTTGTGTGTGTGTATTTTTTATTTAAAAACAATAAACTTTCAAATAATCTACCAACAATTATGGATAAGAAAAAATAGGCATTTCTGATCAAAATATATTTAATTCTTTCTGTTTTTTTTTTAATATTAATTGCTTTATATGAAATCCCACCAAAAGCACTTGTACAAGATTCGATAAAATCCTTTGGACATCCATCAAAAATAATATTGGTAATTTTATATTTATCAATACTTTCCTTTATTAAAACAATATTGCAATAATTCGAATATGTATTAAAAATTTCAGTACGCTTACATGATAAATCAGATAAAAAAAATAACGACAAGTCTTTATCGAGAATGATATTATTATCAAGAAATATCTTATTTTGAGAAAAAATAAAATCAGCATACTCTAAAGAGTAATCTCTGGCAATTTCATTTAATCGTTGTTGATTGTTCACATTAACTAAAGAATCTGAGGCCACTTCTCCAGTATCTAAATGATAACAAACTCCAGAAATATTTGTTACTTCTTTAGCGTCTACACCAGAATAGATGTATATGCTTTTCATGCTAGATATTATTTCGCAGCCTATGAACTACCTCAAGAGCATTTTTAGCATCTATTAATGTTGCACTATTTGTTATTTTTTCACCCTTGCATATATCCATAAAATCATTAGCTTGCTCATAAAACCCGGGTTTTAATTCTTCCCGTGAGCTAGAATTAATAACAGTATTTTTTACCAAAGGCAAATATCTTCTAATCGGAATATCGTCACTTGGCTCCTCAACTCTCATTCCTTTATAATGATAAGCAATCTCAATCGGACGCATTTCAATGCGCTCATTTCCATTTGTAATATCTATAGAAAAATTATCAGGGGCGTCAAAACACACATTTAAAATAATATTGTGCCCTTCTTTGCTTATTCCAAGAGCAGATACAGATAAATATTTTTCTTTATCTAATAAATGATCGACATGCGTCCACTCAATCTTTCCAGCGATGTAATTAACCAAGTCAATTACATGGACAGAATTTTCGTAAACCCTTGATGGCAGTAGATTCGGAAAACTGTTAAACCCTAGCTCACCCATACTAGATTCTGGAATAGTAATTTTTATTAAAGACTTTTTATGATTTTTTAAAAAATCATTTGCATAACTAGTTGTGCTATAGAATCTTCTATTGTAGGCAACATAAACATTATCAAAATCTAATACGCTATCCAATTCTTTATAGTTTAACGAAACAGGCTTTTCTACTAAAATTGGCTTATTATAGACACTGGATTTTTTTATATATCCAAGTATAGAGTCGATTGATGATACAATTAAGATAGCATCCCATAGGTTTGAATGTACCAAATCATCTGGATCTTTATACACTTTATCTATCTGGTGTCGCTTTGCAAAATCATCAACATTTATAGAATTTAATGAGCCCGCAACGCAACAAACATCAAACCCTGCCGCCTTAAAAGCCGGAACGTGTAATTCTGCAATATTTCCACATCCTATCAATGCTAATTTCATATTTAATCTTTTAATTGTATTTTATGTAATGGGGCAGCCTTGTCCGTTCCAGCTAGAATTTTCTCTAATATATTTATTAAAAATTGGCAATAATAACATATGCTGTCTTGATGCTTTTTCATATGTTGGCAATCTTGAGTATCCAAATATCATTAACTCTTCCACCAATACATTAGTAATTTTACTTTGAAATGGAATACTTCCAATTTCATCAACATCTTGCTGAAAATCTTTAAAATTGACAAAAACCTGTTGATTAGGTTTTATGCTGGCACTAACTGTTTTATCTTCGGTTTCAATAAGAATATTCACATCAACCTCATGAGTATCCTCCGAAATCAACTCAAGATTGAAATTAGTACCACTGTTTAATACAATGGATCCATTAAACTCATAAAATCCCTCTCTTTTTGCTGCATAAACTCTATTTAACATTCCACTTGCCGTATCAATACTCTTACCAATAAGAGTTTCAAAATAATCCACAAAATGTATTGAGTTGCATGAAATTCCCCAATTTCCACCACTAACTGTCATTTTTAATTTATTGAATTCTCCAAGCCAACTTCTAATTCTAGAAAACAAATAATTAGAACTTAGCCATTGATTAACAAAAACCTCTGTTGATGACGCGTCAATCAACAACTTAGCATCAACAAAGTCTTGCGACTCTTGAAATAAAAACTTTTCTAGAATAATATATTTTGGAGAAATAACACTCAACACATTAGACAAAGTTAACAATCTATCTTTAGAACTTGTAGCAACAATAACCAAGTCAATATTTTCTTGTATCTCATCTATACTTTTAACACCAACAACCTTGACTAATGATTGTAATTTTTTATTATAAACACTATTAAATCTATCTATTGCAACAGTTAAAGATTGTTCAGATCTATCAACTAAAAACACATTTGATGATTCTTGTAAATAAGACAATGCTTGTAAATGTCTACTTCCAAACTCTCCACAACCTACAATTACTATATTTATCAAGACAAATCCATATCTAACTCGATTGCTTTAGAGGTGTAAAATTTTGCCTTAGGGTCTGACATTTCTATACAAACCTTACAAACTGGGTTATCGTACCACCTACCCTCAATATGTAATTTTCTCAACTTCTGCATTCCTTTTGAATTCCAAGCTTCATATATAGTTGTTTTCCCAACTTCCCCTATCTTTAACTGACTACTAATTGCTGCACAACACGGAGTTATCTCTGAATTTCTAATGGTAACCCTTTGAAATGGTTGTGGACACTTAAAACCCTTACTTACAATCTGGTCATTATCCTTTTGAGCAGATGGGTAAAACTTGTCATATCCTGGCTCTGGAGCAGGTGGCATATATTTCTGTATTGTTACCATATCAACCTTATCTTGCCACTGTTTAATAAAAGACTCTACTTGATTTTCATTGTCTTTTTGATGGCAAAAACTAACGCCAGTTACTGGCAGATTGTACCCGCCCTTTTCTTTAATCTCCAAAAATCTATCAATATTTCTAATGACTTGATCATATCTTCCACCTAATCTAATTTTTTCAAATGTAGACTTATCCGCAGCATCCAAACTAAATCTAATTCTTGTCAATCCACTATCTAATATGGATTTAGCTCTTTTTTCAGTTAATGGTGAAGCATTTGAATTTATCATAATATCCATAAAACCATTATTATGCGCATATTCAATATATTTTTCCAAGTCTTTTATCATTAAAGGCTCATTATTTCCTTGTAAAGAAATAGATGGACAGCCATGCTCTCTACCCTCATCAACAATAATTTTATATTTTTCCCAGCTTAATGGAGCTCCACTGTAGTACTTTTTAGCTACACTCATATCCCCCACAATACAATGAGGACACTCAAAATTACACTCTTGATTCATATCTAATTGTAAAAATAATGGAAACTCAGTAACTAACTCCAATCTGTTAGCCCTATCCCACTCGTCCCTATATTCAACAAATTTACTGCCTAAAATTCTAGACAATTTATCATTTATTTGTTCTGTTTTCGAGAGGTGAACAACCTTTCCATCTGTAGTGTAACTTTTCATAAAATTTATTTTTTTAAGGCGTAAATTGTAAAAATATTCCCATAAAATGCAGGAGAAGTTTTACCATTTTAAATAGTTTTGCTATCTCTTTAGAATTAAAATACTTAGTATAAAAGTATGGATATTTAATATTTTTTACTAAAAATCCCTCATCCTCTAGTAAATCACTCAAACCAAAATCAGAAAATAAAGATACGTGTGTCTTGTCATGTAGCATTCTATAGTTATCACCATATCTTCTGGCCATTGCATCGTTTTTGCCTGCATCGGCTTAACTTTTTTCATATTCTTTACCCCTAATTCTCTTTGCTTATCAATACTACCAGGTTGTTCTGCCACCATCTACTGGAATAACAGCCCCGTTCAAGTAGCCAGATGCATCGCTCAGCATCCATAAAAGCGTAGTCTGATATTCATTAGGCTGTGCCATTCTACCCATGGGTATTCTTGCATGTACAGCCTGCAGAAAGTCTTCCGGTTGGCCGTTTTCTACCCCGCCTGGACACATGGCGTTACATCTTACATTCTTGTCCGGCCAATATGTTGCTAGATATCTCGTTAAACCAACTAAGCCGGACTTAACAACTGAATAAGTGACAGGCTTAACATTTTGCAAATCATCGGCAACACCCTCCTGCCTATAAAGGCGCTGATCAGGCGCAATTAGCCCAAGATCTGAGGCAATATTAACAATCGTTCCGCCACTTTGGCTTTGCGCTATTTTTGCTCCATAGTGCTTTGCACATAAAAACGAACCTGTTAGCCCTACCATTATGTCATCCTGCCAAACATCTAAAGGAAAGTGCTCCAATCTAGAGAAATTTACCTCATCACTGTCTTCAACTTTGGGGTTGTTGGCAGCATTATTAACCAGTCCATCGATTTTGCCGAAAAAACTAAATAGATAATCTGCATTTTCCTTGACTTGCTCTTCGTTCGTAATGTCGACAGAGAAGCCTAATGCGTTTACGCCATACTTAACATTTAATTCAGTTGCAATACTGTCCACATCGCGTTGAGACAAGTCCAACAAAATAGGTGTGCCGCCATGACTCGCCACTGCTTGTGCATGCTGCCTTCCCAGTAAGCCGGCAGCTCCAGTAATAACCACCACCTTTCCATCTAATCGAAATAAATTATCTGACATTTAATAAACTCCTACGGTCTGGCCGCCGTCAACTACTAGAGTTGCGCCGGTTATAAAATTTGCTCTATCAGAGCATAAAAAAACCACCGCATCCGAAATCTCCTCTGGTGAAGCAAAACGATTCACAGGGACAGTTGAGCGAATCAGACTATCAACACGATCTTTGTCTTGCTTAATTTTTTCATCCCAGGAGCCGCCCTCAAAGTAAACATTTCCCGGGGCAACAACATTAACCCGAATATGCGCTAGTTTTCTTGACATATTCTTAGCAAAAGCGATAATGGCTGCTTTAGCAGTTGAATAGTCCACAGGCGCGCCAAATGCCTCTAGTCCAGCGATAGAGGAAATAAACAACAGACTACCTCTGGATTCTTCTAGCATAGGGGTAAAAATACGCGCAGTATGTAATGCGGAGTCAAAATTACTACTCCATACTCTGCTCCATTGTGCGGTTGAGGGTATGGCGTCTGGAACGCTTCTACCACTGCCAACATTAGCCACAACAATGTCTACACCATTCCAAGTTTTCCTAACAAAGCCTCTCAACTGTTGCACGCTCTCTTCCTTTGAACAGTCACAGATGGCAAAAAAGACCTTATCGTCACCATAGGCCTTACTTAACTCTGCTGCAGTCTTGCTTAACTTATCTTGGTCTCTTGCCACTATTATCACACTAGCACCCTCTTCCAGAAATCCTTTTGCAATAGCTTTACCGATACCGCCAGAAGACCCTGTAATCACCACTCTCTTGTTTAGCAAATGCAGATCCATGTTTACATACCTTTGGCGGTCCAGCCACCATCAATCACTAGACTTGACCCTGTTGTATAAGAAGAGGCTTTCGATGCTAGAAAAATCGCAGCTCCAACCAAATCTATGGTTTCGCCCCATCGTGGAATGATCATTCGATCTACTCGTTCTTTATTTGCAACCGGATTTGCAAAGCTCTTGGCTGTCATGTCAGTTTTAATATATCCGGGCGCAATATTATTGACTCGAATACCCTTAGCTCCTAGGTCTACTGCTAACGCTTTGGTCAACATTTTAACGCCGCCTTTACTTGCCACATAACTCGGGTTATTTGGAAAACCTTGCATAGCACCAATACTGGTAATGTTAATAATTGAACCTCCATTTTTCATAAATTTAGAGGCGGTATTGCAGCACTGGTAGGTTGCAATTAAATTAACCTCAAGAGTTTTTGTAAAACGCTCTAATTCATCTTTCGAATCAACCTCGGAAAGGCTAATACCAGCGGCATTTACTAAAATATCAATGCCGCCATAGTTAGATTTTACTGATTCACAGAGCTCTTGGAACTGTCTCTCATCGGAGATATCACACTGACGATAAAGCGATTGGAGTCGCTCATCGTCTGCCAACTCTGATCTAGCAATACAAACCACATTAGCTCCGCAGTTAGCATAAGCTAGCGCGATCTCGGCACCAATACCTCTTGAGCCACCAGTTACAATGGCTGTCTTGCCTTTAAGAGAAAAAAGATTCTCAAGATAGTCAGTCATAAGTTATTTAGGCCAAAACCTTTCATAATTACCGAAGAAAGTTTAATATCATCAACATTGTCTATCTGAAACATTTTATATCTATCCATCTTAAACAATGAAATATCACCACCCAATCGGTTGTTTTCATTGCGCAATAATTGAGGCTTAAATAAGTAGAAAGAGCCATTTTCTAAATACGTTTCTTCAATCTGTTGTCGAGGCTTTCTATTTTTATAATCATAGTTGACCGACTCTATATGTTCACGTCCCTTTTTCCAAATAAAAAAATCTTCAATCTCGGATACAGATAACAACGAATCTGACCTCTCTTGTATAACCTGTCTAATAGCGCCAGAAAAATCTTCAGGGTGTCGCAATGGGGAAGTTGCTTGTGGCGCTAGAATATAATCAATTGGATGGTTTGACCTTTGCTCAATAAAATCAACTGCGTGCAACCAAGCTGACTCAGAAGAATCTAAATCTCCTGATATTTCTTCAGGTCGAGCAATAGTATTAGCGCCATACTGTTCAGCAACCTCCAAGATCTCTTCACTGTCAGAGCTTACCCAGATATCACTCACCCCTTCAGCTTTACAGGCTTGTAGAATGGTCCAAGCAATTAGCGGTTTCCCGCAAAAATCGATAATATTTTTTTTAGGTATACCCTTTGATCCACCTCGGGCGAGAATAATGCAACTAATCCTCATAAAAATTATGCATCATTTCTAAAATCCACTGTTGCTGTTTTTTGAAGATCTCAACACCTTCATCATCTCGATAAGCCTGCATAATAAAGGGCCCTCTATAATCAAACTCTTTTAGCTTTTGGAAAAAACATTGAAAATCCGCATCGCCTTCGCCTAATGTTACCGGACCCCCTCCCAGTACTCTATCCTTAATATGTATGTCGGTAATTCTATCACCATAGGCCTCCAACTCCTCGACTGGGTTAAATCCTAATGCAGCACTATTACCGATATCATAATTAACAGTAACTTTCTCTGAACCGATTGCTCTTAATAACGCAGAAAATGCATCTGGTGCTAAATCTGTCTCTAAAGATAGGTTAATATTCTTACTCTTAAGAGTTGGTATTATGGGCTTTATTTGGCCAATAAAACGTTCGACTTTAATCTCACTGTTCAACGAAGATTGATCAACACAAGGTATTACAATATCTGTTACACCCAACTTCGAAGCCGAATCAACCAGTGTTTCTAAGACCTTGTAGCTTGTATCAGCCACTAACTGATCATCAGTATGCAGTGGCACCTCCATAAAGTAGTCTGCACAAATGGTTTTAACAGATACACCTGTTTTATTGACCACATTTGCAATCTTTAAGTCTCCATCTTTCGCTAACAAAGGGTTTTTCTCGGCATCATTAAAATCCAATATAAACTCAATACAATCCAATCCCAACTCTGATGCCACAAGAAATTCTTCTTGCCAGTACCCTAACGGATGGGCTTGATACCTTCCTTGGTATTTAGGCAACAGCCTTCCTTGCATTACGCCAAAATCATTTTTCATTATTACCTCTTATTCTCAATCTCAAATAATATCTTCAATGGATCTAACTGGAAGATTTCTTCTATCAACTCTCTAACAACCCCTTTGCCACCCTCTGTTCGAAGTACAAAAGTGGACAACTCTTGAATTACCTGATGACTGTCGCCCGGACACGCTGTAAAACCACATAAGTTCATCGCCGGATAATCATTTAAATCATTACCCACAAATAGTATTTTTGACAATTGATAAGAGTGCTCATTTGCAAGTTTCTCTAATTCTCTTGCTTTATCAGATACACCTTGAATTACTGGTATGCGTAATTTTGCAGCTCTAGAAGAGACAACGGAATTCTTTTCAGTAGAGATAATACAAACAGGTTTGTTAATCTTTCGCAAAACATCGAAAGCCAACCCATCCGATCTACTGCATTTAACCTGCTCTCTACCGCTTTCATCAATATAGACTGAATTATCAGTCAATACACCGTCAAAGTCAAAAACCAAGACATCTATGCAGTCTATAGATATAAATCTATCCATTTATTATTTAACTCAAATGTTGTCTTAAATTCTGTGCCACTGGCCCTTCTTCCTCTATAGTTTTTTTAATACCGTCGCCCATTGCTTTTTCTATTTTTCTTACCGCTCCCACCAAAGTTCTCAATCCTGCCGATTCTACCGAAGCAGACTGGTCAGAACCGTACATAGATCTGTCCATGGTAATATGCCTTTCTAGCGAGGAAATTCCTAAAGCAGCGGCGGCATATGAAACTGCCAAGCCAACTTCATGTCCACTATAACCAACATTGCATTGGTACTTCCGCTTGAGAGTATCGATCATTTTTAGATTTGCATTTTCATCTTTCATTGGGTAGGTAGATACTGTATGCATCAGCTCAAACGAACAACCTTCCTCGTTAAAAATGTCAACAGCTTTGCTAATGTCATCATAGGTTGTCATCCCTGTTGATATAAAGGTGTGCCTTCCTTCTTTGGCAACCAGCCTTAAAAGGTCTTCGCAGACAATCATGGCTGAGGCAATTTTATTGTACTTACAATCAAACTGCTGCAAGAATACTTGGCTGTTTAAATCCCATGCCGAAGCAAACCACTCTATATCTTTTTCTTTACAATATTGATCAATTTCTCGATATTCATCAACTCCAAACTCCAGTCCGCTCTTTTGCTCCCTTTGTGTAGTACCCCATGGACTCTCTCTAGACGAATCTAAGAACTCTTGTGTATAAACTTGATTAACGTCTCTTTTTTGAAACTTTACTGCATTACAACCAGCATCAATAGCAACATCAATCAAGTCTTTACATATCTGCATATCTCCATTGTGATTTATTCCAATCTCTGCAATAATAAATATTGGTTTATTCATCTTTTAGTTTTTTAAGTAATTTAAGTATATTTAATTGAAAAACATCTTCTAATATTTCACGAACAATTCCATGCCCACCTTTAGCTTTAAGTATGTAGTCCACATTGTTTTTAATTAAACTATGACTATCAGATGGGCAAGCTGTATAACCGCAAATATCCATAGCATAATAATCATTAACATCATTGCCAACATAAAAAATACCGTCAAGGCTAATATTTCGCTCTTTTGCAATATTTTTCAATACATCAACCTTATCCCCAGCCCCTTGAATTACAGGGATATTAAGTTTTTTGCTCTCGCTGAAACAGCATGGTTTTTTTCGGTTGACAATATACAAGACTCTTTTTTTATTGCCTTTAACAAATCAAATCCCAAGCCATCACTACGACTACAAACAACAAATTCCTCTCCCAACTCATTTGTATAAACAAGGTTATTGGTCAACACACCGTCAAAATCAAATACAAATAAATCTATATTGTTAATGTTCATTCTTTACCGATCACCATCTATTGTCTTTTTCATAACCCAAATCAACAAGTAAACTTCCAGTATTGATTTTAAAAGTTTTTTTATTTTTTTCTGTAAATTCATCACTCCAGGTGTTGATTCTACCCCTTCTAAAGGTTGACGTTCCTCCGAACAGATTGTCAATAATATTACTCATATCACTATCAGACACATGACTCTTGCACAATTTAGCTATTTTGTAAATTATTTTTCGCTGCCTTCCTATGTCACCACCTCCAGAAGTCCCGACAAGATCTTCAAATTTTACTACTAAAGCATCACCAACTTCACTCCACAGTAAAAACCTTCGGTATGCTTCTAAAATACCACTAAACATGTTATGGTTCGTAGTATATTCAGCTCTCATACTTGGATCTTTAGGTCTGTGCATTAATATTGGACCTGTAATTCCAGTTATAATCATCTCTATAACTTCTTCTTTCGACTTATTTGTAAAATGAGGAGAATAAGGATGTGAACTTTCAGTGATGTATCTTGCAGCTGAAGCAACAATATCTCTCGGATCTCGAATCATTAAAATTATTTTTATATCTTTTTTGGCCATCAATTCGCCAATTTCAGCATCATAAAATAAATGACTTGAAATAAAACATGATCGAGGAAGGAGGGAGATTTTCTTTCTTACTTTATTAAACCTTCCCTCATTATTTGGATAATGCATTCTATTAATACCATCACCAAATTTAATAAAACTAAAAAAATCAACCAATAACTTTTCAATTAAATGCGTGCCAGACTTTGGAATGGATGTAACAATTATCTTACTCCCCCCCCCTCCAAAAAAAGACTTCAATATAATTTTATAAAGAAAAAACGAGTCTTTGAAAGAATACAATACATTTACCATTTTTCTATAAAAAATATTCACTCGCATCAGCCAACCATAGAAGAGAGGCTTGAATACATATCGTGTAACGCATCTTTGCGATGTAAGTTTGCCTTTCCTTTAATATTTTGGAAAAAATGTTTTTTTGTGCATTCATCCAAACCCTTCCAATATTTAATTGCTTGTAGTAACCCACCCTTATTAACAATAAAATATGGAGAGTTTGAAAATTCAGTTATATCATTACAATAGTTATATCCTATAGTAGGTATTTCACTTGCTATTGACTGCCACACTGTCATAGAAGCATAGTGCATAGATACAACTAAATCTGCATAATCAATAAGATCCTCATAATGATTGTACTCGAGCAAATATGGCACATCACATGGGACTATGTATACATTTTCCTTTTGTGATAAAAATTTAGCATATTCATCTGGAATCAACTCTATCTCACCCTTTTTTCCTTTTAGAATAAAGAGGGATTTATCAAAAACACTTGTTTGCTCTATTATTTCAAGAATAAAATCTTTAAAGTATGCCAAATCAATTGGAAAATACTTGTTAACTCTAACCGTTGCCAAGGTAATAACCACAATATGCTCAAATTCAAAAATCAACCTTTTTAAATCTTTATGCACCCCTTTAGACTTAGCCCTAATAGTTTTTCGATAAAACCCTGCATCTATTATTTTTAAAATACCGCCGCCATGGCGGTTTATATTATTACAGTCCAACTCATTCATTCCATAAAATACATCCGCATACACATATTCTGGGCCCGGTAACGGATCAAAATAAAACCCATCACTATGCATGCATATTTTTTGAAAAGGTTTTTTATGTTTATACAAAAGAACACCGTAAGGTCGGTCTGTCAAAGATCCATATATAACCTTTGGCTTTAATTCTAACAAAGTATTAACATAAAGTGTTTCCCTTAAAAAATTATAATACTGTCTGGTAGAGACTGATAAAGCATAAAAAGTAGTTGTATCTTTTAAAATAGATCTAACAACTATTCTTGCTGCTTTTTTCAATGCCGCAAAAGAATTTACAAAACTACTTAAAAAATAAAGATCGTATTTAGATATAGAGTTGCTGAAATCAAAAATTACACCTGAAAATGAAACTTTGTTTTTTATAAAAAATTTATGAGAATTTAAAAAAGCATCTGGAAGAGCTTTTCTTCTTAAATACACAACATCTCCAACCTTAATACTGCTTTTTTGCATATAACACAAGAGGTAAAGTCTCAAAAAGACAAGGGACATCTTAACTATGGCAACAGTATATCCAAATATTAAAAAATAGCTTGTTTTTATCTTTCTATTATCATAAATATTTTTAAATATTCCAGCGCCAATTATCTTATATATTTTCTTATTCATTTGCAGTACTTGCGCTGTAAATGAATAATATTCATCAAAATCACTAATCAGCATTTTTTTAATATACTGAGTAGATAGGCACTCCTTATTAGGCATATTATTTTCAAAATAATTATTAAAAATACGCCTTGCCTTTTCCTTATTAGAGAAGAAAGAACAGGAGTGACTATAAGGTATTTTTTTTATAGATCTGCATTTATTCCATGAATAGATCTTATTTTTAGATATACGGCTATATATTTTCAAAAAAAATGTGCATTTGCCTCTAAAAATAAAGATATTACATTTTTCCATAATGTCAAAAATTTACTTTTTTTCCAAGGAATGCGTTTTCACTTTAAGCACATCTCTGTACTTGTCACACATTTCACCATCAGACAACATAGTTCTTTCGTACAAGTCCTTTCTTCTTAACACAAAATTAATAAATTTATATAATGGGGTGGTATTTATAATCACCCCCTTAACCAAGGAAGAAAGAGATTTTTTATTTCTAGCAGTTAATTTTTCCACAAAATCGAAAAAAATATCATCGATTTGATTGTTAAAATCATTGGCCATAGAATAATTATTAGACTTGATAAAATCTACTAAAACAGCTTTATAATTTTGATATTTTTCATCAAAAGTTTTATATTTGACATAACTATCCATGTCATCTATTATTTTTTTTTCTTTAACCTTTTCTCTTGAATAGTAAAAAGAATCTAATCTTTTCTCTTTCCCAATAAGCAAAGCTACAGATGCCTGCAGCCTCTCTTCAAACCTTATATCATAACCAGATTTTCTAGTTATTTTCATTATAGTTTTATGGTCTACAGTACGATATACACCGTAAAAATTTGGAGACATGGGGATGCTATAATATTTTTCAATTCGTAAAATTGGGTTGTTTTCTTCGTTAGAGGGAGTGTCATACCTCTTCCCCCAGAAAAATTTTTCCTTTTCATTAATTGTAGTTGTTAAAAAGGAAATATACTGGCCATGAGCTACAACATAGTCTTTGTTCAAACTTAAAAAGTCAACACACTCCATCACAGCAGAGGGCATGATAAAATCATCATCTGCGCACAAAACCGAATATTCTGTTTTAACGAAATCCAAGCCTTGGTATATTTTTTCTATTAATGGTGTATCACTATCAAAAGACAAGTATTTAAAATCAATATCAAAACTAACCTCAGCCTTTCTAACACTAGAATCAAGGATAATAACCTCAAAACTCTCTTTAAAACCCTTTAAAAAACTCAATAACCTATAAAGCTTTTCATATTGATGGTATACAGGTATCAATATTGTAAAATTCTTCATTTTAATATTACTTTACACGCTTTAAATATCCATCTGGCGCCACAGTGATTAGCAACTTATTTTGCATGCTTTTATCAATCTTAAACTCTGAACAAGTTTTTAAATATTCCCATACTGCAGTCTTTGGATTGTTACCTTGAGACCATTTCCTATTTAAAAACATATTGTCAGGCATATCCTCAATAATTGTATCAAAGACTACACAGTAACTATCTATACTTGTCAACAAAGCGTATGCCTTGAGTTCGGCTAGTACGTGATCATGAGTGTGGTTTGAGTCAAGGCACACAAGAATGCGTTTATATTTTTTTGCAACCTGGTACACTTGTTCGATGGTCTCTGATTCGATACTAGAACCTTGAATCATTTGAATACGGGACGACATTGGGTGCATCTCAATTGCTTTTCGATTATGTGCACGAATATCTATATCAACACCCAAAACTTTTCGCTTTGATTCTATAGGGTTAAAAGTCTCTCCAGATTCAATCGCGTCACACATATCCAATGTTGCCAACATGGATGCGCTCATAATTAAAGACCCTCCATGCGCAATTCCTGTTTCAATAATCAGATCGGGCTTAACCTTCCATATTAACTCTTGCATTGCAATCATATCTTGTGGATATTGAATTATTGGGCGTCCTAAAGATTCAAAGTGATATGAATAATTCAACCTGTTTGCTTTTTCAAACCAAATAGATGTTGAATTCAATAAATCATCATCTTCTCCTTGTTTTTTTATTTCTGAAAAGCACTTCTCTTTGAATTGTTGATGTTTTTTAAATGTAGTCATATTAAATATTAAAAATGTAATCTATTATAGAATTTTCCAATACAAGGGTCAGGTATCATACCTTATAGGATGTTTAAGAGAAAAACTACCATCATCTAACTCTCTCCAAAGATGTTCAGGTCTAAAAAAATCAATCACTGACCAAAACTCACTTTCAGAAATATTTAAATATTCAAGAATTTCTTGAAAATACTGAGTTGGCTGCTCTTGATCATACTTAGATACCAAAGCCACTTCTTCATGCCTTTCAAGCATACCCGACCTAACTTCTTGTGCAGCATCCCATGTGCATCTACCCATACCAAACTTGATTACTTGCATATAAAAATGCAAGTCTTCCATAATATCATCAATTCCTGCGTACTTGGAGTAACTACCATCTTTGCGCCTATCACTAGCCTTAAATCCTGTATATTGAACCGAATAATAATAGTTTTCTTGTGGATTCCATTTTTTATAATAAGACATATAATGAACTTGAATCCCTGCAGACTCAACTTCAAGCAATGATGGCGATTTATATGACTCAAAATCACTGATTGAGAAATCATGTTTATCAATAAGGTCTTTCAAAGTAATACCAGATAGTTTAAATAAATCTAAAGTATCTTTATCATGGTTAAAACAAGTGTAAAGCTCTGGATCCATAATGGGGCTGTAATTATCTTTAATTTGATTACCATATTCAGCAACATTCTCACCATAAAAGACCAGCTTAACATTGTTCATTAGTGCTGCCTTAGGACCAACAACTCTTTGTCCAACAATAAAAGGTTGAAATGGATGGCCTAGATTCTTAAATGCTAGAGAGGTTAATCTCCTTTGTATATCT
Organism: uncultured Candidatus Thioglobus sp.; assembly: GCA_964577715.1. Lineage (GTDB taxonomy): Bacteria > Pseudomonadota > Gammaproteobacteria > PS1 > Pseudothioglobaceae > SUP05. Next base: position 26,353 of record CAZOAA010000001.1, on the reverse strand, counting down.
CCAGGGGGAGAAAACATTAGATTGCTTTGGCCACTATCTATTAAACTCATAAAGTTTTCAAATCCAATAGGTGTAAAAACATGGGGCTTCCATGTTACAGTTAAAGGGTTCATATTATACTTTTCTTTCAACATATGAGCCACATACATTGAATCCTTACCCCCACTAGCTGGGACAATTACATCATATTCACCATTATTTTTTCTATGCTTGTCAAGTAGTTTCTTTAATTCACTCTCTCTAGCTTGCCAATCAATATCTTGATCTTTAATTTTAGCCCAGTGGCAAGCATCACAAATTCCATCTTTAAAGTTTACCGTTTTCTTTATATCTCCTTGCGAGTGAGAAGATTCAATTGATGAAACAGGTTTTTGATTTGAGATTACACAAGTTTTACAGAAGATAACGGTTTTAGAAGGTGGCGCCTTAGGTAAATTATTCACTATCAATTACTCTCCAAATATAAGATTGGTTTCTGAAGTAATTTTACACCGTGTTGGCCACTCTTTTCAGGATGAAACTGATAACCAATAATATTTTTACTTATAACGGCAGCTACCAAATTATTAGCTTCATCAGAAGAATACACATAAACTTCTGCACCCTTCAGCTCTAAATCGCCTACCCCAAAAGAGTGAGTTAAATAGAAATCTTTACCTTTAATATAATTCGATAATGAGCTAGTATTTTTATTGAAAATAGACTCTTTAAGCCTCTTCCATCCTAAAGAAGGCATTGTTGGAGTAAAGATCGACTCAACTGTACAATTAATTAAATTTAAACACTTAGAATGCTCGCTTTCAAAAGACTTGGAGCACAACCATTGAAATCCTAAGCAAATCCCAATCACCTTAATATTATGAGAAATAATATAATTTCTAATCCGCTCTATATCAAGATTTTCACTTACTTCACTTACCAATGAAGCCATATTCCCAATTCCAGGAATAATTAAAATTGAACTATCTTTTAATTCAATTATTTCAATTATTTTTGGCGTAACTCCGCCTCCCCCTGCGATAACCGCCTGTTGTACAGATCTGTAGTTTGAACTTTTAAGTTTTACAATATGTACTAATGTGGACACCTTACACTCTCTCCAAGCGTCAAAAGGTCGCGCCTGATTTGTTCAACGGTTAGGCCCAAATGGTTAGTAATCGAAGAAAAACTGAAAGCATTAATTTCAAATTTTAATCTAAGATTTTTCATATCCAAGGCGCTTCTAATACCTCCAGATACAATCAAAGGGAGTTGTGTATTAGATCTGCACAAATCTGCAAGATCATCAGGGAAAGTAGCGTCTACACCCTCAGAATTAATGCAAGTTACATGGATTTCACCAACCCCATTATCCTGGGCCTGCTGCAACCAATTTTCCACAGTAAGATTGGAAAGCTCTCGCGATCCATTGATAAAACACCTATAAATGTTATTAATTTTTCTTGTATCAATCTGAAGCACAACTGCTTGCCTGCCACAAATATTCGAAATATCTGATAATAATTTTGGCTTTGCAATGGCAGCAGTATTAACTACAATTTTATCTGCACCTTTTTCTAAAGTGGAAATGGCCATATCAACAGATGCCACTCCACCACCAATAGAAAAAGGTATTGGACAATACATATGTTTATTATCCTGCCGAATTAACCAATTATCAAAACCATAAAGAGAGGATACAGCATCAATTAAAAGAATTTCATCATGCTCATTAACACCTTTTGTGAAACGCTCCAATGACTCCTCAATTGTTCGTAGTTTCTTAACCCCTTCACCATTGATAGTTTTAATATGATAGCCATTCCTAACATCGATTCTAGCAATCAATCTTATGGGGTTCTGATTTTTTTTCAAATCTTGGGTTTTTGACCAATAAAAACTAGATGCTTCTCAGAGCCTTGATCATCTCTATACACTCCATCATAATAACCTTTGGTATGCAGAGGGAGAAAGATTTTAAATTTTTCAATTAAATCTTTTTCATCATTAGTAAAATTTATATAGTGATCATTCATAGAAAGATTACCCCTACCAACATCTTGTTCACGATAAAATTTGACAAACCTCATTCCATCTTCAGATGGATGACTCATGCCATAATACCAAGAGCTAGTATGCATCATAGTTGCAATAAAAATACCGCCAGGTTCAAGCATATTGTATAACGATGTAAGCCTTCTCTGTAGATCTGTATCATTGAGATAGTACAAAACCTGGAACGAAGTAATAATTTTAAATTTTACTCTAGGAAACCAGATATCATCTTGAGAGCATTCTGGACTTATAGTTTTGAATTGATTGACTTTATTTGGTAAGCGTTTGTGACACCTTTCAATGTCACCAGCACTTTGATCTACACCAAAAACATTAAAACCTTTAGAGTCAAAAAATGTAGAATTACCCCCAGAACCGCAACCAAAATCAAGAACATTATCATTTCTCTTTCCATTCAGGCCAAACTGATAATTTAAAATACGGCCATATATTCTAAAGGGTCTAGATAACTTTAGAGGTATAAAAACATGATAATATGTTGCTATGCCAATGAAAAACAAGTATGTAATTCGTTCTCACATTTCTGAGAAGAAATTTAGAGAAATAATTTACTTGTTTTCTGAGGATTTGAGTGCAACTCAAATCTCTCATTTAACAAAAATATCTAGACCAAGTATTAACAAATATTTAACAGCTATTAGGTCTAGAATATTTTTGTATTGTCAAGATCAGTCACCACTCAAAGGTGAGATTGAAATTGATGAAAGTTATTTTGGTGCACGGCGCGTCCGCGGAAAACGCGGCCGTGGCGCCAGAGGTAAAACCATAGTGTTTGGTTTGTTAAAAAGACAAGGTAAGGTTTATACTGAAATTGTCCCTGATTGCTCTGCAGCTGTGCTGCAGAAGGTTATCAAGGGCAAAGTTGATGTTGGTAGTGTTATTCATTCCGATGGTTGGCGTGGGTATAATGGTTTAGTAGATTTTGGCTATAAGAAGCACTTTAGAGTGCACCATGGGAAGAATGAGTTTGTGAGAGGAAACTCTCATATTAATGGAATTGAATCATTCTGGGGTTATGCCAAAACAAGGTTAGTAAAGTTTAAAGGTATGGATAAAAAGATGTTTAATTTACACCTAAAAGAATGTGAATTTAGGTTTAATAATAGAGGTGAAGATATGTATCAAAATTTGCTTAAAATATTTAGAGATGAACCTCTAAAGTTATCTTGACCCATTCTAAATACATATGACTCAGGGTTTGGATTATCATAAACCGCCTGACTCCAATAATCACTATTTGCTTTTAAATATTTTGACATTGCTACTTATATTATATAATTTTTTCTCTGAAACGCATTTTTAACTGATTCAATATCAAAAACATTATTTGATTTTAATAAGCTTATTGTTGGAGCCATTCTAGCGCTAATTCTAGTTGTTTTCCACTCAATTGTATTATATATATCGTTGATATATTGCGATATTTGTTGTTCGTTAAAACCCAGCTTGGCCAAAGAAAAATAATAGATATCAGTACGAGGTGATCCTAATATTTCCATAGAGTCACAAAAGCACAACCCCATAATTTCTTTCTCTTTAGCATTTAGTTGAGGCCAAATTTTTTCAAAAACTATACTAAAGAATCTAGCATGAAATACTTCATCTTTCATATGATCTCTAAACATCTTTCGAATAGGCTCATGGACTATCTTTCGCATATCATTCGAAAGATCTGAGACAATTTGATTCTCGCCAGCAATAACAAATGCCAGCATACAAAGATCTTTGTATTTTTTATCAAACTTGGAAATAATTAATTCGATCTTTGAATAATAGTCTTTAACAAATGGGCTAATATCGTCCTCACCAATATGGTAATAATGCCTTATCTGATTGGCCACTTTCTGTGTGTAATAAGCATGATATCCTTCATCGGTATAAACTTTTAAAGCGTCAAGCTTTAAAGACTCAGAAAAATTAAATTTATATTTCCCATGCGTTAGTCTAGAAGTTACATAATTAACACAATCAATCTCAAAAATTGTTTGTTTAGTGACAAATTCTAATAACTGAATACCTTTTACGAACTCTTTATCTTTGTCAGAAAGACTTTTTAATTCATTATGTTCAAGGATTCCTGAGTAAGAATCTAAATGCCAACTGACACTAATTTCTTCTGAGGTAGACGATTCATTTGAAAAGTCAAATTCATATATTTCTGAATTACTCCGTACTCCAGACTCAACATCCTATCCGGAACTTCTGTCGGAATAGCTTTTATTTGCTTCCATAATATTTCACTTTTTTTTAAATTATTTTTTTTTATTAATTTCTATAGATACATCATAAACAATATTTTCATCCTCAAACCAACAACTAGGATGCCCGGAAAATGTTCGAGCCCTTAGTTTGTTTAGAATGTCTCTCCCTGTATACAAATCATCAAGATTAATTTTGCTAGCCTCTTCAATTTCACATGACAGGTGATAAGATCCCTTTGACATATCTTGCTTTTTTTTACTTAAACACCCCATGTGTAAAGATGGATAAGTCTTAATAAACAAATTTAACATCTCTTCCTGGGACTTATAATATAAAGATTCACCATTATCACACCAGTTGTAGTTTATTTCTTTTTGAGCTATTATATCACCTGAATCAATATTATTGCTTACACAATGTATAGATACTCCAAATGGCGCCTGCTCAACGATCGCCCAAAAACTAAAGTGCTTCCCGCGATTATACGGTAAGAAACTTGGATGGGTGTTCAAAAAGCCTTGTTTTGGATAATCTATCAAAGGTGATCTAATAATATTTGGCCACCATGCTAGAATTCCAAGGTCAACCTCTTTATGGTTAAGTTTTTTTAAAATAATCTCTTCTGATTCAAAAGCCAATACATTAAAACCATTTTTTTTAAAAAACTTATATATATTATTTTTTTTAATAGTAACAATTAAAAATAAATCACCTGGATATTGTTTTGATAAGTATTGGGCGATCTTAAACCCAACTATCCCATCTGCCATAAGTATTATTCTCATTTTTTTAAGCCAAACTCATAAGAAATAGAATACAAGACATCTACAACTCTTTGTTGCTCTACAAGGCTCAAATCGTGATAACTAGGTAAATTGATAGATCTTTTAGGAATTGAATATGCATTCAGATTCTTTTCTTTCGCTTGAAACATTGGTAAGCTAGACAATGGCCAAAAAAACACTCTTGCATCAATATTTTCTCTTTTGAAGGCACTTTGCAAAGTCTCACGTTTTACACCCGATTCCTTAGAAAAAACAACAGTTGGCATCCACGCACCATTTACCGTTCCTTTGTCTTCTGAATTGAGGCTTATTCCAGGAATTGAATTTAATTTCTCCTGGTACATTTTAAAGACTTCTCTTTTTTTCATAACCAGCTCATCAATTCGTTCTAACTGGCCACAACCTATAGCAGCCTGAATATTTGAAATTTTATATTTAAACCCTACTAAGTCAGGCCAAAATTGCTTTACCTGTTCTTTTGAACGACCATGATTACTTAATGTTAGTACTCGTTCATATAGATTTGCATCATTTGTAACAAAAATCCCCCCTTCCCCTGTAGTTAAAGTTTTAGTTCCATGAAATGAAAAAACTCCAAACTTCCCCATAGAGCCAGCTCTTTTTCCGTGATAGATAGAGCCAATAGCCTCTGCCGCATCTTCAATAACTGGAATATTATATTTACTTCCAATTTCCAGTAGTCGATCCATATCACACAGATTTCCATATAAATGTACCGCAATAATTGCCTTAGTATTTGGCGTTATTGCTGCCTCTACTAGCTCAGGATTAATACACCATGAATCAGGAAGAATGTCAACAAATACAGGCTTGGCACCAAGGTTAACAATAGGTGATGCTGTGGCAATCCAATTGGTATCAGCCATAATAACTTCATCATTCGGCCCTATACCAAGTGCAGCCATACCCATGTGAAGCGATCCAGTACAACTGGAGGTTGCTATCGCATAGTCTACACCTAAGTGCTGTTTAAAAAGATTTTCAAAATTACTTATGTAAGTATAGCATTCTTCACCCCAACCATTTTTTGCCGCATCTGCGGCATATTTAACCTCTAAATCTGTTATTGAGGGTTTAGTATAATGAATGCGTGATTTCACTATTGTTTAATAATTTGCAACTCGGGGATAACTGTTACAAAATCTCCTTTAAATGAATGATCATTTATAAGTTGCTGCTTTACTTCTTCAGAAATATTCCATGGCAGAATCAACACATAATCAGGCGCTTGCACTTCTAATGCATTAGGTTTTAAAATTGGTATATGACTACCAGGCATATATTTTCCCTGCTTAATAGGTGCTGCATCACAAACAAAAGGGAGTAGATCAGGCTTAATACCCGCATAATTTAGTAGCGTATTACCTTTTGCCGCCGCACCATAGGCTGAGACGGTTTTTCCCAGCTGCTTCTGCTGAATTAAAAAATATAACAAGCTATTTTTAACCCTGTCAACTCGCTGTTGAAAATTCTGATAAGTATTTAATCGTTTCAACCCATACTGTTCTTCCAATTCCAGCATCTTTTGAACAGTTGAGTTTTCTATTAATTGACTCTTATAATGGCAGCCGTAAATACGCAAACTTCCACCATGTGTCAATACCCGCTCTACATCATAAATCCTTAGATCGTGCATAGCAAATATTTTACTAACTGTATATAACGACAGATATGAAAAATGCTCATGATAGATGGTATCAAACTGATTCTGATCAATTAAATTCAATAGGTGAGGAAATTCTAGAGTAATAGTTCCATTTTCTTTTAGTACTGCCTTAAGACCTGCGGTAAAGTCATTTATTTCAGGCACATGCGCATAAACATTATTCCCTATAATTAAATCTGCCAATCTACCTTCAGTAGCAAGCTTTTTACCAAGATCTTCAACAAAAAATTCTCGAATCACAGGAATTCCTAAAGCTTCTGCAGCATCTGCAGTACTGTCTGTAGGCTCAATTCCTAAACATGGAATTTTATTTTCTACAAAATTTTTAAGTAAATATCCATCATTAGAAGCAATTTCAATAACCAAACTTTCCGAATCTAAATCTAATTTTTTGGTTATCTTTCTAACATATTTCATAGAATGATCAATCCAGCTACTAGAAGTACTGGAAAAATAAGCATAATTTGAATCAAATAGCTGATCTTCATGGAGATAATCTTCAGTTTGTACTAACCAACAGTGATTGCAAATTTTAATATTAAGAGGGTAGTATTTTTCTGGCTTTGAAAGATCTTCTTCTGTCAAATAAGCATTGGATATCGGTGAAAACCCAAGGTTTAAAAATGTGTGTACAAGTTCTTTTTTACAGTGGCGGCAATTCATACAACTACTCCCTCAAAGCCCTTAGAGATAAATGGATGCCCTCTATCTTTATCAGAAATATCTGAAATTTTTAATGGCCACTCTACTTTGACTTTTGGGTCAGTTGCATTAAGTGCACCTTCTGAATTTGGCATGTATTCTTTAGTATGTAGATAAAGCATTTTACAATCATGGGTTAATGTTTGAAAACCGTGCGCAAACCCCTCAGGTATCCAGAAAGAAATAGAATCATCTTCTGACATACGTATCGCATGATATTGCAAAAAAGTTGGTGATTTTTTTCTAAGATCAACTGCAACATCCCAAACACTACCTTTCAAACAGGAAACAATTTTAACCTCTGAGAAAGGAGGATGTTGGTAGTGTAGCCCACGAACAGTGCCTTTTTTACGGGTGAATGTATGATTTATTTGCTTGATCATTCTATCCTGCAATAAACTATCAAACTCTTTATGGGAGTAAAGTCGTTCAAAATATCCTCGGCGATCCTCAAATGAATGACGCTCAATTATACGAAGCCCTGAAATATGAGTATCATGTATTGTCAAATGATTCATATAGCAAGATAATCTTCAATTTGAGCTATCGAAAAGTCAGTCATGCATTTACCTTGTTTCCACGCCTTGTGCCACTCAATAGTCTTATCTAATGTGCCCTCTATATTCCATTTTGGTGACCACCCTAAATACAACTTTGCTTTGCTACTATCTAATTTTAGTAGTCCAGATTCATGAGGCTGAGGTGTTTCAATATGCCTCCAACTTGCGTTAGGAAGATTACTACAAAGATAGTCGGCAATCCAAGATACTGACTTAGTGTCATTTTCATCTGGACCAAAATTCCACTCGCTAGCATATCTTTCACCACATAAAACTAACTTTTCAGCTAGTATTAAGTATCCAGATAAAGGCTCCAACACATGTTGCCATGGCCTAACAGCATTTGGCAATCTAATTTTAAGAGAGGCTCCTGCTTCAATAGCTCTTAAAAAATCTGGTATTAAACGATCAACAGACCAGTCACCTCCACCAATAACATTCCCCGCTCTAACACTCGCTAGATGTATATTTTGACTTGCAAGAAATGAACTTCGATAAGCTGATGATACTATTTCAGCGCAGGACTTACTAGATGAATAGGGGTCATAGCCACCTAAACGATCATTTTCACGATAGGGCCACACCCATTCCATATTTTCATAGCACTTATCTGTTGTAATATTAACAACCGCTTTAACTGTATTTGTTTGTCGAATTGCCTCAAAAATATTAACTGTACCCATTACATTGGTAGAGTATGTTTCTACTGGATCAGCATAAGACTTTCGAACGAGAGGCTGTGCAGCCATATGAATGACGACACTTGCCCTTGACTCTAATAAAGATTTTTTTAAGTTTTCTATATCCCTAATGTCACCCATTATCGAACGCTCCACTCGTTCAGACAATTTAGTTTCAGTAAAGAAGCTAGGCGTTGTTAATGGCGCCAAAGAATACCCATAAACTTTTGCCCCCATATGCGAAAGCCATAGTGCAATCCACCCCCCCTTAAACCCAGTATGGCCCGTTAAGAATACTCTACGCCCTTTCCAAAATTTTGAATCCACTACCAAACCTTCCAAGGCGCTTTTCCACTATCCCATAATTTATTTAGCATTATTTTTTCATATAAAGTATCCATGGGCTGCCAAAATCCATCATGCTTAAAAGACATTAAATTACCTTCATTAGATAACTTTCTTAAAGGCTGTTCTTCCCATGCCATATTATCACCATCTATATATTCAATAACTTTAGGGGAAAGGACAAAATATCCGCCATTAATCCAACTTTCGTCACTATTTATTTTTTCTTTAAAACTGTTAACAGTGTTATCTTTAGATATTTTCAGTGAGCCAAATCTTCCGGTTGGACGTGTAGCAGTAAGTGTAGCTAACTTACCATGGTTTTTATGGAACTCAATTAGACTGGAAATATCTACATCACTTACACCATCTCCATAGGTAAAGCAACAAGCGTCATCATTTTTTATATAATCATAAACACGTTTTAAACGTCCACCAGTTAAAGTATTATCACCTGTATCAACCAAGGTAACCGTCCAAGGTTCTGCGTTATTTTGATGAACTTTCATGGATTGATCCTTCATACAAAATGTAACATCTGACATATGTAAAAAATAGTTAGAAAAATATTCTTTTATGACATACCCTTTGTAACCACAACAAATAATAAAATCATTTACACCATGGTAAGAGTAAGTTTTCATAATATGCCAAAGAATTGGCATGTTACCAATTTCAACCATTGGCTTGGGCTTAAGTGCAGTCTCCTCACTTAATCGAGTGCCCAGCCCACCTGCCAATATTACCGCCTTCATAAAAAATCCATCAACTTATGATTTAAAAAGACAATTGTATTCTATTATAGGACTCATTGATTATCAACATCTAGTATTTAAATAGTTATTCAAATCTAATCCCATTAGGATGAACCTTCACAATCATATCACACTCTTTTAAAGTTGACATTCTGTGCGCAATAATCAATACAGTCAAATCTTTACTAAGATTGTCAATAGTATTCATCACTCTCTTCTCAGTATCTGGATCGAGCGCACTAGTCGCCTCATCAAGGATCAAAATACTTGCTTGCTTATATAATGCTCTAGCAATACCTATTCTCTGTCTCTGACCTCCAGATAGACGCATGCCATTTTCTCCCACTATTGTTTGATATTTTTGTGGCAACTGCTCAATTACCGAATCAATCTCAGCTTGCTTTGCAACATCCTTAACAAGATCATTGTTAATATCGCCCACAGGCACTCCAAATGCTATATTTTCCATAATACTACTATCAGATAAAAATATACTTTGCGGAACATGTGCAATATTTCGTTGCCAGAAGGTTTTGTTTTTTTCATTCACCAACTGACCATCAACAAACACCCCTCCCTTTTTCGGGGTGATCAGACCCATAACAATGTCTAATAATGTACTCTTACCACACCCTGTTTCTCCAATAAACCCAACCTTATCACCTTTGGCTATTGTTAGATCAATATTATTTAATATCCATTTTTTCTTATCGTCATATTTAAACCGTATATCTTTTAAGTGTATTTCAGTGTCAAATGGAAGTGCGCTCACTTTTCCCGTGCTGTGTATATCCTCTGAAGGTGTTTGGCTTAGGAAGGCTAAAACATCATCGATAGAATATTGTAAACTTTTTACAGTCGAGTAAGATTTGTAAACTTGTTGCAGCGCAGGGAGTATTCTTTGTGCCGCAAGAGCCAGAGCGCCAACCACTGGAATATAGTCACCAAGACTACCATCTCTAGAATTAAAAAAAAATACTGTTAATGCGATTAATGCCATTCCCAACATTTCTATCAAATATTTAGGAGCTCCACCAATAAATGCATTCTCTGCAGATTTTTGACGCACAGGGATGTCAGAATTTCTATAAAGTTTACAATATAACTCTTGGCTATTATTAATAATAATATCCCTTATGCCGCCCAAACCCTCTTGAAGAGATTTTATTATATTTGTTGTATGTTTAGCTATAAACAAACTGTTTTCTCTAATTCTTTTCCTGGTAATACGCATAAGCACAAAATAAAAAACAAAAAATATCGATGCAATTCCAAATGCAATCTCGGCATCAACAATAATCAATGCCAAAATAACTGCAAATAATAAGATGCTTGAATTTAGCATAGCTATAAATGAACTAAATACGCCACCAGAAATCTGATTAGTTTTCTGTATAACGCCATTAATTACATCACTGCTATTTCTATTTGCATGAGTCAAATAATCCTGATACAAAGTCAAACGATAAATTTTTATACTTATATCTGCACCAATCGAAAAAGAAAATTTAGTAGTCAAATATAACGATAATATCTTAATAAGTCCAGAAAAAACCACCAGTGCAACAAACAATAAAATTAAAGGCTGGACCAACTCTCCAGAATGGTTTATATTGAAAAAATTTACAAAAGGCTGTGCAAGTGAATGATTAAAAATTACGTCTGGAGATGTCAACACTCCTAAAAAAGGAACAACCGCCCCAATACTCACAACCTCCAGTGCAGAGGAAAAAACCATTAACAATAGTAATGCGAGAAATTGCCTATGCCGCCTACCATCCAGGTGACTCCATAATTGCTTTAGCTGATTAATCATAGATCAAAATGATCGATAAAATTTAATAACACATCACCCCTATCATTGTATTCATTATGCAAGTCAAGCGAATATAATTCTGTAACCCTATTAATACCATTAAAATTTAATATTTTCTTAGAAATTTCATCAAAATTTATATCATCTTCTGGATCATGATCAATCCATAAACACCTTTCTTTTATCTTTTTCTTTACATCCTTTCTAAAATTCCTTTTACCTATATTGAAATAAATTATAGGCTTATCGGTAGCCACTGCGACCATAAATGCTGTAGAAACAGTATCAAAAACATACCCATCACAATCATTATAAATATTATAAAAATTTTCACTAGTAATTGTTACATTGAATCTATGATTGGGATTAATCCACTCTTCCAGCTCATTATTAGACATCTCTCTAAACAGTACATTACCTTTTGGGTGTCTTTTGTATACTAAATTTGGAAACGCAGACACAACTGATTTTTGCCATTTCAGATATAGCATGTCATTAATATAACCACCATAAGGACCCCATTGAGAAACAAATTGAAGTGAATCTGGGACATACATCCACTGAAATTTAGATAAATTATCAATAGGGAGGATAGCGCCGCCATTATAAATGCTTTTAATAAAATCAGAGCTTGAAGGTATATAAATTGGGTTGTTCAAAATTACAGAATTTAGATATTTAGAGTTTTTTGTATTGTATGAATTTAATGATCCATGACCTAATATATAGTCAACAAATACCATTTCACAATATCCAAATCTAGGCTCATCGTATATAGACTGGTCCCCCTCACCATGAAACATAGTTAATACAGGGGTTTTCAATCTATTTGCAATCACTGCATTTAATTGATTTGTTTTTTCCGATAATGACCCAACAACAACAAGGTCGCATTTAATCTTATGATCGTATTTAGAGACGTGACCTTTAATATGCCTCTCTATTAATAAAAATAACGAATTAGATACTTCATTTGCATCTAAATTAGAGCAAATTTCTCCTATATATTTTTTCAAAATTTGTAGTTGCGCATACACCTCTTTAACCGCCACCCCATTATTTCTTAAAAACTTTACCTTAATTTTATTTTTTAAAAAATTTATAGCAATTTCATTCTTAACCGGTATGTTTTCTCCAAAACCAACTGTTTTGATGTTTTTAATTATTGAAAAATACAGTTCAACAAATAAATTCCAAGAGGTTTTTTTAAATCCCAATCTATTGTTTAAGGCAAATTTTTTTCTTTCTAGATCAATACCATTTTCAACATCTTTATAACTTATGTATGGAAAGGCTGAAACTTCTTTCTCTAATACATTTTTTGGGGGAGTATATATACTGTATAAAGCATTTTTTTTATAGAAATAATTAGTAGTAATTCTCATTAAATCATGAAAAAAAATAGACACAATATTATGATTCTGCTCAACTATGTCACTACATTCATTATGAGCTTGTAGCATTTGCTCGTATATAAAAAGACCTGTATTATGATCTAATTCATGAAATTTATGTTTGCCCATATATGATTTTAATTCGGCGATCTGGTTAAAGCAATAGAGATAAAGTTTAGTTTTTTATGCTGTATAGCCTTATCCACAGAGTCCTTCCAAGACCATTTACTATTTGGAATCTGCCAATCATCTCCATATCTAAACGCTAAATAGCTCTTATAATCAATAGGAATATTAAAAGACATGTCTAAAAATTTTACACTTTGAAACTCGGCAAAATAATGCTTTGGAACAACTTGCCATATGGTTGAAAACAGTAGAATATAAAGCCTCATTATTTGCTGTGATATCCAAATGCGAAAACCTCTAGGTATTACAACAAGTAGTGATGATAACTTAGTGTTTGCACTATCTCTTCTGTACAAAACTCTAGAACACAATAGAAATATTTCTGCATAAGAACTAACCGGATAATGAAAGTCTCTCCTTATTGCGCTGTCATTATCAAGATAATAAATATTAAAATCTATATGCATCCCCCGCATTTCAGAACTATGCTTGGGATAAATTTGTATAAGATCTTCAACAAAGGGTAAAAGCTTTTGATACTTTACATGATATCCATCTGATTTAAGACTATTACAAACATCTAGCAACTTTGATAAGTTATTGTGTGTTGTGGAAAAATCAACATCCACATCACCTTTAATTATTTTTTTATCACGAACAGCTCCTAACAACGTCCCCTCGTCTAACCAAAACTGAATATTTTTAGCTTCAAGCCTTAATTTAACTGTTTTAATAAGATCTAACAAGTCTTTACTACAGTTAAAATCATTCATAATAATTAAACCTTAATTCCGTTATCTTTCAACATCTTTAAACTTTCTTTTGAAAGGTGATTGTTAAGGTAATTATTAATAAATTCAATATCATCACTATCTAAATAATCAACATATCCATTAACCTTCCCTCTTCTAACACGCCTAGCATCCTTCTGACTTTTATCATAATCATGACCCGCAATTCCACGCCTTATTTCGACTTCTTTCATGGAGTCAAATGAAGAACTATCAATTGCATTCTCTAACGCCCTTTTGTCTACATTTAAGTTTAAAAATTCAATAAACTTTGCCATATTTGATAGGGCATCTACCGACAGCGCTTCATAAGTAATAACAAGGCAATAATCTTTGGCAGCTACTGGCGACCAAGAGTTAAAATATTCAACAATTTTTTTTAAACATTGCTCGTCATCTCTAATGAAGTCTTTAATATCTCCAGTGAATTTTGAGTGATGTTTCGAGTTATGGAAATAATATGAAACGATGGTGTCGGGGACAGATCTAAGTACAAGAATTACTTTACTTTTTTGAACAAGCTTTTCATTGTATTGCATATGCGATGAAAACACATTGGGGTTCATACTACCTTTAAAAATTCTTGGAGATTTAAAAATCGCCCTTCTGTTGTTTAAAGATGGTGTAAAGTTGTATACATTATGAAGATTAATCTTACATCCAAAGCCATATACTTCATTAAAATAGTTTGCAAGAATAAATCGAATCCAAGTTCTGCCTGATTTCGGAAAAGAGCAAATAAGATATTTATCTCTGCCTGACAATAAATGCAATAAAAACCATATTTTTATCAAAAAATTATCGAACTTGTTAATAAGATTAACAAAAAAAAACTTAATCATTATTTATCGTAATCTATCCAAAAAATATCTAACAAATCTACCTCGTTTAGTTGTTGATCCCTTGCAATATTTACAATAATCAAAATCTGACTTTCCTTTAGAAATTTTATCAATTGACGCCTCTAATTTTTGCAGTACATTTGACATGCTATCCTTGTAAATATTAGCAACAACTGTATTTTGCAAAACATCTCTATTGCATGCCGTAACATTTCCTTCAATGTCTACAACTAACTTATCAGGCTTACAATTAACTGTTTTAACAGGATGGTTATTTTCATGAGAAAAATGATCCCAAAAGTTCTTTATTGATAAATTAATGCCTTTAGATATCTGTAAGAAAATTCTATCATCAACCCTGGGGCCTACTGTTTTTTGAAATTTTTTAATTTCTTTTTTTATAGATAGTTTTTCTAGCCTTTCAAGTGAAAACAAATTATTTTCAACTAAAGCCTCAAGTAAAGTTTTTACATCCCGGGAAAAATGATCAATATTATTATCGATATGTTGATCACCGCTTGTCAATCCAAGTAGTTTTCTAACAGGTGTATAAGTATTATTAAATGCTAAATCAACATATATCTCTGGGTTAATTAGTCCATCTCGCTTGGCAAGAAGCACATTGATTATCTTATTTAAATAGGTCTCATATTCCATCTTTACACCTCTAGATTCTTGAAATGTATCTTTATCAGCAACCTGAAGGGATATTTTTATTTTTTTAACACCGGTACCATTTAACTTTCCAAAAGTATCAAAATTCAACAACGTGCCATTGGTTACCAGCATAAGTGGTAACTTTTTGTCAACAACATATTTCATATATTCAAAAACCTTTGGGTGTGCCATAGGTTCGCCAACAAAATTTAAAGTAAAATAATTTAAATCAAAGTCTTTGACTGCGTCAACTACTTCTAGGAACTTATCATTATCTATTTGTTTTCTTGATGGCATAGGGAATGCACCCCCCTGACCCGACACAGGACAAAAATTACATTTAAAATTACATTTTGATGTTATTTCAATTTGGACACCTGATAATTTCATATTGATACGATCCTCGACACTTTGTTTTTTATTTTGCTAGCAATTGAGTATGTCTTTAGCTCTTTAATGTTGTTCTGTACTTTTAATATAGCATTAAATATATTGTGTATATCGTCGGCACTGCCAAGAAAGACATGATGCGGTATTGTTAATAAAACTTCTTTAACTATAAGCTCAGCATTGGGGCAATGAGGCTTAACATTCCTCCTGCCTAAATAATTAGCAACTTCTGGTGAGTTGTAACTAAGGTCTCTAGTTCTTACTGGAACACCTTCAGCTTTTAATGCCTTAACAAAAACAGACAATGGCATAAAGTCAAAAAAACAATTGTCATACTTTAAGGTAAATAAGAATCCGCCTGGGTTGCTTGTACGCTCATCCTGATGGATATAATCAATGCCATCCACCCCGTCAAGTAAATTTTCAAATAAAGCCATATTCTTGGCTTTTTTCTCTAACTGTGATGGAAATCTATGGAGCTGTGCCATTAAAATAGCAGCATGAAATTCACTCATTCTAAAATTCCAGCCAATTGTTTTTTTATTTTTTTTATTATCTGGCCCTCTGCCTAAATTTATCAATGCAACAAGATCCTGATAATATTGTTTATTATTAGTAGTAATAACACCACCTTCTCCACTTGTCATTGCTTTACTCTGCTCAAAGCTAAAAATTCCGATATTTCCTATATACCCAACACCATCACCCTTCCATTTAACGCCATGGCCATGGGCGCAATCCTCAATCACGGGAATATTGTACTCCTTGCTAATTTGCATTATTGAATCCATATCAACAACAGCATTATGTGTATGAATAACAATGATAGCTTTAGTGTTTTTTGTAATAGATTCTCTAACTTTGTCAGGGTTGATACAATAGTTTTTTTGATTAATATCTACAAATATTGGTATTGCGCCATCATAGCAAATAGAGAGTGCCGGAGGTTGAGGAAAGGCAGGAACTATTACCTCGTCCCCAGGGCCGACCTTTAGAACTTTCAATGCGCAGAACAAGGCCACCATTCCAGAGGTTGTGCAAACAGCATATTTTCCGCCCTGAAATTTTGCAAATTCTTTGGAAAAACGTTTTTCAAAAGAAGCAAACCTTGACCATTTACCAGAATTTAATACATCAGCTATATTTCCCAACTCCTCCTTTCCAGAGATTGGCCACTGGTAATCAACTTTTTTTATAAAGATATCTCCACCTAATAAAGCAAGTTTTTTCATATAATTTAAATTCTATTTTTTACACATCCATACACAAGACGTGCAAGTTCTAAACTCGAATCAAATATTGGAACAGGGTAATCAAAATCTTTAAAAAATGAAAACTCAGTGCATCCCAATACAATTCCATTTGCATTATATTGTGCGACAATACGTGATACCAATTCTGAGAATTCTACCTGAGATTTATCAATATTACTATTATGCTTCACCTTCTCAATCAGCTCAACAACGCCATTCTGTGTAGCTTCATCTATATTGATGTATTTTATTCCAAGACTCTCAATTTTATCTCTATAAAGCTCCTTTAAATAGGTAGTCATTCCTCCCAAAACCACAACTTTATCAACTAAATTATGATCTGATAAAGCATTTGCGGTAGCATTGATAATACTTAAAATGGGTGTGTGTACTTCTTTCTTAATATCATCAACCCAATAGCTAGCACTATTACAAGGTATAACAATTAAATCAACTGGGTAATTTTGTAATTTTTGGCATGATTCAATCATCCCATCAAGTGGGGACTCTTCATTATAAAGAATGGCTCTTGATCTGCTTGGTAAGTGGGGATTGTTGTCAACAACAGTCCTTATATGATCCCAATCTTTTTTCGCTGGAGTTATGTCTAGCAAGTTACGCATAAATTCTATCGTGGCATAAGGACCCATTCCGCCAAGAATACCAACTATTTTTTGACTATTCATTGATTAAACTCCTTATTGCTGTGCCGCTATACCCAATACCTTTAGATCTTTCTTTGTAAGTGCACTTATAGCCCAGTTTAGACATATTTTTTAGAACTTTATTGTTCCCACTAACACAGACATCAAAAACAGGCAGGAGTTCTTTTTGTTCTTTTGTGTATTCTGTCAATATTCCAGTGATTGGAACAACATCAACATTGTCAAAATTCTTAAAAACCTTATTAAAAATACCTATTCTTTCATTTTGTTTTAGAACGGCCGGACAATCCTCAGTGATACCGACAATAACTTTGTCGTAGTTATCACTAAGATCAATTATAGTTAGAATATGCCCCAAATGAGGTGGTTGAAACTTTCCTGGAAAAAATACTATCAACTCTGCACCATCATCTCAATTTGAGATTTAAGATAATTTTTAGTAAGCCTTATTTCTTCCATGTAACGTATTATCTCATCAAGTTCAAATTCAATTTCTTCAATATATTTTAAATTATGATCTACTTCTTCCTGAATGGAAACTTTTGCAATAAACTTTGAGCAATCTACCGCACGCCCTTTGGTCAAAGAATCCAAAGAAATTTCAGCAAAAGTATTCTTTCTAAAAGGAAAGAAATTTCTAGTTGTTCTTGGTGGAAAAAGTTTTCCAGACAACCCTCTACGTATCACTTCTTTTTTTGATATACCAGTATGTCCATCAATTATATGGCGATGCATTAGGTGGGTTCCAACTCTAATATTTTCGTCCATATAATTTACAAATTTAACTGGAGCTTCTAGATATCCACCCATCAGAAAGAATATATATCTATGACTGCCATCAAGCACAATACCTGTCTCTTCATCAGCGATAATCGGGGAATTAATAACTCCCGATTTATTTATCATTTTTCTTAAGTTTTTTAAATGGTTCGGGAAAACCATTTCTAATGGTTTAAGTGAACTCATCGAGGCTATTTTTACCATTGATTAATAAATCTATATAGTCGTTTGAAGTATTTTAAACTAAACAGATTAGTGTTGTGAAATGGGTTAGCATATTGTTTTATTAAAACAAATCAACCAGTCTTTAGAACAAGACAAGGTTTCATAAGGTATGGATTTTGGCTAAACATCACCATAATATAACTTTGACTTTAAATCTTGGGAGCCAATAACTGTATGTATTAGTGTACTATAAGCTAGCCAGATGAAGATTGCATTATTTGATGCTTGCTATTTTATTTACAGCACTATCTTTAATCCATGAATCTTTAATATTACATTTATCTGGAACAGTCCAAATCATATACAGAGTCACTAGAATCGTAATTTTTTAATTTGAATAGGAACATTTTTTTTGTAAAGTTTCCAAACTTCTTCTATTTCCATTACTGATTATTGACCTTGTAATTGGAAACAATTCTTTCAGGCTTTTGTCTAAATCAACAATAAAACTCATTTATTTTTGACAATGTAAACTCAATACAAGTCTAAATTATCATCTCCCATTGCAGTATAGAATCAGCAGGCACATCTTCTTTAATCTTTCTACCAATGACGTCATCTATAAACTTTGGACTAATGCCATGCGCAGGCCTTTTCCAAGTTAAATCATTATAATACACAATATCGCCTGCTTTTAAATGCCTACTAGTCACTATACTTCTTCTGGCATTATCCCTTGCAAGTTTTTGGTTTAGTAGATAATCATTATTATTAGACCCCAATACTGTCAACATCTTATCAATATTTTCTCTAAAAGCTATTAAGTCTTTTTTATCCATAGAATGATAATGGTCATTACCACCTAAAGTTTTATCATGAGTAAAATGTTTTTCTATTATTACACTTCCTAACATTGTAGCAATCTCACAAATTTTCATATCTTTTGGCATAGTATGATCACTATATCCAATGATATTATTGGGATACCTGCTCTTTAGCTTAGATATCATACCTAAATTGGCATGCTCATCATTAGTAGGATAATTCAATACACAATGCAGCAATGCAAGTGGATTATTGTAATTTGACACCCAGTCAACAGCCTCCTGTATCTCTTCAAAAGTACTAGCCCCAGTGGATAATATTATAGGTTTATTAAATCGACATATATGTTCAATAAAGGGCTTGTTAGTAATGTCAGACGATGAAATCTTATAAACATCCATCAAATCATTTAAGAAGTTAGCTGACTCAATATCAAATGGAGTGCTCATAAATTCTATATTTAATTCATCACAATAAAACTTTAACTGCTCCATCTCTTTCAACCAAAAGCTATCATGCTTCTTAAATAATTCGTACTGGTTTTTTGTTGGCTCTTTTGTTATATCCCAGTACGCAGGTGAGTTTTTTGATGCTAATGTCTTTGCTTTATAACTTTGAAATTTAACTGCATCAGCTCCGCCAGTCTTAGCTTCATTTATTAGCCTTTTGGCAAGATCCATATTTCCTTCATGATTAACCCCTATTTCTGCAACAATAAAAGGTTGAGATACATGCGCTATATTGTTGTTATATGTGTCAAATAAATTTAACAATCTCATACTAGTTTGACTCAAAATTTAAAATAGTTTTTACAATTTCTAACGATGTCATATCTACTGAAATTTTGAATGACATCATCTTTTGATAATCACTTATAGTATCAATATCCAATTTTAATTTAGGATAGGATATATACTTAGGAGCGTCAAATGTTTTAATTACAAATTTTGATTTATTGTCAAGTATGTAGTTAAAAACATGCTCTTGTTGTTGCTCACTTTTTTGTGCTTGATGTATTTTATCTAAAATGGAGATTGGACAAATCTCTGCACCAAATCCATCTGGGTAATTGTTGTTTTTTGGGATATGGTTATAAGCATAATCACACTCACTATTATCAAAAAAATCGACAAGTCTATCTATCTCTAATGGGCATACGAGTGGATTATCTGCACATATCCTTATAACTCTATCGGCAGCAAATGCATGTGCAGCATTATAAAACCTATCAACCACATTTTTCTCACTACCTTTAAATACATTTGCACCAATAGATTTTAAATATAGATACAGCACGTTATTTTCCTTATTATCCGGAATAGCAAAAATTACATGATTAATTTTTTTTGATTTAATAACTCTTTTGTATACCCACTCACATATTGGATGCCCATGTAAATACAACATCATTTTATTTGGAAGTCTTTTTGACCCCATTCTCGCTTGTATTATTGCAACCGTATTCAAAATATATTTTTTTATATAACTACAAACAACTAGGCAGAACCATGTTTTTTTGTAAGATTTTTATTATAAAAATCCATAGTTTTATTGTCATTAGTCAAATTATTACCATGACGCCTATATCTATATAACGGAATAGCCAATCTGTGAATATTGTATTTTTTTTCATATCTAATTCGTAATTCACGCTCCTCATTGCAAAGAAATGATTCGTCATACAATCCTACATCAAAAACACTATCTTTATGGAACATGATCCCACAAGCAATAGGATCTTTATCACAATTACACCTTCTAATCTCACTCTCATCATTATCAACCAGTAAGTAATCACAAGCAACTGCATCAGCATGCTTGTTAGTTTCTAAGTAGTGTTGAAGAAAATTCAGAAAATTAAAGTTAACAAAATCATCTGAATCGACTCTTACCACATAAGCGGCTATAGAGGCTTTGAGGGCCATATTAACAGAGGCGGGCAAGCCTTTATTTTTCTTATTAGTGATTACTTTCACAACCGAATCATAAGGATCGCAAAATTGATCCAAGGCATATCCAGTAAGATCATCACTTCCATCGTTTACCACTAAAATCTCATACTCAGAATGATCTATAGACTGATGCAACAAGGAGCGTAAACAACGCCCTATATAAAGCTCTTGATTGTAAACAGGAACAATGACAGATATTTTTGGCTTGTGTTTCAAATCTCTTTTTTAATTATAGTATGTTTATGCAAATGACTAACTCAAACACTCTTTGGTTACTTTTATCATCCAATTAAAATCCTCATCGCTCATCATGTGATGAAATGGGAACGAGACCATGTTATCAAAAAAAATATCTGTATTAGGGCAATTTGCTTTTTTCATCCCCATCTTTTTATAAAAATCATAACGATAGAGCGGGTAGTATTGCACAACACACTGTATGCCTTTGCTTGCCATTTTGCGCATAAATTTATCTCGATTACCGCCAACAAATTGAGCAGATAATAAGTGATAACTGTGCCTAGCGGAATCTACACGGTGAAATTTAATCTCTTTATAATCGGAAATAGAGTCGATAAAAGTTATTGCGCGTTTTCGTTTTACTCTATTTATAGAATCAATCCTGTCGAGCATCTTAGCACCAAGAGCACATTCAACTTCTCCTATACAATAATTATTTGGAAAAATATATTTTCCATTAATTTCAGGTATATCAACATTTCCCATGGCAGGTTTCCAATAATCCTCTCTTTCAAAATCAAAATCAACATGTCCATTGTGTCGTAACATTGGGATAATTTTTGCAACTTTTTCACTTTTAACCACAAGCATCCCCCCTTCTCCAAGCGTGGATATGTTTTTGTGCGAATGGAAAGAAAATACTCCAAAATCACCGAAAGTTCCTGCCATTTTTCCATCAACAAAAACACCAAGAGCTTGTGCCGCATCCTCTATAACAAGTAAGTTGTGTTTATTGGCTAACTCCATGATAGGTAGCATATCTGCGCCATAACCATACAAATGAACTACAACAATTGCTTTGGTTTTAGGTGTTATACATTTCTCAATAGTATCAACCGAAACAACTTTACTATCTAGTTCAATATCTGCCCAAACTACCTTTGCACCCTTTTTTACAAAAGGATATGCGGATGATGTAAAGGTGTGTCCTGGAATTATTACCTCATCTCCAGGATTAAATTGACAAAGCTGTGCTGATAACTCTAAAGCTGCAGTCGCATTATTCAGAGCAAAGGAATATTTAGAACCAGAATACTCACAAAATTTCTTTTGGAACTGATCTTGATACTTACCCTGCGTAAGGGTAGAGGGGTTATTTATAACGCTACTTACAACTTGAATCTCTTCATTTGTATACAAGTGAGCACGCCCACTAAATGGTATTCTGTACAATGGTTTTGTCACATCTTCTTAAAAATTTCAATAACTTTATCTTTTGTTAAAATACTTTTATAATTATTACCTATTGCATTAACTAGAGGTTTTTCATGAATTATAGTTGACTCATAAAGCTTGTTATATTGATCATCGGCAAGGTTGTCGCACACACCCTTAGGAATAAAAACTTTCTGCCTATCACACATCTCCCAAAATTCATCATATTCAACTGGATAAAATTCTTTCATAGCTCTCATTGTGATACAGTTAGCTATACAGTGGTGTATTCCAAGAACAACACTTAATCCTGCCGAAAAAGGATGCACCACACCAACATAGCTAGTAGCAATAGCACACCCTCCTAAATATGAAGCAACCATCATTTTAGAGCGATTTTCATTAGACATCATGTTATCACTACCAAACACCTCTTTACAAAGATGTATAGTTTGTGCTGAATAAGCATCTCCAATAGCATTTCTATGAGAGCCGTTTAAAGCTTCAATACAATGGATATAAGCATCCATACCTGTATAAAAAAACTGATCCTTTGGCACTGAAGACGTCAATTCTGGATCCATTATAATTTGATCAAAGACTGTAAAATCACTATTCATACCAAGTTTCAATCCAGTTTTTTTATTTGTCATTACACAAGTTCTTGTGGCCTCAGCACCTGTTCCAGAGAGTGTGGGGATTGCTATTTTATACATACCTGGATTTCTTACAAGATTCCACCCTTGGTAATCTTCTGCACTCCCTTTGTTAGTTATTAAATTAGATACGGCTTTAGACACATCCATAGTTGAACCGCCGCCAATTCCAACTACAGCACATATTTTATTTTTATTGATGTACAAATCATCCATTATATTGTCTATGTATTCAGTAGTTGGTTCCAACTTTGTATCATGATAAAAAATAATATCTTCATCATCAAAGTTAACATCTATTAAAGCACTATCAATCTTAAAATAAGAGTCAATAAAATACAAAACTTTATATTTGCCAGTTGATCGCTTGTCTTTTAGTATTGATGGCAACAATGACAAAGACCCATTTCCAAATACATAATTTAATACATTTTTATTATTCAATTTAATCTCCAAAACCTTAAGAAAAAATTACTCATTGTAATTAAATACATTAAAGCCCTTATTTTCACACAACTTGTCCTTTTTAGCCCCCTCTAAATCTGAAACCATCATTTCTTTTACAAGCTCTTGAAAAGAAATTTTTGGCTGCCAATTAAGTTTGTCCTTTGCCTTTTTTGAATCACCCAATAATGTATCCACCTCTGTAGGTCGAAAATACCTCTTATCGATTCTTATAATTACATTACCCGTATTAACATCAATACCAACCTCGTCAACACCCCCTCCTTTCCATTTAATCTCAATGTTAATTTCTTTGGCTGCAATTTCAATAAAATCACGAACAGAATGTTGTTCGCCAGTTGATATCGCAAAATCTTCTGGCTTATCCTGTTGAAGCATGAGCCATTGCATCTCCACATAATCCTTGGCATGGCCCCAATCTCTCTTTGCATCGATATTCCCTAAAAAGAGGCATTCCTGAAGCCCTAGTTTGATTCTAGCTAACGCCCTAGTTATTTTTCTAGTTACAAATGTTTCTCCACGTATGGGTGACTCATGATTAAATAAAATACCGTTGCAAGCGTAGATGCCATACGCTTCCCGATAATTAATAGTAATCCAATATGCATACAATTTAGCCACTGCATAGGGACTTCTAGGATAAAAAGGTGTTTTCTCGTTTTGTGGTGACTCTTGAACCTTGCCAAAAAGCTCTGAAGTAGAGGCTTGATAGTATCTTGTTTTCTTTTCCAACTTTAAAATTCTAATTGCCTCTAAAATTCTTAATGCTCCCAAAGCATCCGAATTTGCAGTATATTCAGGCTCTTCAAAAGAGACTGCCACGTGTGATTGTGCCGCTAAATTATATATTTCATCAGGTTGAGACTCCTGAATAATCCTAATTAAGCTTGTTGAGTCAGTTAGGTCTCCATGATGGAGAATAAACTTTGGGTTTTTATCGTGTGGATCTTGATATAGATGATCAATTCTATCAGTATTAAAAAGAGAAGAGCGACGCTTCATACCGTGCACTTCATACCCTTTTTTTAAAAGAAATTCAGCAAGATATGCTCCATCTTGTCCTGTTATTCCAGTTATTAATGCTTTCCTAGTCATTTAACTATGTCTTAACTTATTGTAATTTGCCAAAAACCAATCATACGTCTTCTGTATGCCGTCTTTCAAAGAAATTTTAGAACTCCATCCCAAGTTTTTCATTTTAGATACGTCTAATAATTTTCTCTTGGTGCCATCTTGCATTTTAGTATTAAATGTAACTTTACCTGTAAAACCTACAACATCTTTCACAGTCATGGCAACATCTTTAATTGTAATATCTACACCAGTGCCAATATTAATATGTGAAAGCATTGGATCTACTTCGCTTTCTAATATTTTTTTATCAATATCCATGATATGAATTGATGCATCTGCCATATCATCAACATATAGAAATTCACGCATTGGCTTGCCACTACCCCATACCTCAACAAAAGGTTTTTTTTCAACCTTAGCCTTATGAAATTTCCTAATTAATGATGGAATAACATGACTATTCTTAGTGTGAAAATTATCATTAGGGCCATAAAGATTAGTTGGCATAATACTTCTGTAATCCGTACCATATTGTCGATTATATGACTCACAAAGCTTAATGCCTGCAATCTTGGCAACTGCATACGGTTCGTTTGTGGATTCTAGATAGCCACTTAGAAGATACTCTTCTTTAATAGGTTGTTTTGATTCTTTGGGGTATATACAAGAGCTTCCCAAAAACAATAAATTACTTATCCCGGCTAAATACGAACCATGTATTAGGTTTGCCTCAATCATTAAGTTTTGAAAAATAAACTCAGCCGGATAGTTGTCATTAGCATAGATGCCCCCTACTTTAGCCGCCGCAATAACCACATAATCTGGTTTTTCCTTTTTCAAAAAATTATAAACATTTTTTTGATTAGTTAGATCTAGCTCTGTATGTGGCTTTGTAACAATATTCTCATATCCTTTTTCAGATAACTTTTGAACAATGGCTGAGCCAACCATGCCATTATGACCTGCAACATAAATTTTATCATTAAGATTTGTCATACAGAATACAGCCAAAGCACTATTGTCTTATATAAAAGCAATAGTGATACAAACAACCACAAAATTATACACATCTAATCATTTTTTGAATTAAGTAAGACTTTAAATTATTGTTTTAATTGATATATCTTTTCGCAATTGCCATTTACTCTTACAATTGGGAGTTTTGTATTTTGCTCTAGTAAGGCAGCTACTCTTTGTTTTGATTTTCCAATTATTAGTTTAAAAACATAATAAGACTTATTAAGACGCTTATATGACATACTAATTCTTTTTTTAGGCGGTTTTGGCGATTTTTCTTCAATACTAACCATCTGATCATCTGGATATTTGTGAT